>NZ_CP178750.1:3847525-4168153 GCF_047323225.1 Bdellovibrio sp. HCB-110
CTGCTTTATATTGTTTTGCAACTTCCGCAGAACCTAAAAGACCTGACTCTTCCCCTGCGTACCAGAAAATCTCGACGGTACGTTGTGGTTGCGGTTTATCCATGAGGATGCGCAAAGTTTCAATCAAGTTCGCAGAACCCGAAGCATTGTCGTCAGCTCCCGGAGCTCCTTTTCCACCGCCCCAAGATTGGTTGATGGAATCCAAGTGCCCACCCAACACCACAATCTCATTCGGACGTGTACTTCCTGGCAAACGCACACGCAAAGTGTTTTGTTTTGTGGAAGAGTGTGTGATTTCAGAAATTTCATAAGGGATCGTTGCATTAGCCAGCATCGCCTCAAGACGTTGTTTCATCTCAACCACGTGTTTATTCGGCTGAGCATCGCGGTTATTTCTGTTCGGGAATGCCGAAAGCCACTGAACATAACTGCGCAGGTTGCTTTCGCTGACTTCTGTTAAAGCCGCTTCAATCTGCACACTTTTTTCCAAAGAAAGAATTTTAAACGGAGCTCTTTCGTAAAGATCATTCTTTTCTTTGATCTTTGCTAGTTCCGTTAACATTTTGTCGAATCCGTGAGACTGCAACATCACATCGGTGCTCAGATCTTCAAATCCTCCGCACTTGCCCACGGCATGAGCACGCTCTTGAATTCTTTGCTGCATAAGAGGCGTCACCATCGCGTAGCCCACTTCAACACTTTCATCTTTTGCAAGAACGGGAATATTGAGGGCGCGTAGGTCGTTCAGATCAGCAAGAATTGGTTTTGTTTCGAAATTTTCAAGAGTTGGAACGTGAGCCATCGCATTCGATGCGACGAATAAAAGAGCCATCGTGGCCAATTTCATAATTCAATCCTTTGAAAAATTTCAGCCATCCGGGCCGGCGCAACAAAATCCATCTTGGTTTTTTGTTACTGCATGGTAATGGTAACTTTTTTGTCCTCATGTTGGCAAAGACAATTCGCTTATTTTTTCAACATGCACTAGGATGTGCTTCTATGAAAAAGGACATTCTGCTCGTCACCCTTAATTCTTCGTATCCCCATAGCTCTTTCGGCCTTCGCTATCTCATGGCGAACCTTGAAGAACTTCAAGACCGTGCAGAGATCGTGGAGTTCACAATTCAACGGGAACCTCGTGATATTGCTGAAGCTTTGCTGCGTCAAAAACCGAAGATAATTGGCCTCGGAGTGTACATTTGGAATGCCCAAGAGTCCTTGGAACTTGTGTCTCTGCTCAAAAGAATCAGTCCCGAAACAATCGTCGTTTTGGGAGGTCCTGAGGTCAGTCACGAATCAGAAACAAACCCGATTTGTCAAATTGCGGATTTCACCATCAAGGGTGAGGCAGATTTTTTATTCTATGATTTCTGCAAAAACTATCTCGTGAACGGAGTTCTTCCCGAAAATAAAATCGTTTCTGGCATTCTCCCCGACATAAAAAAAATTAAAACGCCTTACGGTCTTTACACAGACGAAGACATTCAAAACAGAGTGATCTATGTGGAAGTGTCCCGAGGCTGTCCTTACCGCTGCGAATACTGTTTGTCTTCCTTGGATAAAGCTGTGCGCAACTTTGAACTCACTGAGTTTTTGCAAGAGATGGAAAAACTGATGGAGCGTGGAGCCCGTCAGTTCAAGTTCATCGACCGCACGTTCAATTTAAGTCCGACAACTTGCACGACGATTTTGCAATTCTTTTTGGATCGCATTCACTTGGGCCTTTTCCTGCACTTTGAAATGGTGCCGGATCGTTTGCCTGTGGAAATTCGCGATCTTATCAAAAAGTTTCCTCCGGGCGCTTTGCAATTTGAAATCGGCATCCAAACTTGGAACGCCGATGTCGCTCGCCTAGTGAGTCGTCGTAATGACTATGAAAAAGTAAAAGACAACTTCCGCTTTCTTTCTGCCGAAACAGGAGTGCACACCCACGCGGATTTGATCGCCGGCCTCCCTGGAGAAGATCTGGAAAGTTTCGGAAAAGGTTTTGATACTCTCGCTGAACTGCGCCCTCATGAAATTCAAGTGGGGATTTTAAAACGTCTTAAGGGAGCACCGATTTCTCGCCATGATAAAGAGTGGGAAATGGTTTACTCCACTCACCCACCGTTTCAAATCTTGCGCACGAAAAATATGGACTTCGATACTTTGCAAAAAATGAATCGTTTTTCAAAGTACTGGGATCTTTACGCCAATAGCGGTGTCTTTAAAAGATTCGTCAATACGTTGCGAGAACGCTCGCAACGTCGCACTGATCAATCTTTCTTCTGGGAGTTTTTTGCTTTCAACGAATTTTTGACAGCTCGTTATGCTCAGTCTTTTGGTATTTCTCAGCTCAGCCTTTTTGAAACGGCTTATGTCTATTTAAAAGAACATCTAGGCTGGTCACAAGACGATGCCAAAGCACTGATCTTGGAAGACTACTACGCCACGGGAAAAACGGATTTGCCGAAATTCTTAAAAGATTATTCACAGAAAAAGAAACACGGACTTGAGGATGACAAAGGGGATAAATCAAATATTCCTAAACGGCAGCAAAGACATCTCGCGGGGAAGACAGATTCTTTTTCATAAAGAAGCTTGAAGCGAGCAAAAGACCAAATCCGGAAGTCAAAAGGGCGCTTCGAATATACATGAAGCGCAGCCATTGCGAACGAACCTCCGCCCAATCCGACGGCGGAGACATCATCTGCGAAGAATGAATAGTCCATGTCATTGCCAACTCATCAAGAACACAGATCAATGCAAACGCCACGAGCATAAACTCTAGCGACTTCCAGTCTTTGCGAATTGTATAAAGATTTGCAGCGATGAGGAGTGTGATAAAAGTATAAAACATCGGCGTCAATGCCGAGAATGTAGTGTCCATAGATTGATGAATTTCAATATACGACCCAATCGACAGGTGCTCCATGGCCGTACCCATCCCCAACACAAATGCGAAGGAGTTGCCAGCCATGAGACCCACCATCAAGAGGCTCATATACCTTAACACAACCGATACGTTCATAGATGAATGTCTATATTCTTTTGTTTACTTAATCACAAGTTTCTTTTTTGAAATCAAAAAGTCCTTAATGCTCACGCATTTTCTTGGCGTATCCGGTGTAGGCAATGAGGGGAAACTTGGTAAACTTGAAACGAAAGTCCTTGGGAACCACCCCCGTGCGCATCAGCTCAAAAAGGGCTTTCTGCGCGAAGACAGGACGGATTCCTCGAATGGCCATCGTTTCTAAACCAACGTCATCCATCCATTCCCTTAACTTATTGGGATCAATAAACAATGAATAAACATGGTAATCCTTGGGAGTGTTTTTTACAAACCACTCCATTCCTTTGATGACCACGAGCCATGCCAATGGATTCTTGTTAAAAGTATTAAAAAAGAATAATCCTCCAGGGCGTAAAACTCGGGTGGCTTCCGCAATAACTTTGGAGGGATCAGAGACGTGTTCCAATAAATCCATCGCAGCGACAACATCAAAACTTTCTCGCGGAAAAGGCACTTGATAGACGTCACCCTGTTGATACCGAACCGTGTGGGTGCGATCTCGATCCTCTGCCACTTTCAAACTGGAAGTGGAAAGATCAATGCCCGTCACACTATGTCCGGCCAAAGCCAAATCATTGGATAAAAAGCCCGCTCCACATCCCATATCTAAAATTTCTGCGCGATAGCCGATATTGCGACGGATCTCTTCCAGAATCCACGGCATCTCAACCTTGTGTTGATTGCGTAGAAGAGCGATGGGATCGTCTTGTGCTTCATACCAGCGTTCAGCCAGTTCATCGTAAGCATCATTGTTAATGATTTCCTTATCAAGCTTTGCGAGATCCATATCCATACGGGCACTCCTCTTTTTAGTTTTCAATTGGTTGCCACATTCCAAACATATTTCCTTCCGTGTCGGTCGCATACGCCAGCCATCCCAACTGAGGCAGCTCCACCACGGGAGTCACAACATGACCTCCATTACTTTCGACAAGGCCGCAGTAATCTCCAATATTGTGAACTTGAATGGTGTTATATCCGTTGTTGATTCCCGGACGGCTCTCCTCACCCGTATCAACGAGCCAAAAAGATTCTTTGCCCCATTGTTCGACCTTCCAGTCAAAAACTTTGCGATAAAATTCAGAGCAGCGATCGATGTTTTCAGCATGAATTTCAAAGGGCACCATGCGATGAGTTTTCTGCGGTGACCTCCGATGAAAGTGCGCAAACGGAGAGCGAGCTTCATCGAGTTTTCCCAAAGGAACGAATTCAGCTAATTGAACAGTCTCATCCCAGATTTTTTTTACCGCAGGAACACTCGGAGCTTTCTTGGCATGAGTCGGAGATTTCCACTCGAAGATTTCAACCAAAGTTCCATCTTGCGAGGTCATAAGAGTGGAAGGATAGTCTGTGATCAGACCCTGTTGACGAAGTGTCGGGACATGATTTTGTAGGAGTTGCTGCAAGGCCTCTTCTTTACCCGGTTTCGGCCGATAGCAGACAACGGCAATCACACCTTCGGACATAGAAACCTCCCCTTTCTTCAAGCTACCAAAGAGCTAGAGATTTCAGGGAGGTTTCACGAAGTCCAGTGGTAAGAATCAGATCTTACTTCAAAAGCCCTTCTGCTTTCATTGCCTTTTGCACTGCTGGACGTCCCATCATTCTTTCCATGAATCCGAAGACGTGCACGTGTTTTGACAGATCCACCTTCAACCAATTTGCCCACCCTAGAATCGTGAACAGGTAAGCATCTGCAGCGGAGTACTGTTTTCCCATCAAGAATTCATTGGTTTCAAAGTGACTGTTCAAGAACGCAAATCGGCGCTCCATATTTGCAATCGTCGCCGTACGATATTCTTGAGCCGATGTCGGACTTTCTGGAAACATTCTGTCCGTCGCAAACAAAGCACCCAAACCTTTATGCATATCTGTCGCAACAAAGTTCAACCACTCCAGACAACGGTAACGCTCGGGAGTTCCTACTTGCGGAATAAGCCCTTTTTCTGGTTTTTTATCGCAAAGGTACTGAAGAACAACCGCGCACTCTGTAAGTAGCCCGCCTTCTTTAAGATCCAAAGCTGGAACGGATCCCTTGGGGTTGATTTTGAAATAATCCTGACCCGCAGAAGTTTTTTTTGTACGTAAATCCACGGATTCAACATCATAACTAAGACCGAGCTCTTCCAAAACGATGTGAGGAGCCAAAGAACATGCCCCTGGTGAAAAATAGAGTTTCATACTTTTGATCCTTTCATATAGACTAAACTCATGAACTATTACATCGAGATTATCTTCCGTTGGGCTTTTGGATTGCAAATGGTCTTTTGGGGACTCAATGGTTTTTTTCACTGGATAAAAATTCCGCCGTCTGGCGCCGTGATTGATAAGTTTGTAGAAGCCTGCGTTGAAACGAAATTCATTATGCCCTCCGTAAAACTTATCGAAATTTTTTGCGGAGCTTTCCTTTTACTTGGTTTCGCAATTCCCATTAGTTTGGTGATATTTGCTCCCTTGATGTTCGTGATCACTGGACTGCATCTTTTTCATAATCCCAAGCATTGGACTGTTCTTGCTCCCGTCACAATTCCTTACCTTGTTCTTCTAGTCTTCCACAGCGGATCTTTATTACGACTTATTCACTAAAGATTTCGTAACTTGAGGATAAGGCCCGCATTTCCGTAAATGGTCCTCAAGTTATGGAAATACAAACTAAGACTCGGACTGCGAATTTTCTCTTTATTGTCGGCCTCTGTGGAATTCTTCTCGCACTTTATTGGTTCCACTATCTTACCCCTCGTCCGGAAAATATTCGTTTCATTCATCCGAATCTAACGTCAACGGAAAGTGCCCCCTCCACGTTGACTCAAAAAACAAATAGAAAAGGTCTTTACTGGCTCAGTTTTGACACGAGTCCTCGGTTCTTCGCAGTGAACAGTTTACGCATGCGCACCCTGAACTGCGTTCGCGATCTGCGCACCAACCATCAGAGCTGGAATCTTCCAGAAAATCTTCACGATCTCTGCAACAACAAGACAGGCCTTCCCCTTCGCAATACGGCAGAGACATTATCCAAAGAAACAACTTGGCATATTGCCGGAAGTACTCGAACCGACATATATGGAATTCTTCTTAATGCCGAGTGGACAGAACCCTATTTTGTATTAGGCTTGATCTTTTTGATATTTTCCTTGGCACTGGCGCTGTATGCGAAACTGCCACTAATTGAAAAGTCAGAACGTCTTTGGGTAACTGTGATATTATCTGGAGCTTTGTTCTTACGTTTCTGGTTCGTCTTTATCTTATCACCTCCAGAAATGAGTTTGTATTCTGATATGGGAGGTTACTTTCATCGCGCTTTAGAAATTGACCGCGGCATCTTCGACGTGGATCAGCTCTTCCAGCCTATTGGATTTACACTGTGGTCCCTGTGGGTGCGAAAGATCGGTGGGTTTGAACTTTTGAATTGGACCCAAGTTTTTTTCTCGTGGGGAACGGTGCTGCTTATTTTCCTTATGGTGCGCGAGCGCTTTGGGAAACTCGCGGGCTTTGTAAGTTTACTTGTAGCAAGTTTTCATATTGCTCAAGCCGCTATGGCTTCTTTGCACATGGCTGAAATGGCCTACACATTTTTCATCACGCTCACTTTGTGGTTCATCCTTAGAACTTTAAAGAATGAAAAACTAATTGGCTTCTTTATTATCGGTGTTCTTATGACTGTGGCTTTTTATTTCAAAGGAAATCACAGCTTCTTCATTCCGGTCTTTTCCTTGTGGCTGCTCTATCAAAATCGCGATCAATTATTTGCAGGGGTCCGCAAAGTGTCTTTGATGGCTGTAGGATGCCTTGTAGTTGTGATTCCTCATCTTGTTTGGACCGGCATACACTACGCAAAACCGCATATTGGACCGACAGCCGGTGCCTTGAATTTTGTTGAGGGAAAATGCCCGTCCAAAGAGAACATGGATTCTCATGGTCACCGTTGGATGTCGCCTCTCTTTGGCATCACGGGTGAAACGACTTTTAAAAAATGGCCTCGCCCCTTTACCGATCAAAAATATTTCTGGAAAGAAGGCGGAAAATGCGTGATAGAAAATCCTGCCGTCCTAGTATCCAGCCTGCGCTATATTTATTATCTCTTTGGCGGAAATGCTCTATGGCCGATAGTTACGACTCCACTAAAGGTTTGGTATTTTCCTTGGGCTCAGTTCTTCGCTTATGTCCTTTTGCCTTTTTCTGTGCTCGGCGCTTTGACGTTGTCACGGCGTAAGGACACATTTACCGAAGTCTCCGCTTTAATGATGCTGACGCTGTTTTTTACAGTGTGGTTTTTTAAATCCGAAAACAGATTCCGGGTTCCCTTTGATGCTATTTTAATTGTTTGGGGATCTGTGGGTTTTGCCTGGGCCGTAGAGAAAATAAAAGCTTGGCTGCCTTTGCGAACCAAGCTTTCTTCTGCTTTTGAAGTCCAACAGACTTCTTAAGGGCGGGTTAAAAAAGTAATTGCCAGTGCAATCAATGCCGGAGCCGCTTGCACATAAAAAATACGTTTACTAAACGTCATAGCGCCATAAGCTCCGGCGACAATCACACAGATCAAAAAGAAAATCTTGAGCTGAAAACCGATTAGAACATCGGGATGCAGAATACTCCAGAGAAGGCCTGCTGCTAAGAAACCATTGTATAAACCCTGGTTAGCAGCAAGAATTTTAGAATCTTGAGCCCGCTGCGGAGAGTTCTTAAAAATCTTAAGACCCGCTGGTTTTGTCCAAAGAAACATTTCCATATAAAGAAAATTGAAATGCAAAAGAGCTACGACCCCGACAAGAATATTTGAAAGCATCGACTAAGCTCCATTCACTTCAGATACTTGTTCGTTTAAAAACCAAAAATCAAAAAGATAACCGATAAAGAAAAGACCCCCAGTGAACAGCCAGATCAGACCTGTCACCCATTTTCTCATGTAGAAGCGATGAATACCGAAATAACCTAAGAAAGTAAGAAGAATCCACGCGACATTGTAGTCAATCGGACCATTTTTATAACGAATGTCAGCGGCCTTATCCATAGAGGGAATCAAAAAAAGATCCACGATCCAACCAATTCCCAAAAGACCCAATGTGAAAAACCAAATTGTTCCTGTGATGGGTTTGCCATAATAAAAGCGGTGCGCTCCCATAAAGCCAAAGATCCACAAGATATAGCCCATTACTACAGAGTGTGTTGATGTTGTCACGACGTCCTCTCAATGTTCTTGTGTTTACTGTATCGTGCTTTTTCCATCTTGTTCAAGTGCTGACCAAATTGTTTCATCACCCACACGTGAAAGAAGGCTTGAGTCCAGCGATAAATGTACCATGGCATACGAGGCTCAAAATCATGAATGGCCGCAATAACGGCCTCTCCGCCTAATATTTCGCGAAACTCCAAACGTCCGCGAATAGTTTTGCGAGCCAAAAGCCCGCCCCGAACATAGAAAAGTTGACGATGGGACCAACTGCGGTTGGGGGAATATTCGAGCACTAAGAGTCGGGTTGAGGGGAAACGCCAGCAGAAGTAAACCCAATTTCCATTCACTTCCGTTTTCATAAAACCAGGCTGCATTTTTGGCAGAAAATCCATGTAAGCGCGCGCCACACTTTCTGCTGTCTTCCCTGCTGGCAACGGAAGTCTTTGAACGGATCTCACCACATGCCGGCGTGAAGGTGTGCCCTTAAAAGCCAAAGGGGCTTTGCGTTCATCGTAGTCTTTTAAGGATTCTTTCAAGGCTTCTTCGACATTCATGAAATGATAGCCAGGAATGTGTAAAGCTCTCTCCGGATTCACTCGCAAAGAAGATTTAAGTCCCGTAACCAAAGGTTTTACCAGCGCACGCGGAGCACCCGTGATTAGACACACCCACAATGCCGACAATCTTGGACTGGTAAGGGGGAAAGGAATAAGACGACGATTTAAGTTCCAAAGATCCGCAATTTTCCTCATCATTGCTGAATAGCTGACAACCTCAGGTCCACCCACATCATAGACTTTGTTCAGAGCTTCGGATTTTCCAACGCAATGATTTATGCTAAATACGATGTCTTTTAAAGCAGTGGGCTGACTTTCCGTGCGTGTCCATGCAGGACAGACCATCACCGGCAAACGTTTTACCAAGCGAGCCATTATATGAAATGAAGATCCTTCAGGACCAAGAATCATAGCCGCCCGTAAAACCGTCGCGGGAACTGAGCTTTTTCTAAAGACTTCTTCAACTTCCCAGCGACTGCGCAAATGCACTGCGATTTCTTCATTTTCAGGGCGCATTCCCCCCAAGTAAATGATTTGCTTCACTTGGCATTTTTCAGCAGCCCTTACAAAGTTGTCAGCGACAATCAAATCAAAATCGTCAAAGGTTCCTTGAGTTAAGTGGGCCGATGGTCGCATGGAGTGAACAAGGTAGATGGCGACGTCAATACCCTGTAAAGATCTTTCCGCATCCAGCAAACTAAAGAGATCGCAAGGCCGCCATTCTATTTTTGGGTCGTGAGTTTTATCAGAAGAGCGGCTAAGGGCGACGACGTCGTGGTCCTTTTTTAGAACCTCAATTAAAGCTTTGCCAACAAAACCGGTGGCCCCAGCAACTGCGACTTTCACAACGTCTCCTTAAAAAATTAAGAAAAATTTAGCGTATCACACTGACGTCTAGAGTCTAAAAAGAAGTGACAAAATACAACTACTTACGCTCACCTTGACAAATTTTAAAGAGAACGCAAGGGGAAGTTCTGCTTCGGCCTCCAACACAGCACGTGAACTTGACAAGAAATTTTGCACACACATGTTTGTATTGAAAGAACTCATAAAGGAGGTTTTTCTATGAGACTTTTAACACCTTATTGGTCACCTCAAAGAACAACATCGACAGATCTTTTCAACGAGATGGAGAAGTTATTTGAAAACTTCGCATCGCCTGCGGCAACGGCGCAGACAGAGCGCGTGTTCTCTCCAGCTTACGAAATCACAGAAGGTGAAAATCACTATCTGGTGAACGCTGATCTTCCCGGCGTGAAAAAGGAAGACATTAAAATTGAGATGAATGAAAACGTGCTAACCATTTCAGGTGAGCGCAAACGTGAAAACAAAACTGCTTCCTTTAAACGAAGCTTCAGTGTGCCGAACACGGTGGACTTTGAGAAAATCGAAGCCAACCACGAAAACGGTGTCCTCAGTATTTATATACCGAAGGCCGCCGCTGCAAAGGCACGCACTATTGAAATCCAGTCTAAAAATGGGGGATTCCTCGACAAGCTAAACACTCCTTCCCACTAATCTTTTCCTCCTCTTTGAGGGCTTGGTCCCCCGCCAAGCCCTCCTTTTTTTTAAAAAATAGGTATATAAATTGGGAAAAGGGGGACTTCATGGATTCGCAGGTTGTTCTTGATTTTTGGTTTGAAGAAATTGATCCCAGTTTCTGGTTTATGAAAGACGATCTTTTTGACCAGCAAATACGTTCGCGCTTTTCAAAAACATACGATGACGTAATTGCCGGAAAAACTTCTCTGTGGAGAAATACTCCCCAAGGTCGTTTGGCAGAAGTCATTGTCTTAGATCAATTTTCCCGCAATATGTTTCGTGATACAGCCAAAGCATTTTCCGGCGACGAACTGGCATTGCATTTGGCCCAAGAAGCTGTTCGCCTTTTCTCGCAAAAAGGTCTTGAGAATAACTATAAGTTTGAACTCCTGCATAAGGAGATCATTGATCGCTTTGGTCGTTATCCTCATCGTAATAAAATCTTAGGGCGGGTTTCTACTCCTGAAGAAATCGAGTTTCTAAAAAAACCGGGATCTTCTTTTTAATCTTCTTCTTTTAAAGACTGATTGCCTCTAATTCGTCAAAAGACAATACTATGCTTAAGAGAGGTTTGCTTGGACAAAAAGAAATTAATCGAAACGATTCGCACACAGCTTATTAACGACTTAGCTGTTCTTAAAGAAGCTGCCAAAGCCACTTACGAAGCAGCGACTCACGAAGAAAGCAAACCTGAAAACGAATACGACACTCGCGGCCTTGAAGCTTCTTATTTAGCCGGAGCCCAGGCCAAGCGTATTTCTGAAATCGAAGAACTTCTTGTTATCTTTAAGCATGCTGACGCCAAAGATTTCGGTCCTGATGATAAAATCAATGCCACCGCTCTTGTAGAGGTTGAATCCAACGGAAAGCACAGCTTCTTTTTTATCATGGCTAAAGGCGGCGGTCTCAGTGTGAAATTTGAAGGACGAACTATTCAAGTCATCACTCCCAACAGTCCCCTTGGCGAAGCTCTTCAGGATTTAAAAGTAGGCGGCGTCGCCGTCGTTGAAAACGGCGATCAATTCCGCGAATACGAAATCATCAATGTTTGGTAATTATTGTTTCTTTTGAAACTCTAGTTGCGCTCGACGTTTGAGCTCTTCTGTTGAAACGTCTTCGACATGGGTTGAAATCCACCACGCGTATCCGAAGGGATCGTTAAATTTTCCTCCACGGTCGCCATAAAACTGATTCGACACTGGACGCTCCACGGTCATACCGGCCTTCACAGCTCTTTCCGTAAATGCATCCACATCTTTGACATAAAGATGCAACGTGATTGGATTACCACCAATGGACTCTGGACTTCGCACGTTCATTTCCGGATATTCATCACAGAGCATAAGATTTGCTCCGGCAACTCGGATTTCGGCGTGACCAATTTTTCCTGACGGATCCGCCATACGAAAAAGTTCTTCCGCACCTAGGGCCTTTTTATAAAATTCAATCGCTTTATCAGCTCCTTTAATGCAGAGATAGGGAGTTAATGGAGCCTGAGGATTTGGAATCGGTTCAACATTTTGTGCCATGGATAAACCTCCTTTGATAGGGGCTTATCCTAGGTTGATTCGATGACTGGGACAAATTACGATTTCGACTTAAATGTCGAGCGACACTCTTGTCAGAGAATCAGTCTTCGGCGGGCACAGACTGCGGAGTGGCTTCTGTTTTTTGTTTTAAAGTTTGCAAACTTTTTTCAAAAGAAGGACCCATCATTTTATCCATAAATAAAACCATGTAACGCATGAGGGGATTAAAGCCTACATCACCGCTGTCTTTCCAAGTCACTTTCGTGCTGGTTCCCTCTGGAACAAAACTCATTTCACCGACGACGAAGAACTGATTATCCATCACGAAATCAAACTCAACACCTTTGGCAGGATCGGCTTTTGTGATGGTCTGAGTTCCATTTCCCATTTTTGGCGAAACCCAAGAGCGCGAAGCCCCAACGCCTATTTCAGGGCCCGTGTAAGAGTATTTGATATCGGGATCTTGATAATCAAAATCGCTCCATTGCGCCCAACCTTCTTTAAGATTGGCAACCAAAGGATAAATTGATTCTGGTGGTGCTTCGATCATCACTGATCTTTCCACGGTCCACTTTGAAGGAAGGAAAAAGCCAATGACTAAAAACAGCACGATAACTGAAATAATACCGATCAAAATTTTTCTCGCCATATTTTCTCCGTAAAATATCAGGGAAGTTGAATCTCGCCTTTATCGTTCAGAGGGAAGAAAGGATTCCACGCGACTTCCCACAAAAATCCGTCAGGATCTTCAAAGTATCCGCTATGTCCGCCCCAAAAAACATCTTGGGCATGCTTAACAATACGTCCCCCTGCATTCTCGGCATGCTCTAAAACTTGGGCAACCTCTTCTTTCGTTCGCACATTGTGCGCTAAGGTGAAATCGCGAAAACCGCTGCCTTGGCTTGTCACATTGGCGTCTTTTGCCAATTCTTCTCTGCCAAACAAAGAAATAATCGTTCCTTGAGTTTTTAAGAACGTCACGTTTTCGTTGCTGGAAGGTGAAACCTGCCAGCCCAATCCCTTTTCGTAGAATTCGCGCGACACCGTCATATCTTTCACACCCAGTGTGACAATACTCAATCGGGGTTCCATGAAGTTCTCCTCTTTTGCGCACTTTGCAATTCTTGCTACTTGACGGATCTTAGCTTAGGATCTGCTCCATGGGCACTGCAATTCAAGATGTTATTATTATCACCACCGGTGGCACGATCGAAAAGACTTACAACGAATTTGATGGGTCTCTCGAAAACCGTGGAACAAGCATCAAAAATCGCATTCTTTCAAAAATGCGTCTTCCCTACACAAACATTTTGGTCTATCCCCTGCTCAGCAAAGATTCTTTGTACATGACAGATGAGGACCGTACTCTGATTGCAGCCACTGTAAAAGATCAAATGCAAAGAAACTGCCCCATTGTTATTTTGCACGGCACAGACACAATGAGCTTAACGGCTGAACACTGTTATAAAGAATTGGGAACTCCAAAAGTTCCTGTGGTTTTTACGGGCGCCATGATCCCCATGGGCTTTGAAGACAGCGATGCCGCTCAAAATGTAACAGAAGCTCTGCTGACCGCAAAACTTATGAAACCTGGTTTCTATATTTCGTTTCATAATCAGGTTTTCAACGTTCCCAACGTCAGAAAAAATAAAGAAAAAGGAACTTTCGAAAGCTTTTAAAAGCGAGTTCTCATTCTGAGTCTTGGGATTTCCCGGCAACTTCCGAAGAGTGTTTTTTGAACATTGTTCGAGGGAGTTTTGTTTTGAAATCCTTGTCTTCACTCTTTGCATCCGTGATTTTTCTTCTTACTTCGTGCACCCATGCCCCGACCAAAGTCCAGTACACTGAAACGGATCGTCCTGTTCCCGTAAGTCCCAAAGAAAGAATTCCTGCAGCCGATGAGTTGGATTGGTGGGCCGCGAAAGCTCAGCACGTGAAAAACGCCGTTTGCCGCATTCAACTTCCGAAAACGACGTCAGAGATTGAAAAGTATTATAACAGTATCCCCGTGGGTCCCAATTTCGAAGGTGGTACCTCTGAAATTTCAGGCGTACGTCTGATTGATGAAAAACCTCATTTGGTTTTAGCTCTTGCCAAACTTCTTACTCCGGCCCGCGAGTCTATGAAAATTGAAGACGCACCGAAAAATTTTCAAGAGAAATTCAAAGTGAATCCTTCATGCATGAAGGCACTTTGCGCCGCTCAAAAAATCTTTGGAAAAGACGTGGGTCCGCAAATGCTTTTCCTCATGGATAAATACGATGTGAATACATCCCCTTATTCATTTATCAATGCCGATACTTTCAACGCTTCCGAAATCGCCGACGTGATTCGCTCCTTTGAACTTGTTCATCCGGATCAGTTGCCTTTTGGTTTTAATAAACAGTTGATCAAATTCAAACGTGGCTACACTCGCGCTTCTTATAAAGATGGCGAAGGCACTGTATTAGCCAATGCCGCCATTGAACTTTTTGATGGCTGGAGTGAACAGACATCTCTTATGCGTCAGTACACTCTCTATCATGAGATTGCGCACAATCACTCGGACAATCAATTTGCCGACTATGACCGTTCCGCTTCATGGTTGGCTTTAAGCGACTGGAAAGAAAACAAACCCGGTGAGTTTGCAAATGAAAAACAAAAAGCTATGCAAGGACATCCCTTTGTTTCTAAATACGGTGAAACAAATCCTTTCGAAGATTTTGCCGAGAGTGTTTCCTCATTCCGCCTAAATCCCCAGCTTCTGAAAAGTAAGTCTTTGGACAAATACAATTTAATCAAGCTCTATGTCTTTGACGGTTTGGAGTACACGTCCGAAGCCAATTGCCGTAAAGCTCCTTTGAATGTGCAGTATCAAAAACAAATTGACCGTGATGGCGGCGCCTTGAGTGCCGCAGATAAATTGGCCGTGAAAAACGCCTGCCGCCAAAGTTTTTATCAAACGGTTTTAGGGCATATTCCCGTCAGTTTCTTTAGCGCTTGTGTGAACTACGGAGCCACACAAATTTGGCAAAAACAAAATACGGGTCGATTTGCCGATCTCACTCCCCAAGCGCTCTTTGATACCAAACTTCGCATCAGCAATTTGAAATTTAACGCTTTAAAGAATGAACTGCGCACAGAACTTGCGCCCGAGTTGACTGATTGGATTTTGCAGTCCATGAATGTCCATTCTTATAAAATGACTTCACAAATGAGCAATACCGAATACTGCGATGTTTGGAGTGAACTCAGCCACCGTGTTTATCCGGATGCTCATCGCAACAACCAGTGGTATAGAAATGGTATTTTCTTGTCGCGGGACTACAGTCCTCATGCAGGAGCCGCTCGTGGTCTTTGCCTGGATTTGGTCCAAGGATTCACTCCGACTTCCAAATCATCGGTCTCAACTATTAAAAATTGGGTGAAGGCCAAAGCTGCGATTTCAACGGAATCTCAGATCACCGAGCGTGGCATCACTCGCGAGAGTCTATTAAAGTATATTTCCGACAGAACAAATCACTAAGCCGGATGCTTGCTTCTAAGCAAGCTCTCGGTGGCTTCTAAAAAAGTTATTCATCGTGCGCACGTAAAGATCATAATCAGGGCTTGAGATGTCATGCCCTGAATCAGGAAATATTTCGATGGTGCAGTTTTGAAAAACAGATTCCATCTCCATTAAGTCTTCATCCAAAACCATGGCACTGTTTTCACCTTTGATAATCAAGGTCGGTGTTTTTCTTAAAACATCACACTTCTCAAGAAGGTTTAATTCCTGAGAATCATTGGCAATGCCCCACAGAAAGTCTTCTTTTCCCGCAGAGGCAGGATGATTTTTCGCTCTCTCCACCCACTCCTTGCCAAACCTTCTCTGCTTTAAAACTTTGTCTTGGATAACGAGGCCCGCAATTTTTCCCGGATGTTTTAAGGCATAAGCCGTGGCATACAGAGCCCCTTGGCTAAAGCCCACTAAAATAAATCTCTCAAATCCTAGGTGATCGATGACTTTTTCAATATCTTCAACGTGATCAAAAACCGAAAAACCTGTCTGGGGATAATCGGACTCTCCTCGTCCACGCAGACTGAGGGCCACACAAGACCGTGGCGCAAAACTTTCAAAATCGTTAAGCCAGTCTTCAGCGCGTCCTAACATTCCCGGGATAAAGACGAGAGGAAGTTGCGAGGAAGAAGACGGTGATTTGAGCGCATGGATATTTCCAAAAGGCATTTTTAGAAAGATATCAACAGCTTCGCTCATCTCGAGTTCCTCATTTCATCTGACATGGTAACAAAACGTCTGCGGTCGCGGCGGTATCTTAAGTGGTCGGGCTTCTCTTCGGCTTTGCGAATGAATTCCAATTGCCGCTCGACCATCGAATCAAAGACGTGCAAAAGTTTATCGTGCTCACGACCTTCTGTATTAAAGCCTTGGCTTTGTCCAATAAGTTCAATGGTGTGATGAATAGCCTCGATCGTTGAATAACATGCGGGGTTCGGCTGCTTTCTTACTCGGAAGGTCGAAGGTTTTTCCGGAGAAAAACAAATTCTTGGAAGCGTGCTTAGGTTTTCGCTCTGACGAACCATTTTCTTCGCTGTAGCCCAAGTTCCGTCAATCACAAATATGCGAAGCCTTTTATTGGCAGGAAAGAGTTCCTTTCTTTCTGCCTCATTCATCGGTGTCAAATTTTTCGACTTCACTCCAGGATAAAGAATAACCGAATGAAAATTCGGATCTTCAATCAATTTATTGACGTCATCATGAGCGGAATAGTTTTGACCCATGATCAGATGAGAATCCTTAAGGCAGAGATGCGACATTCTTCCTGTCGCAATTCGGCGCTTCACTTCAATCGGATGAATCAGAACGACAAAATTTATTAGAGGATCAAAGCGCTGCACATGAGAGCAATAGCAACCAAATCCAGGTTGAAGACACGTTGTGCAAAGTTCACGATATTTGGGAGTTTGATCTAACAACTTCTGACGGTTCTCACGGTACTGATGCAAATCCACGCTGCGCATTCTCCTTGGAAAGACCCACTCAGTGTAACTGAGGAGTGCACCTTCCTTGTACCAAGGCTCGTCATAAGGATTTGGAACTGGACTTTTAACGGGTAAATTCTCATAGTCATAGCTCTGGAGGCTTCATGCTTTACGAACTTACAAATCCCCCGTTTACAAAAATGCTTCACAACCTTTTGGCGATTCTTGATAAAGGTGCTCAATTCGCTGATTCCAAAAAAATTGATATGGAAGTTCTTTTGAACTCCCGCTTAGCACCGGATCAATTTCCTCTGACTCGTCAAATTCAAATTGCTTGCGATACGGCGAAATTATGCGCTCATCGTTTGACGGGAAAAGAAGTTCCCTCTCATGCAGACACAGAAAAAACTTTGGCTGAAATTAAAGCGCGCATTGAAAGCACGATTGCCGTTCTAGAAAAATTCACGACTGCTGACTATAAAGACGCCGCCAACAAACACATCACTCAGCCTCGCTGGGAAGGTCAGTATTTGACAGGCGAAGAATACGTCTTGCATCACGCAGTTCCGAATTTCTACTTCCACGTCACTACGGCTTATGCAATCTTGCGGCACAATGGTGTGGATATTGGCAAGAAAGACTACTTAGGAAAATTACCTCTTAAGAAATAAATCTCTCTGCTTCTGCAATCCTTAATATGTTAATCAATAAGACGGGCCCGCAGTGGTCCGTCTTTTTTTGTTACTCATCTATGTCAATTATGCCTCGACTTCCGTGTCTGACTGTTTCAGTTCGTCCATACAGGACCCTGTCTCCAGTCTTGCTTTGCACAGAAAAATCTAAAATTTTGACCGCAAGCAGTAGAATAGGAACAGAAAGGAAAATTTAACAAACGAGGTGTGACATGAAAACGAAACAACTAATAACATCTCTCGTCGCCGCTCTGTTTTTTTTAGCATCGCCAACAATTAACGCTGAGACTCTTGAAACTCTGCAAGATGACAGAATCCCTAATATGATCGAAGAGCTCAATCCTTTTGATCCCAACGTTGAAGAAGTGCTCCGCTACTACGACCAAATTTATGAAGAAGAAACCGGTAAATCAGCTCATTTACCTGATGACACTTTTATCGCCGATCTTATCGGCTTAGCTAGTTGCTATCGCAGTGACTGTGCCGTATGGGCGCAAGTCGTGAAGTCATCACAAAGAATGTACCTTTATGTGAATGGAAGCCTTCGTGGTTCGTGGGCTGTTTCAACAGGTATGGCTGGCTATCGCACGCCCAATTTTGATAGACACCCTGATGGTCGCATCTATGACCGATACACTTCTGGAAAATATCCCGGAGGTGACTATAACGGTTTGGGTAATATGCCTTACGCCGTATTTATTACGGGTGGGTTCGCCTTGCACGGAACTCCGCGAGGAAACTGGCCAAGACTGGGAACACCAGCTTCCCATGGATGTATACGCATGCATCCAGACAATGCTTATTTATTTAATCGCTTAGTAAGAAGTAACGGAATTAGGAACGTTTGGATTACGGTTCAATGAGTGCGTTGCGAGCGAGAGCCAGTGGCGATCTCTGCACATGACAGAGGTCGCCACTTTTTTATTTTAAACAGTACTTTTCAATTGAGAACATAAACAGCCGAGCCGTCTTCTGACACTGCGGTTGCAATTCTCCCAAAGCAGCGGCTTCGACAGACTTTGACTGCTCATTAAAGACATCGGCATCTGTTTCGCGAATCATCATCGAAACATATTTTCCATCCGAAGTGAGTTTCGCCGACTGTGGTTTCACGTCACAAACAGACTCTGAATCCATGACATCCAGATTCTTCCATTGCGCCGCCTTCTGTTTGGAGCAATTCACGCGCAACTCAATTCGATACGGGCGCCCCAAAGTTTCACTGGATTTTTGTGTGCTCACCTGGATTTGGCCCTTGTTATTCGGAAGATCCAAAACCTTTTCGCCGATGACCTCCGTGACAGCAAAAGCAGAAGATACAAAAACTGTCGTAAAAGAGATCGTAAAAAGAATTAAATATTTAAAAAAGTTTTTCATAATAGTTACCCCGCACAAAACGGAAAAGAGAGATGGATATGATCGTTGTGCAAACTGTTTCCACCTAAAGCCGACCCTGGAATTCCGATAGAGCCTGAATACTCCCGTTGTCCCGGCTTACAAGCCGACGGCATAGATTCCTTCCAGCACTGACGGAACGAATTGTAAAACTTCGCAGTAGCACCTTTAAAATCCCGCACATGAGTGCTTACTTGTGTCGTTCCTCCATTTCGGTCATACAAAATGAATTTCACAACATCTATCGCACGTGCATAGGCGTGCATGCTTAAACTTGTCGACCCCCGCGCATTGCGATTCACGTAAGTTCCCCAATGGCGAATGAACACTCGCTCGGGCTGTTTATAATTGGCGTCCGCAGCCGCTCTTTCAACACATCCGAAGAAATGTCGATTGAGATGTTCTGCATAGTTTGGATGGACTAAACCATTCCCGCACTTTGTATCGCTGTCGTATCCACCTCGAACGATAGCAGATTTCTCGCAACCATCCCAAGTTTTGCCGGGGCCGTTTGCCAAACGCGATGTGCCCGGATCAAAAGAAAAATAGAGACCCGGTAACGCCGGCACCTCAGGCGTTTCCTCTTCTGGCAGAGGTGTTGTTGTCTGCGGTGTCTCGGGCGTGGATGCGGGAACATCGGGTTCCCCTGAAGCCCACTCACCATCACTGCTGCTGGCAGGTGCACAACCGACAGCAATCAGAGCACAGACGATAAAAATTAAAGAAAGACTCGTTTTGATTTTTGTTTTTGGACTTAATGTGCTTTTTATCATTGCTAGAGTCTTAAGTGACAGACCTGTAACTTTAAAGACCCTTCGCCCAGCTTCTAGACTTTATATAGACGTAAAACCCGTGATAGGAGCTCGAAGACGAATATCCTCACTTCTTAAAAATCCAATTGGAATTTTTCAAAACGATGAAGCTCTTCTTCTATGAGTTTTTTATGATTTGTAGACTTCGCTTTTCCGACCCAATTCCACTTTTGCAAAAGAAGTTTTTTCTTATCTCGATCCGTTTTCAGGTCTAATGCGGCAACGATCTTTCCATTAAGAAGCACGGGCAAAGCAAAATAACCATAGAGTCTTTTCTCTTTTGGCAAATAAGCTTCAAAGCGGTGTTCGTAATCAAAAAAGGCCTGAAGTCTTTTCCGTTGGATAACAAGAGGATCAAAAGGGGAAAGAATATGCACAAGATCGTTCTCCTCTTCGAGCTTCAACTCCAAGTCCTCCGGGCGAATCCAAAGATCCATCTTTTCAATCCCGTCCACCTTCACTGGCACAAGTTCTTCTTTGCGCACCTTTGATTCGAGAAGTTTTTTTACTTCCATCTTCTTTTTTGCATCTAAATAACAGATCGATTCAAGACTGACCAACGACTGCGAGCGCAAGGAACGAGTGACTAGATATTCTATAATTTCTTTTCCCGTGGCGGCTTTTGGCTTTTCATCCCAATCAAAATGACGCTCCAGCAGTTCATACTTTTTCAGCATCCCCTGACGTTCGCTAATCACCAGACGACCTGTGTAGAAACCTAATTGCAAAGCTTTCTTAGAAGGTTTACGACTGGCCCAAGGATGATTCTTTTCCACTAAAACATCGTCTTCGATATCACGAATAGAAAGAGGCCCGTCTTTTTTAATCAGACGCAAAACTTTCTGCATCTCTTCTTTCTTAACAGATTGAAACCACTGACTTGGAGAAAGACGGACCCTCTTCATCTCGGGCATAAAAAAACGGAAGTCTTTCGTGGGCACGTATGACAAGGCATGAGTCCAATACTCAAAGACCGTCTTATCTTTGGATTGCGATTGGTGCAGATGTTGACGTTTATAATCCGGAATACGTGTGAACAAAATGTGATGATGACAACGTTCCACCACATTGATCGTATCAATCTGCACATAGCCTAGATGTTCTACTGCGGCTTGTGTGGCTCTAGCCCCCTTGCCGAAAGGAGTTTTTTCATCAAGGCCTTGGGCATGAATCCATAATTTTTTAGCTTGGTCTTTTGAAATCTTAATCATGAGAACATCTTTGGTGAGCGAGTGTTTTTAACTGGAGTTACCTTTTTATTCCATTGAAACTTTTTAAGATCAATTTGATCTCTTTCACCAAATTCAACGCCTTCTTTTTGCAGCAGTCTTTTTTGGCGGACATAGGATGACGTCGAAGGAGGGAAAGAAATTTTTCCCTTGGAATTTAAAACGCGCTGCCAAGGCAAGCTATGGCTTTCAGAACACGAATGCAGAATCCAAGCCACACCACGTGACCCTTGAGGTTTTCCCGCCAGTTTTGCAATTTGACCATAAGTGGCCACTTTTCCTTTGGGAATTTTTTTAATGAAACTGATTACTTTTTTGGAGAATTCAGTCTGTTGTTCCATTTAAACCTCGAATGAGCCTCTTTTATACCATGTCCATACCTATTCGGAATAGATAACATTCCTATTATATATTTTATTTTCTGCGCCTCCTTCGCTAAACCGTCTTTCAGCAACCAACCTAATAGGAGGATTTATGAAAATCAGAATTCTACTGTCCGGACTCGCGGCCTTTACAAGTTTAAAAGCGTTCGCTAACGAAACTCCCGCGTATCTCGGCGTTGTCAATAAAGCCGATGGCACAGCATCGTTTATTAATCTTGAGACTCAGCAAACCGATTTGGTAATCAATGTTGGATATTTTCCCCATGAGATCACAAGCTCTCCTGATGGATCTAAAGTTTTCGTCACGAACTATGGAAAAGAGCACGTAAGAAGCACAAGTCCCAAAAATCATCCGGGAAATACGGTTTCTATTATTGATATGAAAAACAAATCCAAATCCGGCGAATTGCAATTAGGAACTGATGCCTGCGCTCCCCACGGTGTGCTGACATCCGCCGATGGCAAACGTATTTATATTACTTGCGAAGACCGCCAAGAGGTTTTGGTTATTGACGCTGTAAAAAACGAAATCTCTCATTCCGTTCCGACGTTGCAAGCTCAGAGCCATATGGTGACAATCACCGAAGACGAATCTCGCGCTTACACGGCGAACTTTTCCCCTGGAACTGTGACAGCTCTGGATTTAAAAAACAGAACAATCCTAAAACAAATTTCCGTAGGCCCCGGTACAGAAGGCGTCGCTCTTTCTCCGAATAAACCTTTTGTGTATGCGACGTCCGTTCTTGGCGGCTTCCTCGTCAAAATAGACACAAACACTCTAGAGATCGTGCAAAAAGTAGCAACCGATCGTTCGCCTGTTCGAGTTCTTCCAACTCCTGACGGAAAATTGTTGATAGTAAATAACTCTGCGGATGGCACTATGCAGATCTTTGATGCGGATACTTTAGACTTAATAAAAAGAATTAAGGTTGGTCGACAACCCATCGGCCTTGTAGTTCCCAACAACGACTATGCCTATACAGCCAATATGTTAGACAATTCAGTTTCCGTCATTAATCTGAAAACAATGCAAGTGACGTCTGAGTTAAAAACAGGAAGCAAACCCGATGGTATTACCTATATTCCGGCTTCAAAATAAAAAAAGAGAGGGTCTTTGCCCTCTCTTTTTCATTCTTAACCTACAGCATTTTCCAAAAGGATCAGGATAATTCCGATGATGGACCCTCCGGCAATCACCCCGGCCGCGAGGGTTTCTTGGTTATCCACAAAGGCACGATAACCGAAGCTGGACTTGTCTTTGAAACGTTTGCGAGCCAACCAGAAAAGCAAAGTTCCCAGTGCCATGGACCAAGCATCGACAAAACGAAGAACAAAACCCAAACCAAGTCCTACACCCGACAATGGAAAACGACCTTTGGTTTTTTTATTTAAAATTTCAATGACAATACCCAAGATAGCGCCAACTAAAGCTGCCACTTGTGCCGTCACATGAAGATTGCTAAGCCCCTTCGTCAAAGCCTCAGAAACCCCTTTCCAAATAGAGGCTCCCGGAAGCGGAAGACTTTCAGAAGTGAAAAGAGAAACATCGCCATGGAAGAGAGAGTAAAATACAGGAACGGCAACAAGGCCTCCAGCAAAGATACCAAGCACGTGCCCCACGGCCTGATGACGAGGTTTTCCACCTAACATATACGCGGGTTTGATATCCATCAAAAGATTGCTGGCGTTCAAAGAAACCTCTGACGTGATTCCCGCAGTCATTAAGTTTGTCGTCACATTTCCAGGAGCAACAACTCCATAAGTGATTTGCGTGAGTTTACCCAAAGCGCCGCCCGGTGTGATAGCTGTCAGACCCGTCGAAGTTACAGCAATCAAAGTAAAAATGAACACCAACGGAATCGCTAACAATCCCAACCAGTAGTGAATGCCAAACCACACGTGTCCAAGATAAACCGTGATCGCACCCACGACAGGAATTCCCACCGCAAAGATCCACATGGGTAACTCAATTTTATCAAGGGCATGGGCTTTCTTTTTTTGTTTCGAGAACATTTTGCTGAAACTTTGCAAAATGATCTGTGGTTTAGAGAAGAAAGCGTACAAAGATGAAGTCGTCATAATCGCAGCTCCACCCCATAATGCCCACATGGTGATGGCTTTAAACTTTGCCTCAGGAATAATTCCCGCATCTATTAGAATCGGCGCACAAATAAAATAGTTGATGAAGCCGCCAAGAAGAATCGACATGGCTGTCTTCATACTCATCAAGCCACCCGTTCCCATCATCACAATCGACGTGTCGAACTGAATGGTGAGATCTTTCAAAGGGCTTCCCAAAATTTTTGGCGTTGCAAATTTATAGATGAATTCATCCCAATAGTGAGGAAGAGCCAAAAACTTAAGTTTCATAGACTCAAGAACAGCATCCGCGCGAAGAATCTCAATCAAAGCCGAAACACCCGCACCTGCCATCATCAATTTAGCTTTGAAGACGCCTTCTTTACCTTCATCGGAATGCAGACTTTCCAATACAACACCTGCCGCATAACCTTCAGGAAAAGGCATTTGTTCGTCGTTGATGAAACGTTTCTTCAAAGGAAAGGCGAAAAGAACACCGAGAATCGCCAGAACTACAATCCACCAAAAAGTTTGCCACATAGGAATCACTTCTCCCGTCACCATCATATAAGCCGGGATGGAAGCCATCATCGGTGCCGTCATATATCCAGCACTTGTCGCAATACTTTGCATGGCATTGTTTTCCAGGATCGTCATGTGCGAACCTAATTTGATTTTTGCCATCAGTTTGAAAAAAGCAAAGGAGAGAATGACCGAAGAGATACCAACTCCCAAAGTCCATCCTGTCTTGATACCGATGTAAAGATTGGTAAGGCTGAGGATTCCGCCCAAAATCATGCCAGTGAGAGCAGAGCGAAGAGTTAACTGAGGCATATCGCCCTTGTAAACGTTCTTAAGCCACCACTCATCTTTCTCTTCAAGAGTCATGGAATGAACTTGTTCTTCGGAAAGTTCTTTAATCATAAAACGTCCTTCGTTGTTAGAAAGACCATTATGCTACGATTTTAATCTTTTGAACAATAACGATGTTGCAGCTCGCGCAAAGAATTTAGAAATTCTTCGGCGTCACCATGACTTCTTAGACGCACAAATTTGATATGAGAAAAATGGGGATTCACCAACATCTCTTCATATTTTAGTTTGACCTTTGCATAAGTGGTGATGGTCCACCAGATAATGGAGTCCTTGCTAAAAAAGCTCTTGCGGAAGGACTCACGATTGCCCGTGCCCTCCCAGAGTTCGTCTTTTCTCCAAGATCTTTTAAAAGCACGTCGCACGGCTTGATAAAGAGTTCTGGAAAATGAATAATCCACCCACACGACAAGATTTATTTTGCGCCACTTAATAGGAATCGTGCGAGTGTAGTTTCCATCTAAAACCCATTGCTCTTTTGCCAAAGCATTTTCAAGCTTCAAGAAAAATTCTTCATCCGAAGGTTGTTCCCAATTGGGTTTCCAAAAGACCTTATCCATTTCCACATAGGGAAACGCAAGAACTTCGGCGATCTCTTTACTCAATGTGGATTTACCTGAACCACTGGTTCCAACAACATTGATACGCGAAATTTCTGCAAGGCTTCTTACTTCTGACAAGGAAAATGGCGAAGTGCTCATTGGCAAAATTATTAGGAATAATCCGAAAATACTCAAGTGCTATAAGCTTGTGACCAGATTTTTCCAGTCACAAGCTTATGAAGAAAGTTATTTATATGAACGGAACCAAATCGCATTATCAGTTCCTCTCACAAATACTAAGATGTGATTTCTCGCAGTTGAGTTCGCCGCAGGACCTGATGTAAGTCCTCCACCTAGTGACTCCCAACCCGACCAACTACCGCTGAACCACTTGTGCCAGAGGGCGTTGTCTGTTCCTCGAACAAAGACATCAAGTCGACCGTTACCCCACGATGCCACGTCAGGAGACGACGTTAAAATGCCTCCGAGAGATTCCCAACCTGACCAGGCTCCACCACTAAACCATTTGTGCCAGAGGGCATTGTCTGTTCCTCTGACAAACACATCTATGCGACCAGGTCCCCAAGAAGCCGCCTCTGGATCTGAAGTCAGAATTCCACCTAAAGATTCCCATCCCGACCAAGCTCCACCACTAAACCATTTGTGCCAGAGAGCATTGTCTGTTCCTCGCACAAAAACATCCAAACGACCCGATGACCAAGTCGCTGCACCAGGCCCTGAAGTTAAGACGCCGCCCAGTGATTGCCACGAAGTCCAATGGCTACCAGTGAAAGTGCGCTGCCAAAGAGCATTGTCGGTTCCACGTACAAAGACATCGACTCGATTGCCTCGACAAGCCGCTGCTGGAGATGAAGTTAACACTCCACCCAATGAAACCCAACCAGACCAACTATTTCCATCCCAGTGTCGGAACCACAAAGCATTGTCGGTACCGCGAACAAACACGATGGTTCGAAATCCTGATCGCGAACAAGATGCAGGATCGGAAGTTGCGACTCCTCCAATACTTGCCCAATCGGACCAACCCGGTGCGCGTGGATCTTCATGTTGAATCTGCAAATCCCCTGGATCTTCTTTTGCATCTGTCGCGATGGCATTATTGGAAAGCGATGCACCCATAAGCATCGCCGCCAAAAACACAATTAAATTAAAACGCATATCATCCTCCTAAGTCTTGCGTTGTGCATTTGACCCAAACTTAACCAGAGGTTTGAAGCGAAGCCAGAGCAATCCGATGCGTATGCCAAAAGGCCGCAAGAACCGGTGCCTGTTGGCACGAGGCTCGACGCTTTTTAAATTTTGGTCGAGAAAAATATTTCGTCGTTTATTTGGAGGCTTAGTTGATGGTCGTCTCGAACGGAAGAGTGAACTCTGTATGGAAAAAGCCCTTCAAGTTCGTTCGAAAATGAAGGGCGCTAAATTTATTTGTGACGCGAGAACAATGGTTTATACAAAGACCAATAACCCATCGCCGCTGTTACATGCAAGGCAATCATCACGACTGGCATAACCACGTTTTCTAATCCCGGTGTCAAAAATGAATGGAAGAAGAAAATTTGCAGTGTGATTGGAGCCAAGATAACCAAAGCCAATGGCGCTGCAAAGCCAGAAAGCAAAAGAGCCCCACAAATAACTTCTGTCCCTTTAAGTACCGGGAAGAAATACGGAGCGGCCATCATTCCCGTCATAAAAGCCATTGCGCCTTCAGGCATCGTTGGCGGAGCCGGAATAAAATTTAGAAATCCATTCAGACCAAATACAAAAAAAATCAGTCCCAGGATAATTCTCGCTGCCATAAAAATTTTGTTTTTCATGAAACCTCTCATTGTTGCTTGTTAATATTGCCACCTACAATTGCATAGCAATTTTACATCAATGGCAAGCGTCTACTTCGCATCAACAATAACTTCAAAACCACCATAACTCATGCGCTTGGAATCAAACGGAGTTCCTATCGGCGAGTTGAGGTCATCACCAATGCACTCGCGATATTCGAGAGCTCCATGCTCCATCCAAACCTTACTCGCCATTTTAGCGATCGCTTGGTAAGACTTTACCTTCTTCTTTGAAATTGGAATCACAAATCCATCAACATACTTAGCCATATATCCTCCTTAAGAAATTTTAGGTCCAATTTATTTCGACTTCGAAACTCTAAGCGAACGAATGTAAGCCAGCGCCTGAGACGCCGCATTTTCAAACATATCCGTATCTCTTTTCATTTTCGTCAAAAGCATTCCTCCCTGCATAATGGAAATACAGAAATCCGCCAAAGCATCCGGATTGGCGGAAGAGGACAACTCCCCAGCTGCTTTTTTCTCTGCAAAAAACCGAGCCATTTGACTGCGCGACCACTGTAAAAAGAATTTTACATCTTGGCGAAGAAGCTCTTGATCATTTGAAATGTCATTGCCAATAGTTCCGATAGGACAAGAGCGCTCATTATTCACAGATTTTTGAAAGTCGATGTAAGTCTGGAACCAACCCTCCAGATCTTTCCAAGATTTTATGTCATATCCCGTTGGGGTTTGTCCGCTCTGAATCACTTCATGCAAAAACTGAAGTGTAGCATGAACCAGTCCATCTTTATTTTTGAAGTAATGAGTGAACTGACTTTTGCCAGTTCCCGATCGGGCCAAAATCTGGTCAATACTCGTTGCGTTCACCCCTTGCTGATGAAAAAGATCTAGAGCCGCATTTATCATTCGCATACGTGTTTCAGATTTAACTGCCATATATCACCTATTACACACTGTTCTAATTAGTACAATTATTACACGATTTTGATGCGACAAAGCATACTTTCTATACGTAAATGGCTCAAAATGAGTCTTCTTATAATCTGGACTTGAATTGTACTAGTTAGTACAGTAGTTTCAGGTCATGGAGGTACACCATGGCTAATAAAACCATCACCCTGACAAGAGTTTTTGATGCACCCAAAGATGTCGTTTGGAAAACATGGACCGATCCTGAGCGCATGAAGATTTGGTGGGGTCCAAAAAATTTTACGGCGCCGGTTATTAAAAATGATCTTCGTATCGGCGGAAAGTATCTCAACGCTATGAGAGACCCCGATGGCAAAATGTATTGGAGTACTGGCACCTATAAAGACGTCAGATATCTTGAAAAGATTGTCGCATCAGATTCTTTCTCTGACGAAAAAGGCAATATCGTTCCTGCCAGCCAATATGGCATGGAAGGAATGCGTGATGAACTCGAGATCACCGTTCTTTTTGAAGATCAAGGAGACAAAACCAAACTTACGCTCGTTCACAAAGATTTCCCCGAAGGCGAAATGTACGACATGTGCGTTCAAGGTTGGAATGAATCCTTAGACAAATTCGAAGCCGCATTAAAAGCATCTAAAAAACCAGAACTAGAACTATAAAAGGACAAAAAAATGGCTAGACAGATTTACGTGAATTTACCCGTTAAAGACTTAAAAAAATCCATGGGCTTCTTTAGTCAGTTGGGTTTTGAATTCAATCCCGAATTCACCAACGATCAAGGTGCCTGCATGATTATTGGCGAAAATATCTATGCCATGCTTTTGGACGAGGAATTTTTTAAAACATTCATCGATAAACCCGTATGTGATGCGAAGAAAAGTACGGAAGTTTTGGTCTGCTTCTCCGCAGACACACGCAAAGACGTGGATACCTATGTCACCAAAGCTCAAAAGGCTGGCGGCACGGTTCCACGCAAATCTCAAGATCACGGATTTACGTATCAGCATAGTTTTGAAGATCTCGATGGTCACATTTGGGAAATCGTTTCTTACGAACCAGCGAAATAAAATATTTTAGAAGAGAATTTTTAAATCCGGCCGCCATTGGTGAAATACCGGAGGCGGCCGACCTTTAAGCCCGATCTTACTTTGTCGGAATCAGAATTTCCGTAATCAATTGATCTTCTGGCGTTGTTCTTGGGTCGTTAACGTAATTTTCAATATAATAATCATCACGCTTCTGTGCGCCTGACTTGTTAAAATTCTCAAAGGCCATTCCACATGCTTGGGGCAAATTGGCGTAAGAGCCCGTCAAAGTGAAGCGAGAATATTTTCCACCTTCAAATTTAATATATTTAAAACCCTCAGGAAGAGTTTTCGGCTTGGTGTCCACCACAACACCTGCGCAATAAATCATTTGAGGTTCGATTTTATAAAGACTCATGTAACCAGTGATTTTGGAACTCTTCGAAATTTCGGCAACACCTTTATGAAGAGCTTCCCATGCTTTCTGAGCCGTTTCCATAAAGGGACCAATTTTTTCTACACACACATAATGAGTCGCAGGCCAATTTACGATTTCGGCTTTTTCCGTCAGCTTCATAAATGCTCCCTTTACTTTTGTGCTTCTACAACGGTTTTAAGATTGTTGATGCCTTCCGAGAACTGGTCCCCCACCATTTTTTCGCAATCAATAAGGACCGTTATTAGCTTACCGAAAAATCCGCCATCACCTGACATAGACCAAGAAAAACGCGTGCCCGTTCCCTCAGGAGTCAGTTTATACTCAACAAGGTTTTCAGCGTGCATTGGTTTTATCATTGTGAGTTTGATATCCACAGCTTCGTTAGGAACAATTCTTAAGATCTCAAGCTTCCCAGAGCCAGCATCTTTATTTCCTTCAAACTCCATAATAGAGCCCACTTGTGCCTCTGGACCCGAGAATGTCTTTTTCATATTTGGATCCACTTTTTCATAGGGAGACCACTCGGCCCCTTTTTTAAAATCGACAAGATAAGGAAAGATTTTTTCCGGAGGAGCATTAATCACTCCACTGCGGTCGTAGCGAAATTTCCCGTCACGAGTTGATACGTACCCCAAGAATCCTACAACTATAATAGCAATGATAAGACCTACGATTTTAAACACAATGACCTCTCTTTTAGATATGATCAAAACTAACATACTAATTGGTATGTTGTAAAGACCCTTTAAATTTGCTAGACTCATTTGTAATGACAAAGAAAAAACCCTCCCCTAAAAAGACGCGCGATCTAGAAAAGTCTCGGAAAGAGATTCTCGATGTGGCTTTCTTCGAAGTTTTTTCCAGGGGATTTCAAGGCGTTAGTGTTGACGATATTGTCAAAAAGACGTCCATGACAAAAGGGGCTTTCTATCATCACTTCCCGACAAAGCTCGATTTGGGGTATGCCTTGGTTGATGAAGTCATTAAGCCCATGATTATAGATCGTTGGATTCGCCCTCTGGATAATTACGACAACCCTCTTGAGGGAATCCTCAAGCAGATGAAAATCTTGATCGGTAAATCTGATCCCGCTCATCTGAAGCTTGGCTGCCCTTTAAATAATCTTGTGCAGGAAATGGCTCCGGTGGATGAGGGTTTCAAAGTGCGCCTGCAAGCCGCTTTGACTCTGTGGATTGATGAAATGGAAACTCATCTGAAGCGCGCCAAAAAAGCGGGATATTTAAAAAGCGATGTGAACACACGCCATGTCGCCCACTTTGTGGTGATGACCCACGAGGGTTTTTACGGAATGCTCAAAGGCCTGGATGATCCCAAAGCCTTCGAAGCCATGTTTGATTCCTTAAAAAGATACTTTGAAACTCTAACTTAGTTTTGTGTGCAGTAAGAGTAGTTGTAACCCTTAGCCATGCACTCGACAAGTTTCGCATTTGATTCCAATTTACGAGCGCAGTATTCCATTGCTTGCGCATAGTTCATACCGTGATGAGCGGCGATGATACCTGACAAGTTGCAAACTTTTTCAGACTTACGACACATTTGGTGAGCTTGATCAAGATTTCCGCGAGCCGGGCCCGCCATCATTTCGCTCACGCAGTTTGCGAATACGGGAGAAGCAAATACCAAAGTCATTGTCACAAGAAGTGCTTTCATTTTGATCCTTTCGGTTAAATATTCGCGCTATCAATCTAAGAATTTGCCAGAGCAGTCAACGAACCACTCTAGCTTTGAAAGGTTTAACAGCGCAAATCTGTTCCACGATTTTCTACAGGATCTTTACTAGCCTTTTATTTGCTTCTGATCTTTTACTTGTAAGCTTCCTTAAGTTTTTCAATATCAAGCTTTGTCATCTTTAGCATCGCGCTCATGACTCGCTCTGTTTTGGCCGCATCACGGTCATTCATCATTTCGGTTAAGATTGTCGGAGTGATTTGCCACGAAACGCCATACTTATCTGTCAACCATCCGCATTGGCTCGTTTCCCCACCCTGAGAAAGCTTCGTCCAATACTGATCTACTTCCTCTTGATTCTTACAATTTATAACAAATGAAATCGCCGGAGTGATTTCCTGTTTTTGCTTAGACTCTCCTTCCATTAAGACAAATTCTTGTCCATCTAGCGAAAACATCGCGTGCATAACGGAATTAGTCTTAGGATCTCGATGAATACTTTCGATATTGGAATTTTTAAATTGAGACATGTAGAAGTTGATCGCTTCCTCACCTTTACCAAAAAGTTTATCCATAAATAAGAAAGCAGGAGCTATCTTCTGCTTATGATCCGCTAAGATAAGCTGCCATGAAAGGCCGTACTTATCTTCACACCAGCCATACTTTTCGGACCATGGATACTTTTTAAGTTCCCAAATCGTTGAACCGCCTTTCGTAAGTTTTCCCCACAGATTGTCCATTTCAGCTTCCGTTTTACACGATACAAAAAGAGAAACTCCCGGAGTAAACTTAAAAACGGGACCTCCATTGAGGCCCAAGAAATGTTGGCCATGCAGTTCAAACTCCACCGTCATCACCGAGCCCTCTTTCTGTCCCGATGCTTGGGCTCCCGCTTTTCCATAACGGGCGATTCTGCCTACCTTAGAATTTTCAAAAAGTGACGTATAGAATTTCGCAGCGTCTTCTGCTTGATGATCGAACCAAAGACAGGGATTAATTTTTTGCATAAAACCTCCTAAGTTTTCATCTCGATATCTACACCATAAATAGACTTGATCTACATATGCAAATAAACAGAACAAACCTAGACAAAATTTTTTAAATTAAAATCCGGCAAAGTTAACTGTGACCTTTAGTGTACTTTATCACTCGAAACTCTTTTTTCTCTCTTACCTTCCAAAATTGACCCACACTTTCTTGCGAGAAGAAAAAATACACGCACAAAAGGAAATACTCATGGAAGCAAAAATCACACCCCAAGGGGTCGAGTCCAAAAAATCCCACCTAACACTGCGCTGGGAGAAAAGTCGCATCGTCTCTATTCCTCCTGATTCAAATTTGGTAGAGGCTGCAAGACTTATGAAAGATGAGCAAGTCGGCGACGTTCTTGTTATGGAGGACAGCGCCTCTGGCGACATTCAAGGAATTGTCACGGATCGCGATATCGCTCTTTGTCTTGCTACCAAAAGAGATCCCGCTTCAGTTCGCGTGAGTGACGTGATGTCTTCCTCCGTAGTGACCGGTTCGATTGAAGACGACATTTTTAAGCTTGCGGGTATCATGAAAAATTCCGGTGTCACTCGTCTTCCTTTGTTAGGCAGAGATGATCAAATCATTGGCGTGGTAACTGCACGAAACTTGATTGAAGTTTGCCTAGGTGCACTTTTTGATCTTGTGCAGATTTCTGAAACTCAACATCAAAACGAAAAGTCTCATCACTAATCGGAGGACGTTATGCCTGAAAAAGCCGTGGTTGAAAGAGCACGCCAAAAAGCGCGTGAAGGAAAGTCACCTTCCACTCAAGCAGGTGAGTTTGTAAAAGCTACGATAGATAAAATTCGTGCCGGCGTTCACGGTGCAAGGAATGTTAAGCAGGCCATTGCCATCGGACTTTCGGAAGCGCGCAAAGCCGGAGTCAAACTTCCTCCCCAACCTGGAAAGAAGGCTAAAGCTGCCAAAAAAACTCGACGTCGTCCTTCTTCTGAAACTTCAACCAAAAGAGCACGGGCCACTTTAAATGCTCTGAAAAAAGAACCAAAATCGACGGTTTCTTCGTCAGAGTTATCGAAATTTGCAAAGCAGGCTGCGAAAAAGAGAGGCCCCGCAAAACGGCACCAAGCCGCAATGAAAGCTGTTAAGACAAAAGGCCCTCAGGGTTTGAAGAAGGCCGGAAAAAAAGCTGCGCATACAAGAGAGATGCGCGCCCACCATTAGTCAGAGGAGTTAATCATGAAACGTCCAAGCTCTCGTTATCGTCATGTCACTTCTGATACCATTGACTATGGATTGAGATCCAATGTAATTCACAATCCTTCGTCGGGTTATAGCTATTCTGATGCCGAATCTTACGAATGGGATCGAGCCATGAATCCCAACGTTCGTTACGTTCCCGGAGAAAACAACCGCGACCTTTCAAGAAGTAGTCGATACGCTGATGAACGCCGAGAAAAGTCTCACTATGGAAAAGGTCCTAAGAATTATCGCCGCAGTGACGAGCGAATTTATGAAGATGTTTGTGAGGTTCTCTCCATTCATCCCGAAATAGATGCCAGTGAAATCACAGTTGATGTTGATGATGGGGTCGTTATTCTTGAAGGTTCCGTTGAAACCCGACGAATCCGCGCTTTAACCGAAGAGGTGGTAGAAGGCCTTTTTGGCGTTGATGGAGTTGAAAACAATCTTGAAGTGATGGAAAGAGACCGTGATATGCGCCGAATCTCTCGAAGTTTGGCTTAATCTGACGGTAAATTTTCTAAAAAAGCTTAAATATTACGCTCTTATGCAGATTTTCGTAGGGCTTTTCGCAGAATGAAAGATAGAGTGCTGTCATCTTTGATTTTATTGCGTGAGGTCCCTCGGTATGAGTTCATTTTCTGATTTTGGTTTGCTGCCGTCTCTTCTAAAAACTCTTAAAGAAAAGAACATGACAAAACCCACCGAGGTTCAAAACAACACGATTCCCCTGATCATGGGTGGACAATCTGTTGTGGGTGTTGCCGAAACCGGCAGTGGTAAAACCTTGGCTTATGCTTTGCCTCTTTTACACATGCTAAAAACTTTGGAAGACAAGGGCGAACCAGTTACGGCTGAATCCACTCCTCGTGCCATCGTCATGGTGCCGACAAGAGAATTGGGCGAGCAGGTTTCAAAAGTTTTTAAAACTCTCACTCATGGCACTCGTTTGCGTGTGCGACCTGCTCTTGGTGGTATGGCAATGGAGCAAGCTCGCCGAAATACATCTGGTGAGTTTGAAATTCTTCTGGCAACACCGGGTCGTCTTGTGCAAATGATGGATCTTGATTTTATCAACCTCACGGATGTACGTGCTTTAGTTTTTGATGAAGCCGATCAGATGATGGATCAAGGATTCTTACCTGACTCAAATAAAATCTATTACGCTTGCCCTAAAGATGTTCAGTTGGCGCTGTTCTCTGCAACGGTGTCTCCTGCAGTTCAAGAATTGATTAATAATCTTTTTTCGAATGCAGAGATCTTTAGAAGTGCTGGCAGTGGTAAAGTCGTAAAAAGTCTGACGACACAAAATCGTATTGTCAAAGACGGTCAACGCTGGCCCGTCCTTGAAAAGATTTTGAAAGAGCCCGTTGAAGGTGGAACTATTCTTTTCACTAACACCCGTGAACAATGCGACAAACTTGCAAAGGAACTTGCCGACAACGGTTATGTTGCAGTGATGTACCGTGGTGAAATGGAAAAGAACGAACGCCGCACGAATCTTAAAAAGTTCACTGAAGGCAAAGTGAAGTTCTTAGTTGCGACAGACCTTGCCGGTCGCGGTCTCGACATCTCTAACGTCGATCGCGTGATTAACTATCACCTTCCAAAACAACAAGAAAATTATCTTCACCGCGCAGGCCGTACAGCTCGTGCAGGTCGTAAAGGTGTCGTGATCAATCTTGTTACTGAACGCGATGAACGCCTGTTAGCGCAACTAGAAGGACGCAAACTTCCAGAGAAGAGAGATCCTTCTAAATACAACTCTCGTCCGCAAACAGATAAAAGCAAACAACTTGTCAGCAAAGGGAAGCCCGCTGCTGGCGCAAAACCTGCTTCATCAAAATCACCATTTAAGAGCAGACCTAAGTTTGAATCAAGCGCACCTAAACGCCGTGGATAGGTGCTTTATTTTCCAAGATTAATCATCCCTTTAAAATCCATTGGGATGACGATGGTATTTACTTTGCCATTGGCGATGGCTTCCGCGATTTTCATATTTGCCATCGCTGACATATACTCAATCGCACCTTTATTCGAGTTCAATGCAGCAATTCTTTCTGCTTCCTTTTTCGCAGTTTGAACTTCTACTTCTTTCTGTTTGTACTCATTCTTAGCTCTAACAAGATCATTAGCCGAAGCGACAACTGAATCTGCCGGCAGAATCACGCGCACCAAAACCTGGCTAATTGTTACTGAGCCATCGAGGCTTTCATCGGCCAGACTTCTCACCATCAGTTCCTTTACTTCAGTTTCAATCGCCTGACGGTTGTCGTTCATATCCAGGGCATCATATTTTCTCACAGACTTGTAAATAGCATTACGAGCCGTTTGATGTACGTAGTTATACATCAAGTAGATATCGCCATCTTGTTCCGCATGAAAAGATCTGTTCTTTTTTATGTAAAGTTCACTGACCGTCTGTGGATTAATGCTGTAAATAACGAGTGCATCAAAATCCTTCATGGTGCTGTTGTCTTTCGCGAGCGGAGTCATATCCTCAACACGAACACTGACGTCCTTAACTGGAAAAGTGAGAACACTGCCGATGATGGTTTGATTGAAAGTTCCAGGCAACAGCTCACCTGAACTGATTTGTTTATCGAACCCAATTCGAACACCGACTTCGCCGGTTTCAATACGAGTACAGCCCAATGATTGAAGAAATAGAAAACAAATAACAAGAAATCTGAGCAGATTCACTTAACACATCCTTGTAAAGTTTTATTCGTATACAAAGATTTCGCCATGACTCAAAGTTCGAAGTCAACCTGATTCAATTTAGCTCCTGAGTCTTTTCAATTGGGCTTTTTGATAAGCTCCGAAAGCGCCGTTGAAAAGGCAACGTATCAAGGGGTCTTCAACGATGTCGGCGGATTGGATTTCTTTTTCTATCTCCGGTGTGAAAGTGATGTCATTGATTCGCATGTACATCGAGGTTAAGGACTCTCCCAACTCTAAAGCGGCATAGAACTTTGCAATTGGAATTTCCGTTGTCCACGACAAGGGTTCATCACTGTTTTGAACGAGTTCGATATTTGCACCATTTAAAACGTAATGGAATTGCGAGACCTCGCCCCTGTGGTCATAAACGGACAAACGCCACAGTCGCGGTTTTTCAAAGTACTCATCTACTGGTGGCTCCATAGATCTGTACTTTTCTAGAAGACCTGAGCGGCAATAATCGTAAACTCTCTCGGCCTGAGCTTCCGTGAGTGGATCAAATCGTTTTGCGATTTCCGACGTTGGCGGAGGTTTGACGCTAGCATTGTATTCGTAATCCACGTCTTGCTCTCCGAGAGGTTTAATCCAAGAAAGCGGCGAGGATTTTTCAATCGCGTGTTTGTTCAAATTCACGGACACAGAAGGGTTCAATCTTACAATTTGAGCCCCTGGCAACGCCGATCCAACTTCTTTTGCAAACTGCTTATAGGTAATTGGAAAGAAGGCCTGGTTGTACCAAGACCAATCTTCCAAAACGAACTGACAAGAACTCGGAACGATATGTTTTGGATTCAATGCCTTAAGTTGCTCAATCCACTCCGGAGGCAGTTCTCGTGAAGCCGCCTCTGATCTAGAAGGTGCGATTACTTCAATTTCGCGCATGGTTTGAAATGGCCAGAGAACCATATCCCATGGCCCTTCTTGCACAAGCTTATCAAGAGTCGAATAGTCAATCCACGAATCAACAACGTTCAGAATATTCAAACCTGCGGCTTTAACTTGAAATAAAGAATCCACGTCTTCATCCAAAGCTCTGCGAGGAATAATCTCAAAAGAGCCCATCTTAACCACAGAGTCTATTTGCAAAGAATGAACATTTTTAAAACCCAACTGTCGGATCAACTCAAAAAGTTCTTCAAAGATGCAGTAGACATAAATCGGAGTATTGCGATTTAAAAAATTCAAACTCTCAAAGGAACAATGATCGTCGTGGAAATGAGAAATAAAAACGGCATCGAGTTTAAGGCCACGAATTTGCTCATGATCAAACTGGACATTGGGAAAAGCGTGGCAGTTTCTACTGAATGGATTTTCAAAAATCGGATCAAAAGCGATTTGAGTTTTATCGCACTCAAAGACATAGCCAGCATGGAGAATTCGAGAAATCTTAAGACTCATTATGGCCAGATACTAGAGTTTATCTCGGTAAATGTGAACGCAATAGTGAGTTAATTAGGAGATTTTCCCCTAAAGAATGAAATTTCAACTTTATAACGTGGAATTGGCCCTTAGACCATCGCGCCACTCTAGATCTTTGGGTTAAATCGAGGGATGCTACATCGCTTTCGCATGTTCCAAGAACCAAATCGGACGATTCTGATCATAAGATCTGAATCCGCCGATCTATCGGTTGCACAGAAGTACATGACGAAGAACGACTGGAGCACTTACAGCACATACAACCTGCACGATGCAATTAACTACATCATCAAGCAAGTTCCTCAGTTTATTATGGTCAGCATCGACCATCCCAATAAAAATATTAAGAACTTTACCAAGCTGCTTATGCAAAGCTTTCCCGATCGCGTAATTGTCTTTGCAGAAAAAGCACGTCCTTTGACCTACCACCATTTTAACGAGCTGGGCGGAGAATTTAATATCTATCCACCGGTGAGTGGTCCTTCTATCGAAAGAACTCTCCTTGCCTATTATAAAAAGCAGGTGGGGCCTAACAGTTCAAAGACGATTCAAGTTTTCAAAGGTCCTCAGTGGAACAAGCTTGCAAACAACGAAGAGTGGGCGCTCAAAAAGCCAAAAGCTCCGCAATGGCAGGAAACTTTCTCATTAGCGAAAGCTAAGGAAATGTTGGCGGTTATTGAGGACAGTCCTGCTCCCCTTGGGACGGTTACCAATAAATTGCACAGCGACGATGAAATAGGTGATGTTAAAACAACCATCACAGAACAAAATATCGGAAAAGTATCTGTACGCGAGTCCTTAATTTCTTTGGCTGCGAAACAAGCTTTGGAACAAACAGTTCGCAATATTAATCCTCGTCGCATCGAAGAAATTAAAATCTCATCGAAAATGTCCTGCATCTTTGTCGACTCCACTCGTTTCTCCGGATACTTGGTGGCGGCCCTCGGCAAGGATAAGGAACCAGAAGATGCATTTTTGGAAAAACTCAGAGAAAGAATTCTCCACTTTCTTAAAAAGAATGGTGAGAAGATCAAAGAAACTGATCATCCTGCCTCTTTGGTTTTAAAAAAGGTCGACTTTAAAAATTGGGCCGGAAAAAATGCTGAGTTCCTTAGAAGCTCTATCCATGATGATGAAGAAGTTTCCATTGCGTTTTTCCCTCGAAGAAATATCCGTGCTCAGTTTGAGGATTCCACCAATGAGAAAATGGCCAAAATTAAACTCGAGGAAATCAAGCCCGACACTCCTGTAGAGTTTAATCTCTACATCTATCTAAAAGAAAACAATCGATACGTGCGCTACACCCAAAAGGGTTCTAAACTTCTATCGATCCAGAAAGAGCGCCTCTTAAAACAAGGCCTTAAACACATGCACCTTTTTAAAGAAGACATTCCTGAGCTTAATAAATTCCGTGCGCAAAATTTCCTTAATGAAAAGATTGAGCGCTTTAATGCTGAGATGGAGCAATCAGCGTAGTTCTGCATCAAGGCTTCGCAAAATATCTGGCGCCATACTGCGAGCTCTCCCTTCTGTCACACGTCCTAATAGAATGATCTTCTTAACAAATGCTCTCTTAACTAGAGGCAACTGACGCACTTTGCACCACTTAGCTCCCAACGGAGAACAAAGTGGCAGACCTTTATCTGAAAGAGATTGCGAAATCTTCTCTGTCGTTGGGAAGTTAATATTTGCCAGATGTTGGACGAAGCGAATCCATCCTTTTACAAAGTACCGCTCCTCAAAAGGAACCGCCGGGTTGTCTAAAATGCCGGGTCTATCTCTGATCCCTGTATAAATGGACTCCATGTGTGCACGCCAGAGCAAACGTCCCACATCATCTCTTCGTGGAGAATCCCGTCTGACATCTGCCGCAAAAAAATATTTTAGCCATAACAAACAAAGGTTCTTCCGAGTATGAAATGAGCAGGCTTTGCTGCCGTAAGTGAGATAGCTTAAAAAGAACTCATGGGGTTTCACCGTTAAATAGGAGTTGAGATGATACCAAGAGGCAATTTCATCTCTTCCGCTCGCTTTTTGCCATGTCGTTTGCACATAAAGTCCGCCAAGCAAACCCACGGCATGTCCATACCGAATTGGGCGCCCAGGAACGATTTTTCCCATTTCCTTTATATTCACTATTCTTTTGGAATAGGAAATCTGAGCAAAAGAACCCAAACATAGAAAAAGAATACAGAAGAATAGAAGAAGCGGCCTCATGATCCAAGCTTCACCCTAATCACCAAATCTATTCAAATGACTCTCTGTAAATCTGCCGGACTACAGGCCTTGACGTTTTTCACAGGGTCCGTCTATTGTAAGGACATGAAATTAATCTCATGGAATGTCAATGGTCTGCGCTCGGTGCATCGGAAGAATTTCCGCGAGTGGTTTGAAAATGAAAAAGCAGATATTGTCTGCCTACAGGAAATTAAAATTTCCGAAGAAGCCATTCAAGAGGATGAAACATTTTATCATCCTGCTCGTTATCACTCTTCTTGGGCCTTTGCAGATAAAGCCGGATATTCGGGTTTAGCTCTTTATTCCAAAAAAGAACCCGATGAAGTTCGCTTGGGACTTGGCATTCCGAAGTTTGACAGTGAAGGACGATGGCTTGAAGCCGACTTCGGCCCTATCACCGTCGTCAACAGCTATTGGCCAAACAGCCAACGCGATCACGCCCGTCTTCCCTTTAAGCTTGAGTTCTGTGCAGCCGCTGAAAAAAGATTGGAAGCTTTAAGAAAGAAAGGCCGCGAAGTCATCATCTGTGGCGACTTCAACATTGCTCATAAAGAAATTGATCTCAAAAATCCAAAGACTAATATGAAAAATGCGGGCTTCCTTCCGGAAGAGCGCGCATGGATGACAAAGTTCTTGGATAAATTAGAATGGGTCGATAGCTTCCGCAAATTTGAACAAGGACCTAACCACTACACTTGGTGGAGTTATCGTCCTGGAGTCAGAGAGAAGAACGTGGGTTGGCGCCTGGATTATTTCTTAGTGAATAAGGAAGCCTCAGATCGTTTGAAAGCCGCCGCTCATTGTCCGGATGTGATGGGATCAGATCACTGCCCTGTTCGCCTCACACTGAAAAAATAGTCAGTCGGGTTTGTAGTTACTGATATTTTCAAAAAGTTTTTCCATGCGGCGATAAAGCTCTGCGATGTGCTTTTCAGGATCTTTTCCTGCCAGCATGGATGCTTCTTCAATTTTTTCAATACAGCGCAAATCCTGACAAATAATGTAAGAGTTGCTGACTTGAGCACTCATCGTCACCGAAAGAAATCCAATTTCTTCTGAAGAGCCATAAGCGTGACACCAGTTGCAAAGTCCACCGACGGATTCTCCACTGTGAGCTGTGCGCTTAAAAGCAACTCCGCGCGGAAGATCCCAGTTGGGCATCTTGAAAACAAGATATGTATAAACTCCTGATGGCTCTTTCCAAGTAAAGTAAGAGCGAACATTAAGAGGAAACTGCAGTCTTTCTGGCAGAATAAGTTTTTTTTGATCTCTCAAACGGAACGCCTGAATCAGTTCCTCTTCCGTCTCAATAGAGAAAATATTTTCTTTCGTGAAGTTATTTATTTGAGATTGCACTAGACTCTCCTAGAGACATTCTAAGATCCCAAAAACTGACTGTCTAGTTGATATGGACTTACGTACGCAAAGTCGCAAAATACCGCTTCAAAGAGTCATAGAGGGCGTCAAAAGCCTTAGGATCGTTTAATCCCTTCAGCATTCCGTAGAATCCCTCATGAGCCATTACCACAAAATGAGCGACCTGACGGGTATTGACGTCTTTCTTTAAATATCCCTCTTCTTTGGCGCGCTTTAACTCACGTTCCATGCCTTCGATCCAATATTGGAGTGCATCTTCCAATCGCTCTTTAAATCCCTTATCAATCGGAGCCATTTCTTGAACAAGATTATTCAAAGGACATCCGTAGCGAAGCTCTTCGGGCTTTGCTTTGCCAATAAGATTTTTGATTTGCGCCAGAATTCCTTCCAAAGGATTTTCATACTCTTTTAAAGGATCAATCCATCGACTGTAAGTCATAGGTTTAATAACCTCATCCACAAGGGCATAGCCTAAATCCAGCTTCGTCGGGAATTGATGATAGAAAGCCCCTTTAGTCATGGACGTCTTTTTCACAATGTCATCAATGCTCACCCCTTGAAATCCGCGAGTGTAAATCTCCCAAAATGCAGCCTCCAAAATCTCTTTTCGGGATTTTTCCAGGTTTCGCGTCTTTTTAGGGCTCTTTTTTCTATCAACCATATAAAGAGTCTAGCAAAAAACTCCGATCTTTACAACATACTATTTAGTATGTTAGCGTATTTCATATCTAGAACCAAGAGGAGGTTGTTATGAATATTGATCCAAAGTTAGATTTAGTACTTACTCGTGAACTCAACATTTCCCCTGAAGCCGTGTGGCGTGGTTGGACAACGCCAGAGCTTATTTGCAAATGGTTTTGTCCTGAGCCGTGGAAAGTCACTGAAGCAGAAATCGACCTGCGCCCAGGGGGTTTATTCCGTACAGTGATGCAATCTCCAGAAGGAGAAAAATTTCCAAATGTCGGTTGTATTCTGCAAGCTGAGCCTAACAAAAAACTTGTATGGACAGACGCCCTTCTTCCGGATTTCAGACCCGTTGTAGCTCCAACATCAGGAGCGGGATTGAATTTCACAGCGTTCATTATTTTAGAACCGATGAGTGGCGGCAAAACCAAATACACGGCCATCGCAAAACACAAAGACGAAGCCGATCGTAAGAAACATGAAGAAATGGGCTTTCATGAAGGCTGGGGTATCTGTGCCGACCAACTTGAAAAGTTGATGAAGAGTCTTTAAGAAAATTAGATTGGTTTAGAAAAGGTCCCGGCAGCGGGTAGCGCCGGGACCAAGCTTCTTAGTCGCCGCGGTTGTCTATGCAGCGATAGCCAAGCACACACGTTTTTTTATCAGTCGTGCGAACCCAGTACGGAGATTCGTCTTCACCGATAGGGCAGCGTTGCACAAGACCATAGATAGGTACAACGTCACCGTTGCCAGTCGTAACGTAAATACGACCATCTTCGTTGTAATCTGCACGAGCCTCTGCGCAAGTCATGTTCACGCTTCCCGCGTGAGCTGCCGTAGAAAAAAGAATCATCATAGTAATGAACAGTGGTTTCATTGAACTCTCCTTTTTGTAAAGTTTAGAAAATCTTTATGCATCTAGGTTGATCGTCTCAAGTTACCTTTTCTATACTTGATACCAGACAAGGAGGAAAAGTTCTCAGAGGGAACGCCCCTCTGCGAAGAGACACAGACCTCCTTCAAATCCTAATTTTCCGGATCGGCGCATTTTTTCTCGACCGTCAACATAGAACACTTTACGCTTTCTTTAAGGAGATAAATCATGAACATTTTATTTTGGGTTCTTCAGGTCCTTCTCGCTTTGCATACTGCCGTAGGGGCTGTGTGGAAGTTTTCTCATTCTGCCGAGCAGACGATGCCTTCCTTAAGCGCGATTCCTCACGGAGCTTGGCTTGCCCTCAGTATCTTCGAATTGCTTTGCAGTGTGGGACTGCTTCTCCCTGTACTTAACAAACGCTTTGCCATGCTAGTTCCTATTTCGGCAATCGGCATTGCTTTGGAGATGCTGCTCTTCTCTGGCTTGCATCTTTACTCAGGCGACACAAACTACGGACCGATGGTATATTGGCTCGTTGTTGCAGTGTTATGCGTTTTTCTTGCCTACGGCAGATTCGCACTAAGACCTATAATTTGATTTTATCTTTTACAGTTTTTTCGTATAAGCAAACGCGCGCTTCGTCCAACCGTTGCGCTCGTAGAATTTCACACCGCGAACATTTTCAATTCCTGTGCATAATCTTAAAGTGTTGCATCCACTTGCCTTAGCAATTTCTTCTGCAAACTTGAGCAACTCCGCACCAAGACCTTGAGATCTAGCCTTTTCTGTTGAAACAAGATCATCTACATAAACATGTCTTCCGCGAACATAGTCCGACAGAAATCGATAACCCATGACGGCCATAATCTGACCTTTATCTTCAATCGCCACAATTTCATAGCCGTCGGCGATGTGGGCCTCATTATAAATTGCAATATACTCTTCAAAGCTAAGATGTGGTCTTAGCTCTTTCATGATGGGATAACAACGCTCAAGATCCGTTTTACCTTTTACTGTAAAAGTACGTTTATTCATTTCATCTCGTTCCATTTTGCAGTCAGAGGTCGACAGATAGAAGGTTTCTATCTTAGCGATTAAAACTCTTCAAGTCCAATAACGTTGCCCTCGCAGTCCCAGAACCATGTATGCTTAGGACTATCGCCAACTTGTTGGATTACATTTACTTGAATCTCTTTTGCTTCAAGCCATGATTTCACTTCATCAATATTGTCGACAATAAAGTAGGGCATCGGTCCTTTTCCGATATTTGATCTATCATCACCTGTCGCATGAAAGTCCAAACGTCCCATTTCAGCATGATTCAGCGACAAGAACTCGCCGGGTGCATAATAACCGATCGAAAATCCAAGTTTCTCCTTATACCACTTGCTGACTTTTTCTAAATCTTGACCCCACATCATGACGTGACTGATTCGTTTAATCATTTTTCTTCCCTTCTTTTTCGACAGAAAAAATTTGGTTCGCTACAAAAACAACTTTCGAATTCTTTGATCGAGATTCAAGTTTGCGAATCTCTTCCATGGCATTACCGAGAATTCGAAATGCCTTTTCCATGTCCTTCTTCTCTAGAAGGAAAGCCTGATGATTGAAGTGATTATCAGAGACACTTCCAACATAAGCTTTATGGGCTTGCTCCAGGACTTGCGTATAATCGACGTTGAGTCTGCGACCTTCTCCCCTATTTTGCAGATAGGTCTTAAATTTCTTTGATCCGGCAATGAACCCCAACCGAGTGAGAAATCGCAGGGCTTCTATGGCCATGAATTTAGGAACACCTAACTTGGCAGCCGCCATTTCAATATTTTCTGCAACAGACTCTCGCTCATTCATTTTGAGAAGTGCATCAGCGACCCAATCCACAATCGTAAAGGTCTTAGGGGTGAGCTCCGATGCCTCCAATGTCTGCTTCAACTTTTCTTGCGCGATCTTCTTTTGTTTTGGCGACCGAGAGTGCTCGGCCTCTACGGACAAAAGAAAAATTTCAGCATCGATACCTTCAAGTCCTAACGCCCGAACAAATTCATGAGCCAATTCGTTTGAGATACCTCGTTTACCATTAATAGCTTCGCTCAATCTCGACGGAGAAGTCTTCAAATCTCGCGCAAAAGCACGAAGGGAGTAACTGGGATTTCGAATACGTCGATTCTCAAACTCGCTTTGAATATAATGTCGGTAATTCTCAAGCCTCATGAGAACTATTTAGCATCATCGAACTCGTAGAACAATATGTTCGGCGAACAAAACGTTCTGTAATGTTCTACGAACCAGCACTTGGAACATTCCAAAACAGCCATGAATATATATTATTGAAATTACAATATTAATTTAAATCTGCAAGCCGTACCAACCAGCTATTTTAAAAACTACTTTACAAATTACGTAACTGGTTACATATTTTTGTTATGACATTCTTTAATCAAGTTGGAAAACTAGCATTAGGAACGCGCATCCGTCTTCTGAGCGAAAAGATCGGCCAAGATGCTGCGGAGATTTACCAAGTCTACGGGAACGATTTGCAACCGAAGTGGTTCCCCGTATTTTATATTCTTTCAATCAAAGGCGAAGGATCAGTGACATCTATCGCCGAAGAAATCGGACATTCCCACGCCTCCGTCAGTAAGATCGTCGCTGAAATGTCTGCCGCTGGATTAATCATTGAGAAAACAGACACAAGCGACCGACGACGAACAAAAGTCTCCCTTTCAAAGAAGGGTCAAAAGATAAGTCAAAAAATTGAATCTCAATACAAAGATGTCAATGATGCTATTGAGGAAATACTTTCGCAGACCACTCACAACTTATGGGCAGCTATGGAGGAATGGGAATATCTCCTTGATCAAAAATCACTCCGTGATCGAGTGCTTGAAATAAAAAAGAAGAGAGAGTCTATGGATGTAAAAATCGTGCCCTACCAAGCAAAATATAAAGAGGCTTTTTACAGACTTAACGAAGAATGGATTTCGAAATACTTCAAAATGGAAAAGCCAGATCGTGATGCTTTGGAAAATCCGAAAGAATACATCATAGATAACGGCGGGCACATCTTTGTTGCGATCATCGACAATGAGCCCGTCGGCGTTTGTGCTCTCATGAAGCGAGATGATCTAGACTGCTACGAACTTGCGAAAATGGCGGTCTCACCTAAAGCTCAGGGAAAAAGCATTGGCTTCATGCTGGGAAATGCTGTGATTGAAAAAGCCAAGGAACTTAAGGCAAGCCGCGTGTTCTTAGAGAGCAACACCATCTTAAAACCAGCAATTAGACTCTATGAAAAACTGGGCTTTAAAAAAATCGTCGGCCCACCAACTCCATATGAACGTTGCAACATCCAGATGGAGTTAAGGCTTCCCTGACGTCAACTATGTTTAGTTACCGTCAGGAATATTCGGTTCAACGACGTGAGAAAGCAAATGAAGAGACTGCTGCCAGCCTACGTAACACATTTCTACTGGAATCGCGTCGGGAATTCCTTCTTGCGTGATTTTAACTTCGGTCCCGCCGATAACTTCGCGAAATGAAATCGTCATCTGCATTTCACCAGGCATATTTGGATCATCAAATTTGTCGGTGTATTTCAGTAACTGATTAGGTTTTATTTCAGTGTATTTCCCACCAAAGGAATGACTGCTCTTCGTTGAGAAATTGGTGAATGACATTTTGTATCCGCCACCCACGCGTGCATCCATAGAATGAATTTTGGCTGTGAACCCATGCGGAGCCATCCACTTAACCAATGCATCTGGATCGGTAAAAGCACGATAAACCCTTTCAGGGGGTGCTGTGAAAACGCGGTGGAGTTGAACTGTACCTGGCATTTTTCCTCCTATTATTTGAATAATTCCAAAGTTATTTGGCTGACGGTCTTGGAAGTTCTCAGTGCTTCGAGCTCATGCGAATCGACAGCGCCTACCAAAACAACACACCGTTTTAATCTAACTTACAATCTCTGCATTCAGCGCGCTAGGTCCTTTAAAAGAAAATGCCAAATCAAATTCGATTCTAATACCCAGCTCAATTCTGTTCCATACATATTCAGATACTTTCGATTGATGTGCATATATCCATTCGTTATCGCCATCTCTCATGATAAAAAAATATGAGGCTTCAACCCTAGACACAGTCCCTCTGTATCTATGACTCACTGGGTAGTAAGTTTCTGTTTTAACCTCCCAAGCCACCTTTGCATAAGCGAGCGAGTTTACAAAAATACTTTTTGCTTCTGCAAAATTCCCATTCAAAAAGAGACTTCTAGCATGCAGCAATTGCGCATCATATGATTTGTCACCGGGAGTATATGCTCTACGAAAATGATAAATTAGATCCTCATGCTTATAACCAGTCTCATTCATCAACAATTTGCCATACTCTAAATGCAGCTGTTTTTCTCCAGGAGCTGCATCTAAGGCCTCCTTCAACACACGCGTCGCTTCAGCTCGATTCTTGGACTCTATATAGTATTTAGACAAACGAATCGCAGCGAACTTATTTCTCGGATTGTTCTTAAATGATTTCTGAAGCGCAGCGATGGCCCTTTCGGAGTCAGAAATTCTTTGAGCGACCTCTGCCTCCGCACCCAGCAGATGCGCATCATCTGGATATCTTTTTAAGCCTTGCTCTAATTTATCCTCAATATCTCTTAATACTACTTGCAACTCTGAATCCGTTGGAGGACGCTCATCTTGCAAAAGAATATCTAATTTTTTCAGCTGCGCTTTTACAATTGTGTGAAATCCATATGAACCCGGGCTATCTGTTAGAAGCTTAGAACAACGTAACTCCACCTCACTTATGTACTTCATTGCTTCTAGATTTGTGCGAGACATGTCTGCCTTTTTTAGGCACAGTTCTGCTAAAGAATGTGCCACGGGATAACTCCATGGAGCCATCTCAAATGACTTTTTCAAGAGATTCTCTGCCTCCTCTAAGTTTCCGTTCGGCCTTCTCATCTCATAAATCGCATTTTGATGAAACAAATGATAATTATCCGGCGCCTTCTCCCTACCTATTTTAAAGATAGTATGTACCATTTGGTGCTCCGGAAAAAGATGCAGCAACGTTTTTGCATTTGTCATTTTGAAAAATGTGGTGTTGTCTGAATGGTAATCGAGATTGAGATTATTAAAGCACTTCAAAAATTCATCATATCGAATTTGCACATCTTTTAATACATTCGTAAATACCATTTCGGCAATTTGTGGATGTCGTGCCTCATACACATAGTCACGTGTCATCGGATTAGATTTGATAAACACGACCTGATCCAAGGCATTGTGCAGCTCGTTTTTAAATTCTTCGAGAGTTATATCATAAATTCTCGAGATCAATCCCGCTCTTACGGGGACGTTTAATCTATTAAGAGTACAAATTGTTAAATAGATTTGCTGAGCTCGAAGAGGCCTGATGCTATCATATTCATTCGCAATAATTTCCTCAAAAGGTTTACCGCCGGTCGCCTCATGCAGAGCTACAAGCAATTGACGACCAGCTCTCTCGGTCAACGCCTTGATTTGGTCTTCTTCTGAAAGGGAGCTTAGAACCCCAAGGGAACTATGCCTCTTAAGTAACTGAAGTAAACTCAATATCTCAGGCCGAAGTAAAAATTCCAAATCAAAAGCTGACGTAACAGCGGAGGAAAGATTCGGAGAAATTGCGTTCCACTCGTTGATCCTAGCTGTTGAAAAAAGTCTTAATCTCTTTAGATTTTCACCTAATGATGAAAGCATACGCTCAATTTCTGCGGCATGTGTTACTGCATCGTCTACGAAAAGATAGACTTCTTTCTCGGTAGCCTGAATCAGTTCATTTAAGGCAAATGGATTAATCGCCCCAAATGACTTCAAATACAATGCAGTCTTGTCATAAGTTTTTCCGGCTTCCCAAGCGAGCCTCTGCAGCAATACACTTTTCCCTGATCCTGCATGCCCTCTAATTAGAATGAACTTAAAGCCATTATGCGTAGTATCCAAAATTTCTTCAGCAATAATCGTATCAGATATTAGCCTCTTTACATCTAGGTTTTGTTCTATGGGCGACCAATTCTTAGTCATACCTTTGTAAAACAATTTGGGGTCTTGAAATTCTGTCGAACGAATAGATGCAACGTAATCGACGTCATTCTCCAAAAACAGCGAGCAACCTTTGCTCAACATTCTTTTGTTATCACCAAACTTCGCACTGATCGGGTGATCCGTAGCTCCTTGAATTTTTATACCTCGTAAAATAGCTGGAGCCGCATTATCCAGCTTCTTTAAAAATTTTTCGAAAGTACCCTCAATTACGGTGATTTTTTTTTGCTCCCAGAATCTTCGCTGAATATCGCCCGCGGCAGGAGACACTAAATAGTATCTAGGCCGACTACCTGACTCCGACGCAACCTCAGCTAAAATCTGCCTGATATTCGGATCGTTTAAACCATATCCTACAAATATTATGGGATTCTCGAAAGCCCATGTTTTAAGATGGTCAAAAACGCGAGAGCGTCCTTTTCTATATTCACCGTATTGATCCAACGATAGAATTAGTGGACACGCAGGGTTTGCAATTCTATTTATACATCCATGTAGTTTGAGATAAGGAACGGCATTTGGATCTCTTAGTTTTTCGTCTACGCGATCTCCATTTTCGACAAAAGTCACTAGTGGATCTTGAGCACGATTTGCAGATTGTTCATACGAAGACTCAACCAATAAGTCATAGTTCGTACTAGCTAGGCCCCGCCAACGAAATGTTGGCAATAACAAATGGGTATCCGTAGGCTTAAACTCCTTAAACACATTTCTTATGAAATCTTGCACTCTAAATAAATCAGTCTCACTAATTGCATACTCACTTATTTGACTAAGAGGGTAATCGCGATAATTGCCACCCAAAAACCTATCGGCTAACATAGCGCCAAGCTCGGTACCCGTCGGTGGCACCTCTCCTTTAGAATTTCTAGCTTCCAGAGATGCTCCGGCTCCTAAAAAAAGAATAGCATTCCCGCCCTTAACATCTTCAATTAAACTCGATGGAATTTCCAAGCTTGCCCCCAAAACAAACAAATAGTATTTATAAACAAATATCGAAATACACTGAGTTTTGATTTGCAATCTGATTGCACAGATTTTTTTATATTAGTACTTAGGTCTGTACTTGTTAGAATTTAATATTAGTATTTTGAAAGATAAATTAGGAGGACCTATGTCTGCATTTCTTCCGGATCTGTTATATTGCGACCGTAAAAGTGTCATTAGTTTACTAAGTGTTCTGGTGGACAACTTAATACCGGAATATAAGCTAACGATTAATACTCAAACCAAATCCAATAAAGATCTAAGCTTTAGTTTAGAAAGAATTGCCGCAAAATATGCAAACGAAGAAACTTTGTTAGTTGAAAGAGAAGGATTGATAAAGCGTCCAACCGCTTCGCTGTTTAATGATCTGTACCAAATTCTCAATGAAAAGCATCAAATTCAGTCTCTCGCAGGTTTCGATGACGCAATTTTAGGACAATTGCGAATAGGAGAAATCGTGGAATTACCCGGTACCTTCACGCGCTCCGAACTAGAATCTTATATGGGAGGGTTGATTGAAATGTTCACAATGGTGTCTGGGGAGTTTGATCTTGATAAAAATGCCGCACTCGCAGTTAACCTTCTTAAACCCAAAAAAGCAACATATGTAGTTTCTCCGTTATCAAACGTTGCGACCAAGTTTGTAACATCCGTTGATTTACTTCAAAAAGACGTAGGTGACGATCTTATATTCAGTCCAGATGATGTAGATGGAGAGTTTACAGTTTTAGGAAGAGTTAGACGAATAAATCCAATAGGAAAATCTGTGAGCCTTTATAATTTCCTTCCAGGTAAACTATCAATGCAGCAAGACAAACTTAGAGACTTGTTTCGAAACTTCAAAGGAGTCGAAGAACAGGGACTTTTATTGGGGGGTATATCAAATGTATCTTCTGACAAATTCGAAATCCCAGGTCCTGTTATTGAAATCAACCCTATTGCTATATATCAAAGTTATTAAGGGGATCTCTTTCTACAAGTAAGCACTTCAGTTATCTTTTAACATGACGTTTAGATCTTCCATAAAGGAAAGTCTTCCACAGTTTGTAAGTAACTAGGCACCATAGGAATTAATTTTTATGGCTTCCAAGGTTTGCCGATATAACTAATGGGAGCAGCTCTTCCTCCACTTCTCGCTCCTCTCATTTTTGTTGTATTCACGCGCTCCACTCTTCTGACCGAGTTTATGACTTAATAGGGAAATTTACGATGAACTCACGCTTTAATTCCGTGCAGTTAAGTCCTTTGAGCGAGCGAATCAATATTCAGGGAAACTTTTCCGATGGAAATGATTTTTCCCGTTTGATCAAGGACAGGGAAAATGGTGGAAAGATGTCTTGCCGCCACGCCTTGGTTCATTAGGACTTCGTCAAATGTCAGTGGTTTTAAAGATTTTAAAACTTCTTGCTCTTTTCCAAGAGCACATTCCGTAGATTCGGGTAGCAAAAATTGCTTTGCATTTTGTCCTAGTAGTAAATCTCTTGAAAATCCTACGGAGCGGGCAAAAGCAGCGTTGCAATTGGTGATTATTCCGTCACTGTCTTTTACCATCAGCAAAAAAGGAGCTGAATCCCAGATTTGCTGCATGCGATCTTTAAAATTGCGTTCGTCAGTGACATCACGAGCCGACGCGAATCTCACACCCAGTTCTGTATCAGCCGCAGCACTCCAGCTTAATGTTCGGTAAGTCCCGTCAGCGGCCCGATAACGGTTCTCGAATCCCATCGAGCGCAGTCCCAGATTCAACGCCTTAATATTTTCACGTGTCGCCGCTCTATCATGGGGATGAATAAATTCAAAGAACGGAGTGCTGAGCAGCGTTTCTTCACTATATCCCAAAGTATTAACAAGTGATGCGCTGACTTTTTTTAGAAGACCGTCTTTTCCCGCAACAGCCATCAGATCACTAGATATAGAGAAGAAACGATCTAAAGTGATTTGTGAATCTTCCGTTTCCGACAAGCGCAACAATAGTCTTTTGTATTCCCGCTCTGCTTTTGCGGATTCAAGATTCGAGGAGTGAGATGTGGCAATTCCAAAACACGCCAGCGCTGGAATCAAAACGATAAAGGCAATAAATTGAGTTGTACTGACAGCTGGAAGCATCACACTTCCCATCACAAAGAGAGCCGACAAAAGCAAAATGGCAATCAGAGAAAATAGAGTAATTTTGTTTTGCAGCTGCCAGAAACCGAAGTATTCAATAGATTTTTTCTTTTCACGCTGATCCAAGTCGAGCCTCACAACCAATCTATTGGATCATATCTACTGGGTGTCATTCAAGTAAACTACAAGTGTGGACATTACAAAAAAATGATGGAGAGAATATTAATTTACGAGATTCGAGCTAACCACTCCGCTTTAGACAGCTCCCAAATTTCAAACTTAGTATATTTTGAATTTACAAATCTGCTTGAGTAACTCCGCGAAGAATTAATCTCTTCGCCTCAAACACAGGTAAACTATTATTGTTCACAGCATGCCCCTTGCCCATTCGAGAGCTTCCTGACTCTTCTCGAATGTCCGCATTTGAAGGTCTTAAATCTTCTCCGTACCCAACCTGTATCCTCTCGTATTTAGGAGCAAATACTCATGAACTCAACTGTCGAACAGCTCAGACCTGCAAGGTAGATCCTTGAAGCTCCTGCCACTCAGTATTCAGGTTATTGAACAGGAGTTCACGGTGTTTATACTTCTGGATCATGTGAGAATGCCACTTGAAGTCCTACAGTTCCCTCTCCTAAACACCGACAAAAATAAAACGTTTACCCCTTCACTTAATAAACGACGTGCATTGTGCTATTTTATTTCTATCTTTTCTATGGGTGACGCTATGAATTTGAAACCGTCCTTTTCAATCCTATAAACAATTTAATATATAAAAATATTCTTCCTCTGATATCGAAGATGACTTCATTAAGAAGTCCACCCGCCACCGGTATTGCGCTAATACTTCCCTTAATTAGACCGACGACGACGACTTCTTTCTTAGTAGATTTATCCATCCTATGCTCCCGAAGACGTTTGAATTTCGAAACTTCTCCTTAAAACTGATGTCTAAGTTCTAAAAAATCTCTCTCTAATTTCTTCGCATGCTCCATCGAGACCCGGGAATAAGGAACCCGCTGTGATTCCCATGACTGCCAGTTCTCGCATTACTCGCGTACGTTCCTTTAGAGGGAGATCTATTATCTTAAGAAATTGCTGTCCCTTCTCTTTCTCTTTGGCTCTGATATAAGTTTCGATATCATCTAAATTTGTAACGCTTGATATAGATTGTTGAGGAATCATTCGCTCATTTTCAATTGCAATAAATTCCAACAGAGAAAAATGAGGCCAACTACTAAGTTTTTTAAGCTGATTATACTCTTTCCGCCAGGATTTTTGATCAAACATAAATATTCTTACTTTTTGATCATCACCGGCCTGATCGGCATGCGAAGACTTAATATTTTTATAGGCAAAGTAAGCGCTGACGAAAGGAGAATACGACCAGTCAAGAAGTGGGGTTGGATATCCATGATGCTGGGCCAGGTTCATAAAAGCGCCATTTTGATCTGGGATGTCCAGATTAAAAATGAACTTCGTGCGCTGACTCAAGTGACGGTATAGAGCAGGTATATCATTGTTAATGTAGAAAAAAAGATCTGCACGACCTGTCCGGTGAAAACTGGTTCGGAGTCTTTTGGCTTCTTCTTGGCCGCGGAAGATAAATCTACGATATTCAAGACTGCTCACGAAACTCTTAAACTGATCCCAGGTTTGCACCTCCGCAATAGGGCTATATTCCGTCGGCTTGTCTGATTCGCTTTTATGAAGTGTGGCGATACCATTAGATCCAATATCGGTTCTCCATTCGAATTCCAATACCGAATTTTTGTATTCTAACTTTATGGCCACTTTTTTTCCAAAAATAGTTCCAGGATATAGATGAGCAATATCTTTCCAGTCTACAAGGTCTCCGGAGATAGGATCTATCGGCAATATTAGTGCTTCGAATTCCAACATCTGACCTTTGCCAGGTGTTATGATAGACGCGTATGTGCTTGGCCGTTCATTGTTTTCCTCGAACGCATAGGCATGACCTTCGAAATGAGTGCCACGATCGTCTAAATTCAAGATTATGCTGCCTGCAGATGAACCTGCATAAGATCCGATCCATTGTCCGTTCATAGAAATCCCTATTAACCAGTTTAAGTGTCTGCGCTAAAGTTTCCTTTGAAAGTAAACAAAATAGAAGTGATATATAATGGACTATGTTCTTTCAGTATTAAAGGGTAGGTATTCGGCTCAACATCAATGACAATGGATTCTTTATGCGTGGAAAAAGTTTTCCCCAATATTCGAAACGCGCGAGGATTCATCTTTTACATGATATTTAAAAGTAGATTCTCGTGTAGGTACTACTTCTTTTTTACCAACTCTACGTCGATAGTTGCTGGCATCTTAGTGCCCTTGATCTCAAAAACATAGGTTGGTTCGAGATCTATAGGCACACCGTTTTTGTCATATGTTTTAATTTGCATGGATGTTGTCCCTTGAACAACAACCTCAACTATCTTCACCTTAGTGTCAGGAAGATTTACGTATTTGATACAATGGTAATTACTAACGCATACATTTGATTTAGAATGTAGGGCTTCTTTTATGAAAGGTTCACTTTTAACAGTAATAGCCTCAACCTTTTGAGAAGGTATAGACTCTTGAGTCGTCGTAATAATTGACGTGTCTTTGCGAGCATTTTCACAGCCAAGAAAAAACAAACTAAAAATTAGTATAATTTTCATCATCAATCACCTCCCCTTTGAGATTCCACGAAGCCTTTTAAGTTATAGTTCGTAGATCCAGGTTGAGGCTCAACTCTCTCTACAAAGGAGGGCTTACCCGTTATTGCTCCAATTTTAATATCATGGCCATTTACCTTCGTATTTAGATCATTGAATTTTTGGGAAATTTCCTTGATATCGTCTTTCAATTCAGCAATTTCTTTTTTTTGCTCACCAAAGTTAAACTCTAAATTATCGATCTTATTTTTATATATTCCTATAGCAACTAAAAAACCGACAATAGCAACGCCAAATACACCCAAGAGTATTTCGAGATACCTTATTACGTTTTTCGGATTACCTTGACTTTGTTTCTTTGCCACAAAGAAATCATACATCAAATTCTGTTTTGTCAAAAGCTCGTTTTTAGAAGTTAGTTGTTCGAACCGTAGAACCGATGTTGTCTGAAAAAAGAAAACCCAAATATCCACTGCGGATTACTAACGCAAGAACGGAAGGCTTTAACAATGTGGCAAAGCTAGTACAGAAGCGAGCTTACGGCGTTAAAAGCTTTGAAATGTATAGACTCAGATACCTAAATGCTTGTGCTTAAATGACTTTTTGAAATTGCCCACTATGGAGCGAGTAGAACCGCATTTTTGCGAACCCACGTCTGTTCGCTTTGCTCACACTTGAGAGTTCAAACACCAACAGACTTCAAACAATTCAGAAAATAAAAAACCTCCCGAGTGGGAGGTTTCTTATTTTCTAAATTGGTGGAGGCGGCGGGAATTGAACCCGCGTCCGCAAGAGATCCACGATAAGGCGCTACATACTTAGTCGATATTTTAATTTGATGATGGGACCTCTATCGACAAAGTTCCCATCAAACATTCCCCCAGTAAATTTAAGCGAGTCTGCTGGAGAAAACCCAACTCACCGAGGTCACTAAATGACAATCTATCCAAGAGCGCAACCACCTCAAGGTAGATCGTGCGGCTAATTAAGCTGCAAGTGCGTAATCGTTGCCAATTACAAAATGCACGTTTTTAAAGAGGTCCTCATGCGCCCCTGTATGCTCCTTATGCTTCAGCACCCACGTCGAAGCCAGTACGCCCCCATGTGTGAAAACATCGTTTCATCCTACCACATAATCAGCGGCAAAATGAAAATCGTTTATCCTTCCGATTTTACTCCTCACATTCAACGATTAAATTTTTCGTGACGCAGGACTTTTGTCTTGCAGAGGTGGTGTCATCCTAACGAGATCTTAACGTTAGCACGGGACAATTTACGCCAAAAGTTCGAGATATCCACCATTTATGGCCCTATTCCACAGAGTTATCCACAGATGTGCACAAAAAATGGGGCAATAATGACACTAAAATTTAAGAATCTTAAATTTTTGCGAATGGCTGTCACGTTTATAATCGGCCCTCTATTTAGGCAAATTATCCAAGTTTAACGAAAATAACCGCGATCGCGTCCGCTTTTTTGGCGAGCGGACTCATATTTCAAAGCACACAGAAAGTGGCAAATCTGCTTAGCAAATAATCAAATTTTTAAATGGAGAAGTTAAAAAAGCGGCTCTGCAAAATCACAGAACCGCTTACAAGAATTAACGGAAAAGATCCGCAGCAGACGCCGCCGTCGCAGCTAAAGAACTCACATTAGAACGATCTTTCGCAGAAGCCGTCTCTGCAGAAGCTTGCGCTGTCACAGGAGCAGGTTGTGCTTGTGGAGCTGGAGCCGCCGTTACAGGAGCTTGCTCAACAATCGCTGTCTCTGGTTTCAAATCAAGAGCGGGCTTAATCACAGGAGTTTTTTCAACTCCTTCAACTGCATTTGTCACAGGGAAAAGTTGGATGTTGAGTTGATAAACTCTCTCCCCTTTTTCTTTCATGCGCGCAATCGAGTTGTCTTTGTGAAGAGCTTTTCTCATCTGACGAAGTTTAAATTTGATTTCTTCAAACTCAGCTTTCGTCAAAGACATTGTCAACGTACCAAACTCTCTGTCCGTCGGTTGATCTTGATACAAAGACTCAAGACCCAAGTACATCAATTGAGATTGAAGCTTACGAACAAGAGCCACAGGAATTTCTTCCGGAGACTCGATCAAGCTTCTGTTCTTTTTCAACTCACCAGTCACTTCGTCACGACGAAGCTCACCAGAGTTGATCAAAGTACCCAGAGCTGTTTCGATTTCATCTTCAGAAGCTTTACCACGAAGAATCGTTTTCAAAGCGGCCGTATCGAAAGACACGCCCTCTTGATCCACCATCGCGTAGATGATCCACGCAACCCAGTTAGGAACTTTCTCCCACGTTTTGCGGTCGATCTCGCCAGATTTCAATTTCCCAGCAACACGATGCTCGCTGAGTTTCTTAAGATACATATTACGTTCAGCAGGATCTGTTGCTTGAGTGAATTGCACCAGCAAACGGAACTCGTCAGTTTGGTCTTTCATAAAGCCCAAAGCTTTGCCGAATTTTCCAATCATATCTTCAGAGAGGTTTCTTTTCCCCTCGATGATCATTTTTAGATAGTTGGGAGATTTAATATTCGCTGCTGCTGAAAACACAGCGTAGTTATAAGCTCTTAAAGATCCTTTCGAACTCTTACGTTTGAACTGATAAAAATCCGCCAAGAACTGACGGTAGTTCATGTAATCAGAAAGGATAGGCGGATTCGCCGAACCCATTGAAATTTCTTTGCCTTTGCTAAACTCAAGATGACTGTTTTGCATAGAAATCAGATCTCCTTTTGCACCCAGATAGTTCACCTGATTTAAATCTTCAAAACAAGCGGATTTGTGCACAAAGGGGCTTACATTATCGCAAGGCATAAAAACCGGAGCCACGCGAAATAAAAAAAGGACCCCTTACGGAGTCCTTTTCTAGTCATCGAGTTTTAAAATGCTTATTAACGAGATAGACGCAAAGTCACCGCGCGAATATCTAAGTCACCGCGAGTGTACAGAACCAAACTCTCAGCTCCTTGGCCAAGCACGGCATTTTGTGGGCGAACAGTTTGGCGAGAGTTGTAGCGATCCACTTGCAAAGTTTGACCTTGGTTGAAACCGTTGATCAAAAGATCAATCAAAGCTGTGTTGTAAACCGGAGTCGCTTCGATCACGATCTCTTGGATTCTGTAACCACGGTAGCGGTACATATCGATGTATTGAGTTAGATCCAAACGATCATTTCCATACATGCGACGTGACACATAAAGTGGAACATCGACACCACGACCCGGACGACCTGGGCGCTCAACGCGATCATTATCAATCAAGTTTACAGTAATTGAAGCGATCTCTGCAACACCACGAACAGACAATTGAAGTGAACGGATGTCTTCACCGATCACAGCTCTGTAACGAGGGTAAAGTTGAATAGCACCTTGTGGAGAGTAAGAAGTGTCTTCTTCACGACCATCAGCAATCAAAGAGATTTCTGCTTGAGGTCCGCTGCGACGAATTTCAACAACAACAGATTGAACAGTGTAACCGCGATAGTTTTCGCCGATTCCTGCCAATTGACGAAGAGGTAAAGTTTCATTGGAAACTCTGCGACCCAAATAGATGATCTTTTGTTCTTGGCGACCATTGATACCACCGTTTCCAATGCCTCCGTTACCGAAGTCATCTTCACCAGGGAATGGATTGCCTGGATTAAAGCCACCGTCGTCTGGATAAGGAGCTGGCTCAACAGGACGAGGTCCTCCTGGAACAATATAAGCTCCAGCAGAAAGAGAAGTAAGAGTGATAGCAGCAAAAGCGATTAATAAGCTGTTTTTTAGAGTCATTCTGTCCCCCAAAGGTTTTGGTGATTCCCCACATCTCCCTTAAGCAACTCGTGTACCAACTGGTTTTGGGACAATTCGACACCAGCACCGTGTGTTAAATAATAAAAAAGGGCCACGGCTTGGAGGTCCGTGGCCCTAAACATAAGGAACGCTAGGAACAATTTAGATCTATTTCAAATTATCGTCAGTCAAATCAATGAGAGGTTTTACTCTTCTCATGAAAGTAACTAGGAACTGATCTTGAGCATAAGAACCGCGTTTTCTCATTTTCAAAGCCAAACGCACTTGACCAAGACCGTTGTTAGCCACCATACGAGCCTCACCAATTGTATTAGCAAGGTTCAATTTCGTATTATCCAAAGAGATCAAATCCAAAGTGTCTTCTTGATCTTTAGCAATACGTGACAAGTTGATGTTCACACCAGTACCCGCTTCAGGAGCAAGCAATGGACCCGCGAAAGCAAGAAGTTCGTTGTTAGCACCCTTCATAGAAAGAGCCACACCAGAACGACCGTTTACAACTTCCCAAGAACTCATACGGATAGTTTTGATTCTATCTGGAACTTTAAGACCTTGGATCGTGTTCACGATGAAGTCTCTTAAAACCAAGTACTCTGGATTGTTCGAGTATTCACCTGGAAGATTGAAATACAAATCAGCAGAAGAATTTCTGAACACCAAGTTGATGATCGCACTTGACGGAGAAGTTCCGATTTTAAGTCTTACGAAAGTATTCTCACACCCGCCATCAAGATCAACGCACTTCAAAGTGCCTTCAAGAGCGCGAGAACCTGTAGACTTCTCACCGTTACCTGCACGAACAGATCTCAATGGAGAAGCATATCCGCCATTGTTACTTGCACCAGCAACGTTATAAACTTTAACTTCATTTCCTTCTTGAACTTTCAAAGTCACGATAGCGTCACCAGACAAACCATCGATCGTCATTTTCGCAGACAAAACAGAAGAAGCTGCTTCAACATTCGCACGACGAGTTTCGTAACCTACTTTTTCGTTACGAGCTCTCAGGAAATTCAAAAGATCATCTGTCGAAGAAGAAGTATAAACAAGACCATCTGACGTCACGCCACCAGTCATGCGCTTAGATAAATTATCACGAGTCGCATTACCTGGATCGTTAGTACGATAGTCAGGCGGCAATTGATTCGCACCCGGAGCCGGAGCTGGACGAGTGTCTACCACTGGAGGAGTTGTTGGCTTCGGTGGCTGAGAAGGAGCCGTCGGAGCTGTTGGAGGAGGAGGAAGTGGATTTGGTTGTTGAGTCGAACCCGGCGGAGTTGGTTTTCTCGGCTCAGGAATTGGCTCAGGGAGTGGTGGATTATAATCATCTGGTTTATTCGGATCAGGAAGACCACCACCGATTTGACCATTAGTATCAGACTCACCTGTTTTTTTAGATTCTTCAGGTGGAGCTGCGATTACGTCTTTTTTCTTACCGCACGCACTTAACGTCAAAGTCGCAAGCAAAGCGGCCGTAATCAATGTGTGCTTTTTTTGAAGCATTGGTAACATTAGAAACCTCCAAGTATTCTGTCGCTGGACCATTAAGCAAGCCTTGGGCCAATATTCGTCACCCCTCATCAGGGCTTGTATTGCAATACGGTTACGTTTTAGACTCTGTCTTGGAAGGAATTACATGCCTGTACAACAATTCGGCGAGCTCATCAGCGACCCTCGAAAACTGACAAGACATATTATTAAGGTGATCCTTATTTCGCTCGCGCTAGCGATTGTTGCGGGATATTTTTTTGACCAAACAGTCTCTGCCTACTTCGCAAATCCCGATATCAAAGCCACGATCCGCGGACCTGCAAGAGTTCTTACAGATGCAGGTCTTTCGGAATACTACTTTATTCTTGCTCTTGGCGTGTGGGCGCTTGCAAAGTGGGTGGCTCCGCATATTGGTGCATTAAAAAGTCATTCTCATAGAGTCGACTTCTATAGACGTTGGGGATTGAACTTCTTCGCGGCTCTCTTACTATGTGGGGCAATAACTCATATTATCAAATTCGCAGTAGGCCGTCAGAGACCGCATAAAACTCCTGATTTTGATCCCTTTGTCTTTACGCCATTTACAACGCACTGGCATTGGCACTCGTTTTCTTCAGGACACTCGCAAGTGATCTTTACTGCTGCAACGATGATGAGTGTGGCCTTCCCAAGATTCCGTTGGTTTTGGATACCTTTCGCGATGCTTGTGGCAGCGACTCGCATCGTAGTGCATGACCACTTCTTAAGCGACATCATTTTCGGAGGCGGCGTTGGTTACGTCGGAACATTGCTAGCGTTGTCTGTGATGCGCAATAAAACGAAAAACGGTCTTTACTGATTTTCAGAGAGAAATTCGACAAGATATTGGGATTCTTTTAAAGACTTCATAATGTCTTTATAGTTTGCCACATACTTTTCCACCAAAGACCAAAAGCGATCAGAGTGGTTCATGTGCTGCAGATGTGCTAGCTCATGAACAATCACGTAGTCGATGATCTCTTGAGTGAAGACGATCAAACGCCAATTCAAATTGATGATCTTTTTAGACGAACAGCTCCCCCAGCGAGTTCTTTGTTCACGGAACTTCACTTGCGAGGGTTTTAAGTTCATTTGTTCGGACCAATAAGCGACACGCTCACTTAAAAAGTTCACGGCTTCTCTTTTATAGAAGTGACGGATTTCTTTTAAAGCTGTCGGATGTTCTTCAATAAGAGAGTTCGCACTCCAGTCATTTCGCGGGATGTGCAAAAGCAGATTTTCGTCGGTCACCGAAACAAAAGTTTTCTTATGAAGAGTGATCACAACTTTGAGTTTTCGCTCTTTTCCCATAAACGGGAAATTTTCGTAGGCCTTGATGCGTTTTTCCGGGAATTTTTCTGCGATCTCAGAGAACTTTTCAAAGTTCTTTTCAATCCAGTCCTTTTTAGCCATAAGAAAGTCCACGATCACTTTTTGTGTCGTGCTTTTTGAGGCAATCACTTTGATGGGCTTATTAGGATAAAGATAAATAGAAACCGAACGACGAAAAGACCGTCGATGCACTTCCACAGACCATTTTGCGAAGAGAAAGGTTTCTTTGCCGCTCATCAAGTCAGAGAATGACTTAAGCCCCAAAAACTGGCAAGTTTGGAGGTACGCCGTACCTTTTTGTATCGCATGGCAGTAGGTAAAATGGACAAAAGCTCTTCTTTTTATAGCTTAGATCCCGAAAAAGTTCTGCAAGCGGCAGAAAATGCGGGTTTTTATCCCACGGGGGAATTCACTCAATTGAATTCCTATGAGAATCGCGTTTTTGATATCAAGCTGGAACAGCCTCATGACTCAACGGCTCTAAACAAAAACATAATCGCGAAATTCTATCGCCCTCATCGCTGGAGCAAGGAAGCCATTCTTGAAGAGCACGAATTTCTTTTGTCTCTAAAAAATGAAGGCATTCCCGCCGTAGCTCCTCTTTTTCAAGGACACGACAGCACGATTTCGGAAGTGGACGGAATGTTTGTCGCTTTCTTTCCGAAAGTTTTAGGCAGAATGCCGCAGGAATTTTTAGAGGGCGAACTTCATAAAGTCGGCCGCCTGATGGCGCAGGTTCATAATATCGGCGCAAAGAAGCCAGCTCCGCACCGCCCGGTTCTGGATACGAGTTATTACGGTGGCTGGAACACTTTAGATTTCTTGCAAGACTGGATCACTCCCGAGTTGCGTGAACGCTATACCGTAGCCTCTGAAGACATTCTTTTTGCTATTGATGACACTTTTGATCCTTCTGAATTCATTCGCATTCATGGAGACTGCCATAAAGGAAATCTCCTCAATAACGGAAAAGAATTTTTCCTGGTGGACTTCGACGATTTCGTCAATGGTCCCGTGATTCAGGATTTCTGGATGCTTTTATCTGGCGATGCGGATTTGCTCGATGAAGAAAAATCACAAATCATCGAAGGTTATGAAGAGCTGCGCGAATTCCCCGATCACCAGTGGTCGTGGATTCCTCTCTTAAGAGGCCTTCGTATTATTTCCTATGCAGGATGGATCGCAAAACGCTGGGAAGATCCAAGCTTCCCCCGTCTTTTTCCCGAATTTAATACCTTTAGATATTGGGCCGAAGAGGTGGAAGCTTTAGAAAAGATCTCTTGGCAGATTCAAGGATGAGCTAAGAACCAATTCGTGATGAGCTCGGGAGCTTCATCAATCCACTGATGACCTGCCGTTGCATCAATAACTGCTTCAGCTTCTACACCGACATTTTTAAGTCTCTCGTAGTAATCAAGCATCGTACCCACTGGAACAACGGAATCATGTTCACCGTGCAAGAACAACGTAGGCGGATGATTTTCAGGAATATTCTGAGGAACAAAACAGATGGGTCCCTTGCAGTTCGCATAAGAAGCAGACTCTACGGCGATGGCTTTAAATGTTCCCGGGAACGTCACAGCCATGCGGCTTGAGTGATAGCCACCGCTGGAGATGCCCGTCGCATAAAGACGGTTCATGTTAAGTTTGCCGAAAGTTCCGGTCTTCATTTTTTTTAAAAGTTCTTGAACGAAATAGAAGTCTTCAGAGAGTTCGTAGTCAACTCCGATAAGATTTGTCATCCAAGCAACACCACTGATGGCAGGAGGAGCAACAACGGCGAATCCATGATCAAGCAAGGATTGAATCAAACGAATTTCGTTGTAACCGCCGAAGGGTAAAATACGTTGGCGAGAAAATTCGACTTCAAAAAAACTTCCTTGATAGATCACAACTGTCGGCCAACCACCTTTTGGTGCTTTTCCCGCAGGTAATGCGTACTTCACTTTGCGTGTAATGTGCGGACCAGAAATATCAACTGCGTTTGATGGACACGTGATGCGGTCAACGATACCCGATGTTTTACACATCGACACTTGTGCCTGCCCGTGAGCTGCCATTGAAACAAAACCAAGAATTCCCAGAATAAAATGCTTCACGAGTCTCTCCCAGCAAGGATTTGAAGTTCACGCACCATATAAGAAGTGTTTTAGATTGTCGCTGGGAATAGTTTCAAAATGAATTACCTAACTGTAATTACCGACAATCTCCGCGAACCTCTGGACCCATCTTGGAACTGGCTCCTACAAAAGATTTCCAAGAATTTAGTTTACTTTTTCAAAGACTTCTCAGATATTGAAGTAACTCTAATGAAAGGAGGCCATCATGATTATGATGATTATTAAAAATCTTAACGATTCCACACTATCAACAGTGAACGGAAATGACGTGGCCTCCGTCGGTCAATTCTAGCTACGTACAAAGTTCCAATTCACTACATTAGTAAAATTTAAATAACAAAAATCCCAAGTTTTAAGAACTTGTCCGTTTGGCAATTTTTTATTCTTGGTCTTAACCCAAAAAACTTAAAACAGTTCTCGCGCAAGCCTATTCAGCGGCCTTTTGAGTAGCGCTTTTGCGAGCATTATCAATCCTGAGGAGGAAGCTATGAATGCGTTATTACGCAAGAAAAAAGAATGGGAATTCCAAAACGAGCGTTACTTATTGAAGCTCGTTGAAGCCTCAGCTGATGTGTCTGTTGAAAGCGTGAAAAGGGCCGGTCTACTAACAAGCTTCCTCGCGTACCTCGTGTACAAACTCTTAGGAGGAATGCTTGCAATGGCATCTGCTATTTTTAGAGGACCGCAACTTGTGCGCTATACATCTCCAGAAAAAGTCTTCGAGACTGTGGAGATCTCAACTTATCAGCTTGAGTCCCAAATAAAGAATCCTTATTTCTCGAGGTAATTCTTTTGGGGGGACCCGTCGGGTCCCCTGTTTTAAACGGCCTTACGACCCAATTCAAAAGTCTTCTGAAGATATTTTTTAATATCTTCGGGTTTTCTACTTTTCAAGGAGTCATACTGCGTGACTCCCACGGGTTTAATTCCGCAAAATTCCAGCACACCTTTTTTCATTGTGCGAATGGCGGGATCCCAATTCACTAAAAGATTCCAAAACCAAGGTGCATCCGTTGTTAGAATGATTCTTCCCGTACGTCCCTTGAGCAACTTATCCCAGAAGGGATCATTCTTGTGATATTTAAAAGCAAATCCTGGCAAAAGCACACGGTCTAAAAAGCCTTTGAGCAGAGCGGGAACTGAACTCCACCATATAGGATATATAAACACCAAATGGTCCGCCCACAAAATATCCTTTTGCGCTTGGACCAAGTCAGGTTCGAGTTCCTGAATTTTCAAATAGCCTTTGTGTAAGATCGGATCAAAAGACAGACGCGATAGGTGCGTAAGTTTCACTTCGTGACCTGCTTGCTCGGCTCCCTGGAAGTAACTTAATGCTAAAGAAGCGCAAAGACTTTCATCATTGGGATGACCGTTGATAACTAAAATTTTCTTTTTCACAAAACGCCTCCAACATACAGAGCTAAAACGAAAAAACATTCAATATTCGGCAAAAAGCATCTAATTTCTTCATGTAACCAATGGTAACATTAATGTGACCATTGTAAACATAGAAAAAGTCTGCTAGTCTTTTTTTCATGGTAAAGACGTATCATCATGGCGACTTAAAAAGTGCCGCTATTAAAAAAACCGTTGAAATCATTCAGAAAAAGGGTGAAGTCGATTTTACGTTACGTGAAATCGCAAAAAGCCTCAAAGTGAGTCACACGGCTGTCTATCGGCACTTCCAATCAAAACAGGACTTGTTATCTTATATCGCGGAAGAAGGCTTCTTGGCGCTGACCTTAGCCTTTGAAAAAGAATTAGTGAAAGCCCGCACTCCCCGCCAGAAACTTCAAGCAACAGGCCGCGCTTACATTGAGTTTGCTCTGGAAAATCCTGGTCACTATCGCAGTATGTTCCATCGCGAGTTGCGCTGCTCGAAAGAGCAACGCAAAGAACTTGATGAGATCGGCGGAAAGGCCTTCGTGTCGTTGCTAGATGTCTTGCAAGAAGGAATGAAAGCACAAGTTTTTCGCAAGGAAGATGCTCTGTCTACGGCGCGGTCTATTTGGTCGGCCATTCATGGATTTTCGATTCTTCTTTTAGACGGACAGTTTCAAAGTGTAAAAACCAAAACCGACATCAAATCGGCTGTTGAAATTCATTTGGAATTTATTGAGAGGTCTATTTTGAAATAAAGCGGCCTGTGACACAGACCGCTTTTTTATTTTTAATATTATGGTTTCTCTTCCAATTCGATGTAGTGCCAAACTCCCCCGATGCCATCTCCGAAATCATCACCTTCAACACGGTCGAAAGCATATGTGTAAACGGGACGACCATCGTAAGTAAGTTGCGCTTTATTATTCGCTCTTAGAACATGACCCAACGGTGCTTTTAAATCTAAAGCCTCTTCGTCAGTCAGAATGTAGGGCGGCCACACTTCAGCGCAATCGCCTGTGCAAGTGGGAGTTGGCTTATTCATATCCGGATCAAAAACGTACAAAGTTTTACCAATACTATCTGCGACAAGCTTCTCACCGTCGTCATTGGTTACTATTGTTGTTAATGGCGCTTTTGTTTCGGGAGGTGGTGGCGGATCATCGGCCCAAGCATTGAGTGCAAGAAGAGCAACACACAGAGAAGCTCCAATAATTTTATTGAATCTCATAAGGATCTCCTTTTTTTAAAACATCCTGTGACTGCAGGATGTTTTAGTCTAAGAAAATCCACGGGGCGTGTGACGAATCAGGTGTCTGTTATTTTGCTTGTTCGTAAAGAGGCATAACCTTAGGTAAAAGTGCCGAAATTCCTCTGATACGAGTGTCATCTGCGGGATGCGTGCTTAAGAACTCGGGTGGTTTGCCACCACCTGCTGACGCCATTTTTTTCCACAATGTCACAGCTTCTTGAGGATTGTAGCCCGCGCGAGCCATCAACTCTAGACCAATGTCGTCGGCTTCAGACTCTTGTCCACGACTGTGCGGTAACGATACGGCCAATGTCGTAACTTGGTCTGCAATTCCAACATACTTCGCATCGACTTTTCCTGAAAGGAGGATCGCTTGAGCTAAACCGCTTTTGATCAGCTCTTCAGACATTCTCTCACGACCGTGTTCACGCAAAGCATGGGCGATTTCATGACCCATGATCGCTGCGATCTCTCCGTCAGTGAGTTTGAGTTTTTCAATAATGCCTGAATAGAACATGATCTTTCCGCCCGGCATGCAGTACGCATTGAGTTCCGGAGATGTAATCACGTGAACTTCCCAGGCCCATTGAGGCGCATCACTTCTGAAAGTAGCTGTTTGTGGAGTTAGCCTTCTTGCAATCGCTTGAACTCGCTGAACCTGCTGTGGATTTTTATCAAGAAGGCCCTTCTTCTGAGCTTCTTCTTTTGTTTGTCCGTAAGCCTGTGCTGACATCGAAACGATTTGTTCGCTCGGCACAAGCAACAACTGCTTACGCTGAACACCGATAGCACCTTGTTCAGTTGAAGTTACACATGAAACGAGAAACGCGAAGATAACGAAGATTGTATTTTTCATACAAAAATCCTAACGAGGTTCCCCAGATAGAGCAACCACCCTAAGATTAAAGAATGAGTCACCTTAAAGAGCCACAACGCAGGGCTTTTGGTCGTGACCGACCTCGTCATAGGGCTTTTTACGACGGCTTGAGGCCAAGGAAATTCTGTTTTCCTTTGAAAGAGTTCAAACTTCATTCTATATTTTCAAGGCTTTAGCAATCCAAAGACAAAAGGACCGACTTATGAAAAAGATCAAAGTTGCAAATCCCGTCGTTGAGCTCGACGGCGATGAAATGACAAGAATCATCTGGAAATTCATCAAGGAAAAATTGATTCTTCCTTACCTAGAAATCGACATTAAGTATTTCGATTTGGGCATGGAGCATCGTGATGCTACCAACGACCAAGTGACTGTAGACGCTGCTGAAGCGATCAAAAAATACAATGTTGGTATCAAGTGCGCGACGATCACTCCTGACGAAGCTCGCGTTAAAGAATTCAACTTGAAACAAATGTGGAAGTCACCAAACGGCACTATCCGTAACATCTTGGATGGTACTGTTTTCCGTGAACCTATCATCTGCAAAAACGTTCCTCGTTTGGTCCCTAACTGGACAGCACCAATCTGCATCGGTCGTCACGCATTCGGTGACCAATACCGCGCGACAGATTTCGTGACGAAAGGTAAAGGCAAATTGACGATCACTTTCGAAGGTGAAAACGGCGAAAAGATCCAACACGAAGTTTACAACTTCAAAGGTGATGGCGTTGCAATGGCAATGTACAACACAGATGAATCTATCTCTGGTTTTGCACGTTCTTGTTTCAACCAAGCTCTTTCTAAAAAATGGCCTTTGTACCTTTCTACTAAGAACACAATCTTGAAAAAGTACGATGGTCGTTTCAAAGACATCTTTGAAGAAATCTACCAAAAAGAATTCAAAGCGAAGTTCGATGCTGCTGGCATCACTTACGAACACCGCTTGATTGACGACATGGTTGCGTCGGCTTTGAAATGGAATGGTAACTTCGTATGGGCTTGTAAGAACTACGATGGCGACGTTCAATCTGACACTGTAGCGCAAGGTTTCGGTTCTTTGGGTCTTATGACTTCAGTTCTTGTAACTCCAGATGGAAAAACAATGGAAGCTGAAGCGGCTCACGGAACAGTGACTCGTCACTACCGTCAGCACCAACAAGGTAAACCGACTTCAACAAATCCAATCGCTTCTATCTTTGCTTGGACTCGTGGTCTTGAGCACCGTGGAAACTTGGATGGCAACACTGATCTAGTGAAGTTCGCTCAAACTTTGGAAAAAGTTTGTGTTGAAACAGTTGAAGCTGGCTTCATGACAAAAGACCTTGCAGTTTGCATCTACGGCGACAAAGTTCCAGCAGACAAATACTTGAACACAGAGCCGTTCCTAGAAAAGCTTGATTCAAACTTGAAAAAAGCTCTTTCAATGTAATTGAGATTTTAAATCTGATTTACTTAAAAGCCTCGGCGTAAAAACCGGGGCTTTTTTTATCTAGAGTGCGCCCGCTTTTTCTAGAATATTCACCATCTCAGCGAACTTGCGTCGCTTTGCGTGAGCCAACGGGGTAATTCCATCATTGTCGGGAATATTGAAATCAGCTTTGGCATTCACCAGAAGCTGCAAGATCTCCTGCTGCCTTGGGCCTCCGTCACCCAACACGATAGTCTCCATCAATGCCGTCCAACCCAAATTATTTTTGTGATTGATATCAATCTTCGTTTTCAAAAGTTCTTTGACGATATCGACATGGCCTCGCTCGCAAGCGGGAATCAAAGCCGTTCCTCCGTAGCGATTGTAGATTTTAAAGTTGGGTTTTCCCTTTGAGATAATCAGTCTTAGAATCTGCAAACGTCCTTCAGCTCCTGCATACAACAAAGGACTGTCTTGCTTCTGATCCTGCGCATTCACATCTGCACCCGCCTCAATCAAGAGACGCGCAATTTCAACATCGTTATTTTGTGTGGCAATAAGCAAAGGCGTCCGTTTCTGCGAATCCATGACCTCCAAATTCGTTTTACTCTTTAGAACCGCTTGAACAAGTTCCGTGTCGTGATTTTTCACAGCCTCCAATAACGACGGAGTTTGAGGATAGGCTTCCACTTTGATCTCCTTTTGCTGAGCCTCCGAAAATGCACCAAACGCCAATGTCCAGAGAAGAATCCAATTCTTAAATCGCATTTTTGCTCTCTATTCTGATGTGATTTTATTCTATGACCGATACCGTCCACGCGGGACCTGATTAATAACACGGTCGCATGACAAAAAATTCCAACTGCCTGATTTCAAAAAGGCATTTGGAATAAAAAACAAAACGCTATTGAGAATATTTCTTAGTGAATTTTCTTAAGCTCTGTAATGAGTTGTGAATTGGCAGTCGAGAAGCTCAACATGTCGGACATCTCAGACAAGTTGAGCTTTGAACGAAATAGACTCGGAAAAAATTTCCCTATTTCACGCGGACTTTTAATTTATATTTGGCCTTAGACTGGCAAGTCGACTCCATAGAAACTGTCGAACATTCCATTTTACCGCAGTTGACGGAAAGAACTTGGTTCTCTTTATTCAACTCTTTCACGTCTTTCTTCCAATCAGCGCAGGCTTTTTTCCAGTTAACACGAGCCTCTTTCAAAAGCGGAGCCGCCTCCCCTTCGATGTCTTCCTCTTCGTTAACAATTTCAAATTCTCTGTCAGTAGCCTTAGTCCCTTTTTTAATCTCAATCGTAGTATCTTCCCCTGCAGGAATATCTTTAACGCCAACAGATTGCGCCTGAGCAAAAAACGGAAGCACCAAAAGCAAAACCAAAACTTTTTTCATAGAAGAACTCCTTTTAAACGGATTCATGTTACCACCTCCCCAAAACAAGAAAAGCCCCAGTCGCATTTCCTGTTTCGGCGTAATGCACCGTAGACGTAAAAAATCCCCTGGCACCTTTTCCTGACGCGCCGTAGACCGAAAAAAGAAGCAGGCACCTTTTGGTTTTCTTCCCGGCCCGTAAAATCCGAAAACTTCTTCCATAGAGGTAATTCTAAGTATTTATTCCTGATAGATGGCCTCTGCGGGGCCTGGATGGCCCTCGCCGCAGGCGAAGCAGTGAGGGCTGGAAGCCCGTGCCAGCTAACAGGAATAAATACTTAGAATTACCTCAATGGCACGACGAGTTATCGAATGTAATGCAGCCCACGGTAAGATAAACCTGCGCCTGGCCGGGTCCCATACAATAGCGCCCTTGACGAACTCCGCTAGGTCCGGAAGGAAGCAACGGTACTCGAGGGTCTATGTGATATGGGGTGCTCGGCCACTTTGTTTGAGGGGTGTATTTTGTCTTATCAGGTGATTGCACGCAAATGGCGTCCACAATCTTTCACTGACGTTGTCGGGCAAAATCATATTACCCAAACTCTTTCCAATGCTCTTAATAATCAACGCCTGCCTCATGCTTTGCTTTTCACAGGTCCTCGCGGAACTGGAAAAACTTCGTCTGCGCGTATCTTAGCCAAGGCTTTGCGTTGTCCGAATGCCAAAGATTTTATTCCCTGCAACGAGTGCTCTTCGTGCCAAGAAATTGCCTCTGGTGCGAGTGTCGACGTTATAGAAATCGACGGAGCTTCGAACAACGGTGTTGATGCGATTCGTGAACTTCGCGACACCGTGGCGTTCATGCCTTCCAGTGGAAAATACAAGATCTACATCATCGACGAAGTTCACATGCTTTCCACAAGTGCCTTCAACGCTTTGTTGAAGACTTTGGAAGAGCCACCTCCTCACGTGATTTTTATTATGGCGACGACAGAGGTTCACAAGATTCCTCAAACGATCTTGTCACGCTGTCAGCGTTTTGATTTTAGAAGAATCCCTACCCGTCAGATCACAGAGAGATTAAAACTCATCTGTGATCGCGAAGGCGTTCAGGCTGAAGAGGAAGCTCTTTGGGTGATCGCTCGTCAGGGTGATGGTTCTATGCGCGACTCACAAAGTTTGCTCGATCAAGTGATCACATTTGCAAACGGGCCTTTGAGTCGCACGAATGTTGTGGAAATTCTGGGGCTCACGGATCGGGCTCTTCTTTTTGAAACTTTGAACGGCCTCATTGATCGCAACTCTCAAGCTATCATGAAAGTGATTGAGAAAATTGCGGCGGCTGGTTTTGAGCCTCATTTGTTCTCTCAAGATTTGCTTGAGATGATCCGTAACTTGCTCTTGGTAAAAGTCTCTGAAACCCAAGCCGTGCAAATTCTTGAAATGCCGGATTCGGAACTTCAGGCTTTGACCGACATGTCACAACGACTTTCTGAAGAAGACATTCACATGCTCTTCGACATGGCCCTTAAGGGCGGCAGTGATATTCCTCGTGCTCAAGATCCGCGTATTGTTTTAGAGGTCACACTTTTACGAATGGCTTCTGCGCCGAAGTTGGTGGATCTAAAAACTCTTTTGCAATCAGGGTTGCAAAACGGAGCTTCCACCTCTCACAGCGCAGGTGGGGCCAGGCCCTACACTCCGCCGGTAGGTCCCGCCGTTCCGGGACATGATCGACTGCAAGAATCACAAAAAGTAATGGACGGTCCTAAGGGACTTGAAGCGATGAAGGCGGCTTTGGAAAAAGCTAAAACTTCTTCGAGTTCCGTGAGTGCAAAACCGGCGTCGCCAGCTCCAGCTGCGACGGTAAAAACCGCTCCTGCGCAACCTGCTGCACCGGCTCCGAGTGCACCAGCGGCTCCAAAAGTGGCTACAGGCGCAACTCCGACGGAAAAATGGGTTCATTTTGTTGAATTACTTCGCCAAGATGACGCTCTTTTCGCTGCGAAGGTCGAAAATTTACTTTTTGTAAAAGAAGAGGGAAAGCTTGTCAGCCTTGGCGTTCCGGTTAAATTAGCCTTCTTAAAAGAGCAAATGGCTGATGCTCAAGTGCGAAAAAAACTGCAAGGATTTATTGATTCGTACTGGGGTGCTGGGTATTCTTTTGAGGTATTAATGAGCCGCGATCAGGTCGGAGAATCCGCCCAAGCCATGCAGCAGAAAAAAGTGCAAATGGCCGAGGATGAAATTCGCAATAAGATCGCCGAAAACCCTATGGTGAAAGCCGCCCAAGATGTTTTCAAAGGGCATATCAAATCCATAGTGGAAACTAAGCGCGACAGCGCAGGGAGATAGTTATGAAAGGCATGCAAGGCGGAATGGCGCAACTGATGAAGCAAGCTAATCAGATGCAAATGAAAATGAAAAAAGCCCAAGAAGAGCTTGCGAAAAAAGAATACGAAGCAACTTCTGGCGGTGGCGCTGTAAAAGTAAAAGTGAACGGCGATCACATGATCACTTCTTTGACTATTGATCCTGAAGTTCTAAAAGCAGGCGACGTTGAAATGCTTCAAGACATGGTTATGTCTGCAACCAACGAAGCTGTTAAAGTTGCTAAAGACACCTCTGCAAAAGAGATGGAAAAAATCACTGGCGGACTAAACATCCCAGGTATGTTCTAGGCGGGCGGAAGCCCACAGTGCTTTAGCTGGAGTAGCTCTTGTTACATATTTCTGCATTAGAAAAACTAACCCACGAATTGAGTCGTCTTCCCGGCATCGGGCCTAAGACGGCTCAGCGTTTGGCGTATTTTATTCTAAAATCGCAGAGTGAATTCCCAGAGCGTTTGAGTGAAGCCCTTCTTCGCGTTAAGGCCGAGGTTCATGAATGCCCTCGTTGCTTTAACTACACGGACACAGATATCTGCCGCTATTGTGAGGACGCACACCGTTCTGACGATTCTTTGTGTATCGTGGAAGAACCCGCAGATATCATGCGCATTGAATCTTCCGGTGCTTTCCGTGGACGTTACCATGTGTTGCATGGAGCGATTTCTCCTCTGGAAGGCATTGGTCCTCAAGAATTGAAAATCAAAGAACTGATCGAGCGTATCGACGCCGGAATCGAAGGCGATGGTCCTGTTATTAAGGAAGTTATCCTCGCTTTGGATGCCGATTTAGAAGGTGATACGACAATTTTGTACCTAGCGAAGCAACTTCAAGGCAAAGGTTTGAAACTTTCTCGCATTGCCCATGGAGTTCCTATTGGCAGCGACATCGATTTCATAGATGATAGAACTATGGGTCGTGCCCTGCAAAATAGAGTGGAGCTGTAATGTCCTTTATTAACTACAATGCCAAAGAGATTCACTGCAAAGTCGTGTACTACGGTCCTTCATTGGGCGGTAAGACAACGAACATTCAGTGGGTTTATCAAAAAACGGCGGAGGATCAAAAATCCAAGCTCGTGGCATTGAATACGGACATCGAGCGCACTCTGTTCTTTGACTTCTTGCCTTTGAACGTGGGTGACATTCGTGGTTTCAAAACCCGTTTTCACCTTTATACGGTTCCAGGCCAAGTGGTTTACGATGCTTCTCGTAAATTGATCCTTAAAGGTTTGGATGGCGTCATTTTCGTAGCAGACTCGCAAATTGAGCGTATGGATGAAAACTTAGAATCCCTTCGCAATTTAGAGAGAAACTTGGAACAACAAGGCTACGACATCCGCGAAATCCCTCTTATTATGCAATACAACAAACGTGATTTGCCAAATGTGGCTTCTTTAGCTGAGCTTAGAAGCGCATTAAACCCTTATAACGCGCCTGAAATTGAAGGCTGCGCTTCGGAAGGCAAAGGCGTTTTTGAATCACTTAAGACCGTTTCTAAATCAATTATTAACGTGCTTAAAGGTGGAACGACTCTTTAGTTTCCCTCACAACCGTGTTATATGAGGCCACTCGTATTCATTTGGGTTACAATAAGCCCGAGGTTGATATGTCGTATGATATTGTTGCTGATATTCAGCGCCTGAAAAAAGAAAAGAATGCTGTGATCTTGGCTCACTATTATGAAGATGGTGATATTCAAGATGTGGCCGATTATGTCGGTGATAGTTTTTATCTCGCGAAAATGGGTCAACAAGTAAAACAAGATGTGATCCTTCTTGCTGGTGTGGTCTTCATGGCGGAAAGCGTGAAGATTTTGAATCCGACAAAGACAGTTCTTGTTCCTGATATGGAAGCAAGTTGTTCCTTAGTTAAGGGTGCGCCTTACGAAAAATACTTGGCGTGGCGCCGTCAGCATCCCGATGGAATTGCTGTGACTTACATCAACTCCAGTGCGGAAGTGAAATCTATTTCTGATGTGATCATCACGTCTTCCAATGCTCAACAAATCGTAGAGTCGATTCCTAAAGATCGTAAGATTCTTTTTGGCCCGGACCAACACTTGGGTCGTTGGCTTTCTAAGAAACTAGGTCGTGAATTTGAATTGTGGCCGGGGGCTTGTGAAGTTCACGTGCTTTTCAACGCCAAAAAATTACATGAGCTGATTGCCCAACATCCCGACGCTGTTGTGATTGCGCATCCCGAGTGCGATGAGTCTGTTTTGCAATATGCCTCTGTGATTGGTTCAACTTCCCGCCTGCTTGAAGAAGTTGAAAAAAATCCTGCGAAGAAATTTATTGTCGCAACAGAAACTGGAATCTTTCATCAGATGCAGAAAAAACGTCCGGATGTGACGTTGATTCAAGCGCCTGTGTTGGATTCAGGTTGCTCTTGCAACAACTGCCCTTACATGAAGATGAACTCCATGGAAAAGATCAAATACGCCCTTGAGTCTTTCAAACCTCAAGTGGGCTTAAGCGAAGACCTTCGCTTGAAAGCCAAAGTGTCTTTGGATCGTATGATGGATATCACAAGCGGCAAGCCTGTTACTTGGCCCGCAGAATTCACCGTTTAATTTTTCATTTGAGGAACTCGAACCATGGCTCTTTCAAAAAGCACAATCGAGTTCCTTAAAAAGTCCCTGACTCCTGATCTACAAATTTTTGCAAAGCCTGAATGGGGCAGTCAGAATCCTTCTCATCGTGAGTTGATGCGCGCAGAATTAGCTTCGGTCTTTGCCGACGAAAAATTGCACACGTCCGTTTCTCACTGCGAAGGAATGGGTGTTGTCGTGGCTTCTAACTCTGCGATCGGTGTTGATGTCGAAGTCAAAGCCCGCGTCGAAGAAAAAACGGTAGCTCGTGTGTCTTCTTCAGAAGAAGTTTTAGCAGCTCCGTCACCCGCCTCTTTGTGGAGTGCGAAAGAAGCGATTTTCAAAGCGCTTCGCTCTTATAACCAGCCGTCGGTGGTTTCAAAAATTTCTGTAGGGGCTTGGAAAAATATTGATTCTCATACTGAGACATACCGTCTTTTGAACCCGGAAATTCATGGTTCTCCCTCTGAAAATAGAGGTGTCGTGGTTCATTTTCAGGAACACGTTTACAGCTTTTTTGTTTTTCCCTCTTAACTTTGGTCTGGTCCTGCCGAAGAGTTTATTAACCAAGTGTTAATGTACTGAATTGTTAAGGTAGGTGACTAATGGGAAGTACAAAATACAACCGCAGAGTGGCTCCAAGGAAAGAAGTCTCTCCCATTCATATTTCGTATCTCACTTCACTTGATGACTTTGCAAAGATCGCAAAGAACTGTGAGATCGTAGAAGCTTCGTCAACGGGACTCTTACTCCTCATTAAACGTGATGACTTGATTCCGTCGGCTCTTCGCAAAACTTTGACTTTAGATGTTTTGATTGGCGACCGCGTCTTTATGCATCTGGAAGAAATGAATCTAGAGGTTTCCGGTGTGATCACTCGCACGCAGCTTCTGGGTAAAAAAGGTTTCTATGTGGCTGTCGATTACAGCGATGAAGCTCCCGAGTATTGGAGAGAATGCCTGATGGACCTTCTGCCAAAACCCGGAGAGCTGGACTAAGCTCTTCCCCAAATATGGATTCAAAAAAGCCCGCGGCGCAACCGTGGGCTTTTTCTTTTTAAGCGCCCTTCTTGCCTTCGAAAACTTCGGACATTTCCTGCAAGAGAGCCTTCATCTGCTCTGTTTCATCAGTCAAATTCTTGGAAAGGGCTGCGGCCTGTTCGGCGGCGGAAGCATTCTGCTGGGTCGTTTTATCAAGATCATTCATCACCGTGGCAATCTGTTGAATTCCCGCCGACTGCTCACGGCTGGCCACTGAGATTTGCTGATTCAGATCCGAAACCTGGCGAATGGATTGAACGATTTTATTTAAAACATCCCCACTGCTTTGGGCTAACGTTGTTCCGCTTTCAATGCTGTCTACACTTTCGCGAATAAGAATGGAAATATCTTTGGCTGCGGAAGCACTTCTTTGCGCCAATGTTCTGACAGCATCAGCGACAACGGCGAATCCTTTTCCCTGCTCCCCTGCACGCGCAGCCTCTACGGCCGCATTAAGCGCCAAGAGATTGGTTTGAAAAGCAATGTCATCAATCACAGTGATGATATCTTCAATTTTCTTGGAGCTTGCAGAAAGTTTTTGCATAGATTGAACCAGATTTTTTATTTCTTTCTCTCCCGCTTCCGCTTCCTTGGTACTTTGCTCAGACAACGACTCTGCCTTATGCGCACTTTCCGTGTTGTTTTTCACCATTGCCGTCAACTCTTCAATAGAAGCCACAGTTTCTTCAATTGCGGCGGCTTGCTGCACGGAAGAGTTTGAAACCACTTGAGACGCATCAGAAATATTCACGGCACCGTTAAAAGTCTTTTCAGAAGAACCTCTAAAACGAGCCAAGATATCTTTACTTGGTCTTACAGTATAAAGGAGTGTCACCACGGCCATCAATACTAAAAGAAAAACAAAGACTCCGACATTCAGCCCTGCTGTTTTAAGGACCATCCGATCTGTGGATGCCATTTGTACCGAGACAGGGACTTGAACCTCTAGAACGCCGCGAACGTCTCCCACTTTCCAATTTTTAAAAGGAGACAGTGGATGACTGTTATGACAAGCAACGCATGACTCTGACATCCGATCGGCCACAGCCACACGAACCATCGATTTTTCCGGATCATCTACATATTTTACGAATGTGGAATCAGGATTCTTTTTTAGTTCGGCAATAGCTTGAGTGGCAAACTCATCCAGTTTGCGATCTTGTCTGTTGGGAAATGGAAAATCGCTATAAAGTTTTAAAGCTCCGCCATTATTTTTCTCGCTGAACTGTTTGCTTAAGTCGTGGATCATTGTTGCCGGAAGCGGAATCACATCATCTTTACCGGCATGGTCAAACCCGACCTTGAGATCTGGTCGCGCTTTTACTTTTTTAATAACGTTCTCTGTATAGTAAGCGCGAAGAATTTTGAATTGGTCGATATTTGATTTCGCCATTTCAATACAAGACTCTACGAGAGTCTTCCCGACTTCTCTCTTTATGTACAATGTCTGAAAAACAATCGCAGCACAGAGCACAATGGAAAGTGGAAGAATGATGCGCCCAAAGAGACCCAATTTTTGAGAAAGATTTTTCATTTGCTGCCCTTAATTGTTTGCGAAAACTATTCGGGGCATTGTGAAATAAACTTAACAAGGTCTTTAGGCTAGGAGAAGTCCGTAAATCCTCTGGTGTTGAATCTTAAATATAAGTGCGCTGCTCAAAAGGAATGTGGCCGATATCTGCAAATCCCAAAAGAACCGCATCTCCTTTTTTATCAACACGAATCGTGGTGATGGAGCACTGCTGAAGATCCATTTGAATCCATTTTTTTGAATCAACTCCCAAGGCCTTACAAACCCAGTACCGAATAACATTGCCGTGAGCGACGACGACATGAGTAGACACCCCACTCTTCGGAGCTTTGAAGAGAAAATCGTAAGCTTGATCGGCTCTCTCTTTATTTTCTTTCATCGCTACACGCGAGGCCTTATCGGTCTTCGTGACTTTTTCCAATCCAGGCAAGATACCTTCGCGGAAGAAATCGCGCTTTAGCGAAGTCATCGCACATTGCTTTTCGATAAACGCGGCTGTTTCGAGTGCCCGCGGCATCGTGCTCGAATAAAGTTTTTGCGGCTTAAGATCACGCACGACTTGCGAAACGAGATGTGCTTGGGCACGCCCTAGAGCTGTCAAACGCTCCGGATCTTTTTCGTACTGAGCGTGACGGACAAAGACGATGGTTTTATAAATTTTTGGTTCTAAATCCATATTGTTTATAGTCGCAGAAGTTTTCCAAAAAGCCAGGTCAATTTGAAACCACATTCTGTGGCATATCTTCTGCAATCTCTGTTTTGGCTATTTATAGGGGGAACAAAATGAAACCACTTTTCACAATCATGCTTATATTTATTGCGGCCGCAAGCTCTGCCCAAGCGGATTCTTTCACTATCATTCGTGATGGCAAAGAGTACATGTGCTCATCAACTCAACCAAGGGATCCCAATGACGCCGTTGACTGTGTTGACGAAGCTTATCGTGGACCCTTCTCAAAAGAGGAATCTATGCGTATTTGTAGCGGCGCGACTTCGAAGGCTCCGGCTCTTTGTGCGATAGAGACTTATCGCGGTCCTTTTACTAAAGAAGAAGCCATCTCTCTTTGCCAACGTGCCACTTCAGCTACGGGACCAGTGGAATGTGCCACAGCAGCCTACCGTGGTCCCTTCAGCAAAGAAGAGTCTTTACAGCTTTGCACTCGCGGTGGAACTGCTGCGAACGCGGAATGCGCCATTAAAGCGTATCGCGGTCCTTACAGCAAAGAGGAAGCTATCCGCCTCTGCAAGGCGGAGCCTATGTTGTTAATGCGTTCTTTGAACTTGATGGAAACTTCTCCAGAAGTTCAATCGAAAATCAGATTTTTTAAAGCAAAAGTTTTGCGACTGTTTGAGTAATCAATAGCTGAGATGACGAGGGTCGCAATGCAGATTTCGCAAAACGACCCTTTCTAATTTCTTAAGCCAAGTCCACAAACGGTGGAAGACCAATTTCTGAAACCAAGACGACTGAATAATGTGGAGGCAGGAACCAACTGATCGCCTCCGCAATGCCCTGATGTTCTTTCGTCGGTGGATTTCCCAAAGACTCTAAAGAAAATGCGAGATCATAGTGTTTGCGGTCCGTGCTCATCACAAGAATGCGCGGACGATGAATGCTTTGATCAAAGAAGAATTGTTTTAAAACGTTGCGCACATATTGAGGCAAGTAGTGCGGCGCTGGAGGACCGGCGTGAAGTTCTTGTCCCTTTTGCATTTCCAAAGTTCCAACGGGAGCTTCTTCCGCAGTTCTATAGAACAAACCTGTCTCTTTAAAGTGCCAAAGCATTCCATATGTAAAAACATAATCCGGATATTGCTTCATCGGATTCACAACAAGACCCACACCTTTAAGTGCCAACCACTGCATGATTTTATTTGCAGGCTCTGTCGCTTCCGCATTGGTTTCAGCCAAAAGATACGGCCAACCATCGGGACCTTTTTGTGGGGAATCGTGCAAGAGCTTCAAATTGCTTTGCGTGATCGCCATAAAGAAGTCCACTTCCCATTGATGATCGCGTTTTTCATCAGGGACATTCACTAATTCAAGAAGGTTCATAGAGACTCCTAAAAAAAAGGCCGGGAAATAACCCAGCCTTTTTATGTCCCTTTCAGAGGGAGGTCAAGACGAAGCCCGTCGGGCCTCAAATCCTAGTATTCCTCAACGATCACGATGGTTTTATAACCACGCTCGTAACGAACACGGCCGTACTCATCAAGCTGAGCTTGACCTGTTTTCGTGCTCAAAACCGGGATTTGACCCTTATCCGCAGCAAGAACCGCAGTATGGATTTGTTGGATGTAGTTTTTGTGAACGCGAACGCAACCAGAAGAAGCTCTTGAACCTAGAGCGTATTCGCCAGCAGCTTCACCACCAGAAAGATCTGGAGGAACTTGGTGAACCGCAAGACCACGGCGGTCATTGAAGAACATCGCGTATGGCATGTGGAATTTGCTTTCACCAGAACGGTAGTTGTAACCTTCAACACGCTTGATTGTGTAAAAACCACGAGTTGTGTGTCTCCAGTGAGATTGTGTCGTGCCTTTGAAGATTTTATTGAAAACACCGCGAACCGCACCGATGTGCTCAACATCTTCACGACCTGTAGAAACTTTTGTTGAAAGCATCAATTGACGGTTTGTATAAAGACGCAAAGTCTGTTTGTTAGCCGCTTTATTAATAACGATCACGTTTGTGTATTCGTTCAAGAATGTATCACCACGGAAATAAGCGGCTTCGTTGAAAAGCTGACCGTAAGAAGCTTCATAAGAATCTTCCACCATCAAACGTCTTTCAATTTCGGCTTTAGATTGTGCGAAAGATTGAACTGAAAAAAGTGTAGCTAACAACAATATAGAGAAGACCGTCAAAAGCTGTCTCATGATTACTCCTGTCAAGATGGAGGGTTTGTAACAGAAACTTTTCACGGCACGTACAAATTTTGGGCACTGTGTAACAATTGTGTAATCTAGAAAAATCTACTCAGAACGCGACCCAAAACTCATATAACGACGAGCATTCTATTTTTGGAAAAAAGTTCACGCCCTCTTACTTGCGAGGCCAGAGATAGTTCTTCAAATAATAGACAAGAAGAGAGCCTTCATTGAGTTCGGAATCCATTTTTTCGAGGAGTTCTCTTTTATGAAAATCAGGGTACTTCGACCAGTGCATCGCGGGCTTTAAGTGATGAGCCGTGTGATAGCCGTTATTGCAGAAAAACCAGTTTTCAAAGCGGGAATGAAAATTCCGAGAGTGATTAAACTCTGACTCCAGATCGCAGCGATCGTGATTTACAAGGTTCGCCAACAATAGAAGGAAGAGTCCAAACACACAAGAAGGTATCAACCAAAATAGCGTCATGAAAGGATTGATAAAGAGCAAAATCCCCACGTAGACAACAATAAATACTCTCTCCACTTTTTGGTTTCTACGCAGTTCTTCCGGCAAATTAAGAGTCGGACGATTTTTAAACATCTCCCGAGAGCTGTTCTTTAAATACTCTAGACTGCGTAGAAAACCCGATGAGTGTTTGGTAGCGAGTTTATAGCTGGCCCAATCTTTTTCACCACTTCGATAGTGAGTATGATGATTAAACATGTGAACCGCATGCAGACGCGTTGAAGGTGAAAGAAGAATTGAAGAAATCATTCGGTCCACACATCTATTTAGAATCTGTGAGTGGAATATCCCACAGTGACGGTGGTTGTGATTAATAAGCGAGGCCTGAAGAACGAAAATCACATTGAGCAAGAAAAGAACGATCAAAACAGACGGACTGAAAATTTCTTTAGGAGAAAACATCACAATCAATTGGAAGCCCCAAGCAACGCTTAAGAAAATAAGACTGCGAATATCAGAAAGATTCTTCATAAGGAAGAACTCTCCCGGTCCGTATAAGAGCGATCATACACGTCCCACACCAACCCCACTTTCGCCAGAAACTGAATGCCCCAATAAATGGGATCAAGCTCCCACCATTTGAGGCCTGAGGCTGCAAGTTTAGGATAGGCATGATGATTGTTGTGCCAGTTTTCACCCAAAGAAAATGGCATGAGCCACCAAATATTGTAACTCTCGTCACGAGTTTCGTATCGTCTGGTTCCGAAGATGTGACAGAAGGTATTGATGATCATGGCGATATGGGCGTTCATCAACGTTGAAATCAAAAATCCCCATACAATGATCTGCATCTGAGTTGTCTGCAGAGAGGGGAAATATGTTTCAATACAGAATCCGACAAGGGCGGTAATACCTAAATACGTAATGGGCCCCAAGAAATGATATTTATTGATCCAGATAATCTCGGGGTATGACGAAAAATCCTTCATCAACGTCATATCTGTCGGTAGTGAGTCTTCTTGCAGAAGCCATCCGATGTAGGCCTTCCAAAAACCCAAAACTTTCGGCGAATGAGGGTCACCAGGTTTTTCCGCATACTTGTGATGCAGGCGATGACTGGTCGCCCACGAAAGAGGTCCCTTATGACCGGACGTCGTTCCCCAGAACGCCATCACAAACTGAAAAGCGCGGGAAGTTTTAAAACTGCGATGAGAGAAATAGCGATGATAAAATCCACCCACGGCAAAATGGCGAATATAGAAAGCCAATAATGCAAATACTATCGCTGTCCAAGACCAGCCATAAACGACAACGCCTGCAATCGCCAAAAGATGCATCGTTAAAATTCGTAGGCAATGCTTTAGGGAATACTCTTTCAAACTCGTTCCCTCTTATGCATGTTTCCGTAAATCCGACGCCCAACCGATTTTTTCAAAAATTTTGAGCATCCAATAGTGCGGATCTAGTTCATACCAGCGATGACTTGTAGTCGCACTGGCTTGATAAGCGTGATGATTGTTGTGCCAAGCTTCCCCTAAGATAAAAGGGAAAAGCCATGCATTGTTTGTACTTTTATCCGTGGTCTCATGAGCACGATAACCCATCCCATAGTGGCAACCCCAGGAATTTACCAAGAAGATCGCATTATGAAGAAGCATCACTCGAAAGAAACCTCCCCAGAAAACCCCGCGAATAAATCCGTCCCAAGACCCCAGCATGGCGGCTTCAATAAATCCTGGAATGATCACACCGATAACGCCCACTAAAACATGGTAGCGCTGCCACTTTACAAGTCGTGTGTTTTGATAAAGATCCGGTGTGTATTTTTTAATGAGCGAAAGAATTTTTAAATCAAAAATCCAATACACATGCGAATGCCAGAAACCTTCCCAGAAATTCAGAGCACGCCCCTCTTTAAACCAGGGAGAATGAGGATCTTCTTCTCTGTCGCTGTATTGGTGGTGCTTTCTGTGAACCGCAGCCCATGTTAAAGCCGGAGTTTGGAAAGCAATTCCAGAAGTCAGAAATAAGATGAACTCAAAAAACGGTGTGGCCTTAAAAGCCTTGTGAGAAAAATAGCGATGATTTGCAACTGAGATCCCAAACAAAGCAATTTGGTAGAAAATCACAAGAACAAAAATATCCTGCCAAACCAAAGGTTTTTGCAAAACAAAGATCCCCAGTCCCACACACAAAAGGGCCGGTATTAGAAGAGCCTTTGCAAACGTCGGCTTTATATCGAGAATCTGATCTTTGTTCAGTTGACTTAATTCCATCGCTTATAGAATCCTAACAGAGGATTATTATGAAAGCTCAGAAAAAATCAGTCACCTCTTGGGACGCTTCTTTTTTTAAAGATTTTGTTGCACTGAGAAATCGTCTTTACGCTTCTCATCCTGATTTTATTTCCGAAGATCTTTCTGACCTTGAGCTTTATCTTGGAAACGGTTCCTACTTCACAGACAAAATGGACTGGACAGCGGTTCTAATCGAAGGAACAGGACGCTATTTGCTCTCCATGAGTCCTTCCGCAGAATCACTTTATCTAGGTTATTTTGAATGCGAGGGAAACGAAGAGTCTTTGCGCCAAAGTATTTGGACGGATATCGCCGCTTATAAACAGAAATATCCACAGCTTAAAAATGTGATCGGCCCCATTCAGGGAACACTTTTCGCGGGATATCGTTTTCGCGAACCGACGGCCGAAGCTCGCTTCCTCGGAGAATCCCTGCACCGCGATAGTTATCCTGAGTTGTGGAAAAAATGGGGTTTCCAAGTGGGAGAATATTGGGACTCTTACAATTTTGAACCGCAAGTCGGTTACGATTTCTTTAAGGCCGTTGAACAAAAGCTGGAAGGTTTTTGGAAAGACCCAAAAATCACCACGCGCTCCTTAGATCTAAAAAACTGGGATAAGGAGATTGAAGAAGTCTTCAAAATCACCATGGAAGCTTATAATTTGACGGGCACGAACGACGAGATTGATTTTACGATTTTTAAAAAGATCTCTGAGAAAATGAAGCCCCTGCTAAAACCTCGGCATGTGAAAATGCTCGAATACGATGGCAGAGTTGTCGGATTCACTATTTGTTACCCGGACATTCAAGAAAGCATTCGCAGCTACAATAAAAGAAAATCTTTCTGTCCCGCGTGGCTCAACAAGCTCCTGCTTTTCGCGAGCATTCAATTGAGAAAGCATCCTCTGCTTTTAGTGTATATCGCCAAACGCAAAGACTGTCCCATCAAGTGGGCTATGGCAAAAATTGCCAGTGCGATGATTACAGGAGTCAGTCCTCAAGATTATCCTCTGGTGATTTCCGCTCTGAATGCGGAGTCTTCAGGAAGCAGGGCCTCACTCCCCGACCGGAAGACCCTGCACTCCAGACACTTTTTGATGACCTTGGCTCTTACGTAAAGGCAAGTACCACAACACGGCTCCCAATAAAATCACGGGTGCTGAAGTGAGAACTCCGATTCGTAAGTCCCCACTGACATCTGAAATTTTCCCGATCAATGGCGCGCTTAAAGCATCACCCAAGATATGACTTAGGAAAATTTGGAAAGCCATGGCGAAGCTCGCTTGCGACGCAGACACTGAATGAAGTGTCGCAATCGTCGCGGGACTGTTTGAAATAAAAAAGAAGAACTGAGTTAAAGAAATCCAAATCACCAGTTCAGGAATAGACGTTGAATAAAACGCCATCACGAACGGCACAAAGGCGATTGCTAAAGAAATCGCGCTTACTTCCAGATAAGAACCACCTTTTTCTTTTTTCCAACGGTCCGCGATAATTCCGCCAACCCAGGTACCAAGAAGACCAAAACCAATTGCAGCTCCACCAAAAATCATATTGGCCATGCTAAGGCTGACCTGATGTTGTTTTTCAATATAGGTTGGCATCCAGTGTGTCACTCCGCCAGCGACATAAGTGTAAGCCGCATAGCCAAGTGCCAAGAGCATGTACTGCGAGTTGGAAAGCAGAGATTTGAATTCATCTTTGATACTGATCTTTTGAACTGGAATGCGATCTTCTGAAGCCGTGGTAAAGAAAAATACCAGACTCATCAAAAGAGCCGGAGCGCCCATCACTAGATAAGCGGATCTCCATCCATATCCATCCGTCAGAAAACCACCACCGACAAATCCCAACGCCATTCCCAACGGCAAAGCCGAAGTGAAAAGTGCCATCAAACGCCCTCGGGAATTCACAGGGCAGAGATGATGAACAACAGCCGGAGCCACAGCGGCAAAAGCGGCCTCCCCGACTCCTAAAAGAGAGCGGCATGCAAGAAGCTGATAATAGTTTTGGCAGAATGCCGTTAGAACCGCAGCCGAACTCCATAACAAAGTTCCCAGCTTAAGAATATGAATGCGGTTGGTGCGATCAGCGCGATAAGCAAGAATCAGGGAAAAGACAACGTAAGGAATGACGAAGGAAGAAAAAAGAATTCCTCCTTGAAAGTCGCTTAAAGAAAAATCCGCCTTCACTTTGCTAAGTGAGGCGGACATCAAAAAACGGTCCACGTAATTAAATAAATTCAGGACCGTAAGAATAAGAACAAATCTAAAAGTCATTATCTTGTGATGTTTAACCAGCTGCCACCAGAGTGAGAAAGCACTCTGACAGATTTAAATACGTCATCGTTCTTTTTAATGCTTGGGAAATAGGTCGTGTAGGCAGCGACGTTCCAGTTTTCAGGGCTGCCTTCAGCATAGTTTCTGTACGTCAAAGGTTTTGTGTCACCTTTTGCATCTACAACCGCATTGCGAGTCACTTTGCTGCGAGTATCAAAACCTGTTGGCAAGAACACTTTAAGATCTTTTGGTGGCTTATTGAAGAAATCTGCATAACGGATTTCAATCACTTCACCAGTCACAGCACTTCTCATTTTTTCTGAAGAATCAGAAGCCACAACACGGTAAAGAAGCTCAAGGTTCTGCTCTACGTCTTGTCTGTTCACTCTCCAGTAACCAGAATCAACTGCGTAGAGATTTTCGTTTTTACGAGAATCAGAGCTTCCTTGCCATGCCGACCAAGCGTGAGCCACCGCCCAGCGAGACGCGTGCAATGAAGATTTCATCCAAGCTTCCCCATCCGGAAGAAGAGTTCCGATTTGCGGGTACTTGTTGATTGTGTTTGTGATTTTTCTTGCAGAAACACCGTCAACTTGGCTCAAGAAACCATCAATACCGTATAGTTTTCCCAGATCACGAGAAAGATCAATAGATCCTCTGATATTGTAAGCTCTTAGGAAAGACAAGCTTGCAACCGAAGTCATCATCGCAGAACGAACCATGGATTTTTCAAGTTCGCCGATCAAACGGAAACGGTTCACGCCGTCTTTGAAAGAGTCCGGACCGAAACTGAAGCGTTGATCCCAAACCACAGGCTCAGAAAGATTCAATTTGCCCATACGCTCGTCCGCCTTCAAGATCTGCTCACGAAGAGGACCTGCAAGCCAGCCTTGAATGTCTGCTTCATCATTGAAAACAGAAACAAGCTTTCCGTTCACATAATAAGGAGACATGAAGAATTCTTCCACCACAGCCATATTGTCTTGAGGAAGATAAATACGGAAATTCGTCGCCGTGTCTTTGGCTACCGTCAATACAGCAGAGTGAACACCGCGAGAGCGTTTTTCAAAGACAGATCTGGCACGGTAAACAAAACCTCTCAAAGACTGAGCAGGAATGATTTGTGCCGCAAAAAATTTCGCGTCCGTCGGAAGCGTTTCATATTTTGCATCAAGATCTGAAAGCATCTGAGCCATTTCATCAGATGTTTTAATTTTGAAGAAAGTATCACGAATATTGCGAAGCTCGGGGCTCATTTGCGCTTCAGTCAAACCACCGGCTTGCGCTGGTGAACGACGGCTTTCAGATTTTTCAATGATTTGTTTCAGCGTTGGAACCGCCACATCGGGAGTTGCAACAACCGGCGCTGTCGGAGCCGCCGCGCTTAATTTTTTGAAGTAGCTCAGATCTTGACCCTTAGGAGCTGCGGCTTGAACGGCGATCCCTGCCGACAAAGCTGCCGCCAAAACTGCAACAGACAACGTTCTCATTTATTCCTCCAAGTTTGTTTACCAAATTAGGATAAGCGAGTTAGAAAGTATTTGTCGATTGAGAAAATGAGAAGGTTCAGGGATTATTAGTAGATGACGTCTATCTGTAGGAAATCTCTTCGGCTCTTTCACTTTTGGCTGCTGCAATGCCAGAGAGCTCTTCTGCGTCATCCACGAAAAATATTCATTCTCGCCGTGGTGCTTTTTGCCACCTGTCTTGTCTCTGCCACTCGTCTTCAAGTTGGTATTCGCGCTGAGGACTGGCTAGACCAAAGGCTTGATAGCACAAAGCTCTACTTAGAAATGAAAGAGACCTTTGGTTCTGAGGACAAACTCTCTTGGATCGTTCCGTCCTCGTGGAGTCATTCAGATTTTTGCAAACTACAATCACGTCATTTCAAATGGTCTGTGGAAGAAGATCACCTAGAGAAAATTTCTTCGCTCTTTGAATTACGTAAACCTCTCTATAATAGAGACGACGAAACTTTGATTTATCCGCGCGAGCTTGCTGACAACTGTCAATTTTCGGAGGCCGACCTTTCACAATTAGTAAAGCATCCATTGACCGATTCACTGAGCATCCAGCCGGGAAAAGATCTGCTTTTCAACTTCACGTTTCGTGAACTGGAAGAACCGACAAAGTGGGGAAAAACAGATTTTGCCCATGTCGAAAAATGGATTTCCCATCTAAAAACATTGGAGCCCTCAAGTCTTTTTGGAGGCTCGCTGTTTTTTCAAGAAAGCACAAAGCAAGGAATTCTGTGGGCGAGCAAGCTCAATATTCTCACGGCCCTTCTGATTGCTCTTTGTTGTAAGTTCTTTTTAGGCACTTGGCTAAGCGGAATCATTTTAGTCAGTCTGATTGTTTTTACGACGAGCGTACTGCAAACAGGCATGACACTCAGAGGAAACGTCGCAGATCCTCTGTCGTCGAGCATTTTCGTCATTATGACTATTGCGATTGTCGAAGACTTCTTTTTTTCCTTCTTCTTTTCCCGCACACAAAAAGTCCGACTGCGAACAGCCTTACGCCGCATGAGCCTTCCCAGTTTTTTCACAAGTTTGACAACGGCAATTGGCTTGGGCTCCCTTGCAACCTCTGACAATATGAGCGTTCAGAATTTAGGTTTTTGGACAGGTGTTGGCGCCATGGTGGAGTGGGCTTTGGTTTATCTACTTTTGCCATCAGCGTGCAAAGTATTTCCTAAATTGGATGAACTAGCTTGGCGAGGAAAGATTTTTTTACCAAATTGGTTTCGCTCCATTGGAAGTTTTAGTCCTTCACGCAAAATGGTGATCGTTCTTACTTTGCCATTGGCTTTGATCTTTTTTACGTATGATAAGGTCAATATCAACTACACGCCTTTTGACATGTTTCCTTCGTCCCATCCGCTGTTGCAATTCAGGGATTACGTAAAAACGCAAAGAAGCTTTGAAGGTGACGTCAGTCTGATTTTCAATCACGAAAACCTCACGACCGAAGATTCTAAGCTCATTGAAGAAGTTGCAAAACATCCTCTGGTGGCGTCTTATAAAAACCCCCTTAAGATGACGGAAGATATGATGCCTCAAGACGCCGACTCAGCGTTAAAGCGCATGATTGAATCTGAAATCAAGGAAACAACCAGCCTTAAAGATTTTCAACAGAACGGGAAAAGTCGCGCGATTCTTTTTATCAAAGAATACGACATGCAATCGCTGGATGCGCTCACCCAATACGCTGATAAAGTCTGTGCGGGCCGCTGCTATTTGAGTGGCGAGATCGTGGCCTTTAAAGATTATGCGCTTTCCATGCTAAAGACTTTGTATTCGAGTTTTATTCTGTCGTTGGCAACGGTGTCTCTTTTATTGGCTTTGCTTTCTATTGCCGTCAGTGGCCGCGTCTTTTGGCCTCTGATTCTTTCGTCCGTGTGGGCGCCACTGATGTTGATGATTTTCGTCAGCGTCTTTCAAATCAAGATCAACGTAGTCACATGTCTTGCTTTGGATTTAATGATTGGTCTTTCAGGCGATAACGCCATTCAATTCCTGCTTTTTGATAGAAAAGGTCGATGGAAAAAAGGCCACACAGAACTTCTCCCCGTGGGCCTTATGATTGTGACGACAATTGCGTTGATCAGTCTTGTTTTGCTTCTGTCTTACTTTAGAACTGCACGCATCCTAAGTGGACTCATGGAGTTCGGCGCCTTGCTGATGCTGATTGGCGATCTGTGGATTCTCAACTACTTCACGGAGGTAAAAGAAGCGGATTCCCAGGGCTGCAAGCAAGAAACCTCCAACAATATCGGCAATGTGATGTTGGCGAGTGAACACGACGGACGCGGCAATTCCTAACATCCAGATTGAAACGACAGCGAAAAGCCACTTTTTATTTCTGTGAGTTTCTAAAACTGCAAAAAATGCCAATGCTGAAAAAGTCACATGAAGTGACGGCACAAGGTTGTGCGGCTTATCGAGCGTGTGAATATTCTGGAAGATTTCACGAAATGGCGACTCTAGAGGAATAATGCGTTCAAAACCCAATTGCGTCGGGAACAGAATGAAAATCGCCGCCGCTCCAAAAAGAGTGACCAGGTTTGTTTGACAGTATCTTTTAAGTCGATCTGCATCGCACATAAAGAGAGGCAAAAAGATGACAATGTTGAGGCTTAAATAAAGCCACACGAACTCTTGAATAAATGGAGCTTGGGTTTCCCATACAAAATACCAAGAGTAATGATTCGCACTTTGAGCTGCGATATAGTTCGTGAGCCCATAGACCAAGGGAAAGCCCAATAAAGCCGCAGTGCCCCAGGTGAGGAAGACCCACAGTCTTTTTTTGTCAGGTAGTGAAAACAGAGGAAATGGTTTTTCTTTTGGATGTGTCATGCTTAAATATTATTCATGAAAGAAATCGTGCAAATCAACCGTAAAGATTTTCCTATCCCTGGAACGCTTAATATCGTCATTACGGTTGTCACCGTCGCCGTGTGCCTTGGAATTCTTTATTGGACACAACAACAAACCACGTGGTGGCTGTTCGTTTTAGGCGCGATCGCGTTTTCTTTTGCAAACAATACGGCGTTCTCGTTATTGCATGAAGCAACTCACGGAATTCTTCATAAGAATCGCCGAATCAATAACAACCTCGGCCGTGTGGTCGCTGCTCTTTTCCCAACATCATTTACTATGCAACAGCTTTATCACTTGGGACATCACCGTCGTAATCGCACGGATGCCGAGATGTTTGACCTTTACTATCCGGGCGACAACATCGCGATGAAAAGATTTGTGATCTATGGAACTGTATTCGGGATTTATTGGTCTTCGCCGTTTATTTCTTGCTTGTTCTTTTTAGTGAATCCGAAATTAGTTTTGAGTTCTGAATTCAAGGATTCAAAATTGATGCAGGCGTTGAGTGCGGATCATATGCTCGGCGGCCTTGATAAGGCCATGGTCAAAACAGGTGTGGTTCGTGCTGAGATTATTTTCACGATTCTTTTTCAAGCCGCGATCATTTATTTTCTCGGTTTATCTTGGGGCACTTGGCTTGCTTGTTACTGGGCGTTTAGCATCAATTGGGGCTCTTTGCAGTATGCCGATCATGTCGGAGCCAAGCGCGATATTCGTGAAGGCGCTTGGAATCTCAAGGTGAATCCAATCATGCAAAAAGTCTTTTTGAATTACCATCTGCATTTGGTTCACCACCGCTATCCGAATCTCCCATGGATTCATCTTCCCAAGAAGCTTGATAAAAATGATCCGATGCCAAGTTTTACATCTAAATTGTGGGAGTTTCTATCAGGTCCCCGTTTGGCGACAGAACCTTCACCGACATTGGATAAATCATTTGAAGCCGTGATTTTCGACGGAACGATGCTTGAAAGAAAAACGGCTCAAGAAAATTAATTCTTGAGCCGATTAAGACTAAACTTTTTTCGCGAACTGAACGTCCAAAGAAATTGCGACGTCGTCCCCAACAAGAACGCCACCTGCTTCCAGAGCCGCATTCCAGGACAAACCAAAATCTTTGCGTTTGATTTTCGTCGTCGCTGAAATACCAATCTTGATGTTTCCATAAGGATCTTTCATTTCTGCTGACGGACCTTCAACATCCAATACGACTTCTTTTGTGACTCCGTGAATGGTTAGATCACCTGTCACTTTTAAATCATCCCCGTCTCTTTCAACTTTTTTAGATTTAAAATTTATTGTTGGATACTTTTCCACATCAAAGAAGTCAGCACTCTTTAAGTGCCCATCTCTTTGTGCTTCACGGGTATTAATGCTAGCAGCATCAATGCTCGCTTCAATGTATGATTTTGTGACATCAGAAGCATCGTATTGAAGCGTGCCGGAAAGCTTCTCAAAACCGCCGTGAACTTTTGCGATCATCATGTGTTTAATAGAAAAGTTCGCGCTTGAGTGTGCTGTATCAATTTGCCAGGTCGTAGACATAAGTTCCTCCTAAAGGAAGTGTTATCGATGAACCTAGAATCGCATGAATTTCATTGTTGCAGAAGGATACAGTAATGCAAAACATTGTTGCATTTTTGTATCCCCACAAAACCTAGGTATTTGACTGGAGGAAGCGACTACGGACTCTGGCGTAAAATGGGACGGTGTATTTAAAAATAATGTGAGCAATATCAGACCAACGGATATCCGCAATGCAGGCCAGCTCCACACCTTCGTGGTAGCGAGGATTTTTTTCTAAGAAAAATCGCACATCCGGATTACTCATATCACGATCGGTAGGGACAGCCATTTGATCTTTCACTCTTCCCATCGACTTTCCAAAATCGATCAAGGACGTCTCTGTTCGATAATTCTCTGCGAATTTTCCTTTATAGAAAGCATGCTTTACCGGTGCTAAATCATTCGGGATTGCTCCCGCTAAAGAAGGATACGAACGCGGGAAATTTCGTCGCATCAGCATATAGGTTTTAAAACCCTTACTAATTAGCATCCAATACAATGGCGAAAATGGATGACGCAAACGAGTTAAAAACAAAATGCGCGTGAATGCAGATTGCAGAGTGCGAGAGCCCCAGTAATCACTGTCCACAACAGTGTCCCCGGAATAAATAACTCTTCCGCCCACAGGAAGTTCACGAATTAATACCGTGCTAAAACCAAATAAAAATGGCTCAGGAGATTTACTCTGGTCCCAGAGCATAATGACACTGGTTTTTTCCGAGAGATCGGAATTAAAACGCTCAAACTCCACGTCAAAATAATATTTTCCGAAGAGATCGAACATACGACGACGAAGTTCAGTGTTAATTTGTGATACTGGAAGCAACGTATAATTCAAATTCATAAAATACCTGACTTGGATATAAACACCCCGTAATTCCCTTGTAAAGCCACACTTCGCTATGGGAAGCTAATTTATCGAATTTTGACGTGAGGGAAACGTTTATGAGTTCAGAAAAAGCTTTGGTTTTCAATATGTTCACCCTTCCTGCTTCTTTAGAGAAGATCTATGCGAAAGCCGATCCGCGATGGATCATCGCCATCATTCTGGGTTCCTACAATGTTCTTGGATTTACAGTCCTTGGATTTAATCGTTCTCCTCTGCAAATGATCGTCACGTCCATCATGGCATGTCTTTTGGAATTGCTTCTTTGCTATTGGGTTCAGCGCAAATGGATTTTTCCGTTGAGCGCTTTGATTTCCAGTTTCTCGCTCAGTCTTCTTCTAAATTATTCGCATAGCTATTGGATTTTGGCCGTTCCGGTTTTTTTCACTATTGGTTCAAAATATTTTCTGAGCTTAAACGGCAGACACTTCTTTAATCCCGCGCTCACGGGTGTCGTTCTGTGTTTGTTATTCTCAAACACGTTTATCACAGCAGCCCCGGCGTATCAGTGGACGGGAATTGAAAATCTTTGGGTCTTTATGACTTTCTTAGGCGTTTTCTTTTTACTTCCGAAAATCAATCGTCATTGGTTGGTGCTTTCGTTTCTTCTCACTTTCACAGCGCAAACGGCTTTACGCGCGATGATCATGCGGCACCATCTTCCCTTCGAAACGCTTTTCTTGGGAACGCTGACTTCGCCTTCATTTATTCTTTTTACGTTTTTCATGATCACCGACCCGATGACGTCTCCAAAAACTAAGAAAGATCAAATCATCGTCGGAGCTTCGATTGCGCTTTTAGATTTGATCTATCATATCTTCCAAAGCTACTACACATTCTTCTTTGCAGGATTTACTGTCGCGAGCATTCGCTTTCTTTGGTTCCATTATAAGGCCTACCGCGATGGCGGTGGGTTTGAAGGATTTAAGAAACGTGTCAATGAAACTAAATACCTTCGTAAACTTTCCGGATCGTTGATTGCGGGTCTGTTGGTTTTTGGAACTTACAGCATTGCCTCAAGCCCAGCGCACCTTGCTAAAGTTTTGAATTGGAAGTTTGAAACTATTCCGGCGACACAAAGTGGTTTGCACGCGGAGTTCGGCGACATCTTTGAACGTGTCGACCCTCGCATTCAGCACATCGTAAAATGGGTCTTCAGTGTCGGTGACAGTGCTGCCACAGGGGATTTTGACAACGACGGAAAAGTCGACATCTTCCTCACTAACATGCTCAAAAAAGATGGCGAAAGAGCCGCTCTTTTTCGCAATGAAGGTGGATTCCACTTCACACGCATTGCTCTTCCAAAAATAACAGAGCGCTTTTCACGCCCTGAAGAAAATGGGCTTCCCACGAATGCTCTTTTTGTCGATTACGACAATGACAACGACTTGGATCTTTTTATTTCCGTCGCGTTTGGCTCTTCGCGCTTGCTAAAAAATATGCTGACCGAAACCGGGAAAGCGGAGTTCCTTGATATCACAGCCGATGTGGGCTTAGAGGATTACAACAATTCTATCACGGCGAACTTTTTTGATTTCAATCGTGATGGCTTGCTAGATCTTTATATCGGGAATGTATGGCCCGACAACTTACCTAACTACGATAAACCGACTCCCTTGCATCTTTTCCATCTGCCGCAAAGTGAATACGAAGGTGATGAGAGAATGTTCGACTTTATGCACGCAAGTTGGCACTTAGCGAATAACGGCGGGGAAAATGTCATTTTTGTTCAAGATAACAAAGGCCACTTCACGAAATTAGATTCTAAAGAATTAGGAATGCCAGAAACCCGTTGGTCTTTGGCTGTTGGAACTGCGGATTTGAATCAGGATGGTTGGACAGATCTTTATATCGCCAACGATTTCGGTCCTGATGATTTGTACTTCAACCAAGAGGGCAAGAAACTTTACAATCACAAAGGCACAATGTTCGGCAGTATCGGAAAAGACACTTACAAGGGCATGAATTCCAGTATCGCTGACGTTAATAACGATGGTTTTCTGGATGTTTATGTTTCAAACGTTCATCACGCTTTGCAAGCGGAAGGCTCTTTGTTATGGCTGTTCTCTAAAGACAAAGACGGAAAAATTGTTATTCAAGATATGGCAACACAATGGGGTGCGCTCAATGAAGACCGTTTTGGTTGGGGCGCAAGTCTTGAAGATTTCGATAACGATGGTTGGGTGGATATCATTCAAGCCAATGGCATGGTTGACGATACTCCTGATAAAAAATTCGAGAGCTGCCCTGACTATTGGTACGTGAATGAAAAAGTGGCGCGCAGTGCCCCTAGCTACCATCGTCTGGCAAATAAATGGGGCGATATTCGTGGTCGCTGCATTTACGGAAAAGAAAAGAACCGTGTCTACATTAACCAAGGCACTTCGTTAGGAAATAAATTTGTCGATGTCGCGGATCTTGTAGGACTGACAGAGGAAACCAACAGTCGTGGTGTGGCTTCAGCGGATTTCGATAATGACGGACGTCGTGATGTGATCATCACGCACATGTACAATCCAGCGACGTTGGTTCGAAATGTTCTGAAAGAGGGTGCAAGCACTCCGCACTGGGTGGGGCTGCAATTGCGTGGAGACGGAAAAAGCTGCAATACGCGCGCTGTGGGATCACAAGTGAAAATGCATTATAAAATCAAAGGTCAAGACACTGTGCAAATCAAAGAAGTTCAATTGGCGACGGGATTTTCTTCGCAAAGTGAAGAGCGTTTGTTGTTCGGCTTAGGTGAGCATGCAGAGCCTGTGGAAATTGAAATTACTTGGTGTGGTTTGAAAAAAGAAACTCGCACGGTAGGGATTGATAAATATCATCTTATTCAAATGAGCTCCGCAACGACTCCATGAGTTTTTTATCTCAGGCGGCTCACAAAGCCATTCAGGTCTATCAAAAATCCTCGCACCGACGTTTCGTTGCGGGGCTTTCTGATTTAGAAGGTCTGCAACGTCGCAAACTGCAAACGACGTTGTCCTACCTTCAGCCTCTTTTAAAAGAGCGTTCTGATATTTCTGACTATAAAGAGTTTCGTGAAAAATTCCCGGTCACGTCCTATCACGATTACAAAGATCTTTTTAATTCAGAAAGAACCTCTCCAGAGCAAACCATCCCTGAAGTGGTTCGCTTTCAACCGACAAGTGGTTCTACGGAGACACTTAAATGGATTCCTTATACTCAGGAACTTTTAAAAGATTTTGATTCGGCTTTAGGACCTTGGCTTTATGATTTCTATTCTTCATATCCAGAAGTTTTAAAGGGTCCGCACTACTGGTCTCTGTCATGGTTGCCTCAGGATCTTCGTGATGAGGGTGTGCGGTTGAATGATACGGAACTCTTTCCTGTCTGGAAGCGGCTGCTTTTAAAACAAACCATGGCCGTCATGGAGCCCGTGGATTTAGCAGGAAGCAGTGAAAGCTCCCTCTTTGCAACTCTGGCATTTTTAATTGATCGAAAAGATCTGAGCTTTGCCTCTGTATGGAGTCCGACCTATTGGCTGACCCTGCTTAAAATTTTAGAAACTCATCAAGAGGCTCTGGCACTTTCTTTGATCGAAGGCCGTTGGGTTTTATACGAAAACGAACTCACCCAAGTGGAATGCCCCCACAATCCAGAACGCGGGGAAGAACTTCTGGAAAGTGCTGATCCTCACATCCTATGGCCGCGCATGAAAGCTTTGAGCTGTTGGACTACTTCCACCAGTGCCGTCTTTGCCAAAGATATCGAAACTCGTTTTCCTACTTTGAAAGTTATTGGCAAAGGTTTGTGGGCCACTGAGGGTGTCGTCACAATCCCATTTCAAGGTCACTACACTCTCGCTTCGCAAAGTCATTTTTATGAATTTGAGGACTTAGAATCCGGGCACATCCTTCCGTCTTGGGAATTACGAATCGGGCAAAAAGTTTCTCCTATCATTACCACGACAGGTGGACTACTACGTTACAAACTGCAAGATATCCTTGAGGTCACAGGGTTTAATAAGAAAACTCCTTGTTTGAATTTTCTAGGACGCGCTGATGGTGTGGATATGGTGGGGGAAAAACTCTCGAGCCTTCGTGCGCAAGAAATTCTCGTAGATCTTGGAAAAACAAGCCAACACCAAGAATCCTACCTGTTTGCAGTTAAAAGTGAAAACACGCAATATTATTGCGCCGTTTTGAGTGCTCAGGGAAATACCAGCCTCGAAGAGCTTTCGGCGAAACTCGAAGATCTTCTTATGCAGTCCTTCCACTATAAGCTCGCTCGGGAATTGCAACAGCTCAGCCCTGCTCAAGTGATTGTAAATAAAAAAGCCCATGAGAAATACTTACAGCTCCACTTAAATCGCGGTATGGTATTGGGGAATATCAAAACGGAGTCTTTGCGTCTTATTTCGGGCAAAGAGCTTCAGGAGAACTTTTTATGATGGCAAGTCTTCGCGAACGAGACAAAGCTTTAATCAACAACTGGTACATCGCTTGTCTTTCCAACGAACTGACTGACAAGGCCGCTCTTAAAAGAGTGATCTATGATACTCCGCTTGCTCTCTTTAGAGATACCCAAGGGAAACCCGCTGTTCTATTAGATCGCTGCGTTCATCGTGGAGCCCAACTTTCTTTGGGTTATTGTGACGATGGACACTTGCGATGCCCTTATCATGGATGGAGATATAATTCCGAAGGAAACGTCACGGAGATTCCTTCAGAAGGAAAAGGTGAATGCAAAGGTCGCCATCAACAACGTGCTTATCCCGCTATTGAACAAGACGGGGTTATTTGGGTATGGATGGGAGAAGGTTCTCCTAAAACAGAACTACCGCCTTGGCGCTTTCCGAACTATGGTCAAAGCAAGTGGTGTCACTACTACATGATTACAGACTTCGAAAATGAAGTGACGAATCTTGTGGAAAACTTTATGGATGTCCCTCACACGGTGTTTGTACACTCAGGTTGGTTCCGCGATCGTCAGATGACTCATGTGCCGATGACGGTGGATGTGGAAAACGGACAGGTCAATGTGACGTATCATCAACCTCAAGATTCAATTGGCTTTACACGTTTTTTGATCAATCCGTTGAATGAAACGATGGTCCATACGGATCGCTTTATCTTTCCTAATATCACTCGTGTGGATTACACGTTTGGGAGTTCTTCGGCTTTTATTATTAATTCCCAGTGCACTCCGGTTTCGACAATGAAAAGCCGCGTGTATACCTACATCGCTTTTAAAACTTTGAATTATGCTTTCATGTTAAAGCCGTTGATGCAGTTTTATACGCGTCAAGTGATCGAACAAGACGTCGATATTATGAAAAATCAAGGCGACAATATTAAGCTCTTCCCTGATGCTCCATTTCGTTCAAGCGAAGCCGACGAACTGCATTTGGCGATTGAGAAAATCCGCCGCTACGGGATTGAAGACAAGCCTGAAACTTTCACCTTCTCCAAAAAAAGTGAGAAACAATTTTGGATATAAGCGAGTTTTTAAAGTCTCATCCTGGCGTCACTGTCGCCACCGAGAAAGACAATCAGGATATTCTGAATTTTTTTAGTCAAACGCAGATTCAAGGGCGCGGGCTGAATATAGTTTATGATCGGGCTCCTGATTTTTTCGCTTTTCTCAAGATTCACTCCCCTGATGTCTTAGTCCTTATCTATCGTGGTTTGACGAATGAAATTCAGGGTGTCGCTACCATGCTCTTTCGCCAAGGGTATGTGAACGGCAAGATTGAAAAAGTTTGCTATCTCGGCGATTTGCGCATGGGCTTTGATCGCAAAGGTGCCGTTTTATGGAGAAAGATCTATGGCGAGTTTTTCGCCCGTAAGAATGAAATTGATCAACTGAAAGACGTGAAGCTCTTTTACACCTGTCTTATTGACGACAACGAACTTTCACAGCGCAGCCTGGCTCGCAATAAAAAATCGGGCTTTGCTTATCATCGCGTAAGTCCCTATTCCATGGTCACCTTGATGATGAAGAAACCGTCATTAGGGAACCCATCAAAATCTTGCGAAATTACCCCAGATCCGGATCTGGATTCTCTTCTTAATTTCTATAAGAAAAATGAAAATGCCACGACGGCTGGATACCTTTATGAAAAAGAGATTCCCGCGCGTCTCCATGCGTGGCCGGATCTGAATAAGAAAGATTTTCTGGTCATTCGCGAGAACGGCCGCATCCTCGCCTCTTGCGCACTTTGGTCTCCCCGCGAATGCAAACGCATTCTTTTGACTCGGGTGCCTTTTCACCTCCGCTCGGTCTTTACCTTGCTTCGATTTCTCTCTTTCGGAAAATTTCAATTCGCTGGCGAGCTGAAAGTTCTTTATGTGACTCACTTGATGTTTGAGCAAAACTTGGCCCAAACAGAAAAAATGAAAATCTTTAAAGAACTACTAAAAGAAGCGTGGAAAGTTCGTGAGAAAAAAGGTTATCATTTCTTAAGTTTCTGTGACTTTAAAGAAGCGTCCTTAAAAGAAGCGGCAGCACCTTTCATCTCCAATGAAGTAGCCATGGCTATTCATGAAGTGATGGGAAGTGAAGACGCCGCTCCTTCCATGAAAAAGGACTATGGTTTTGAAATGGCTTTAGTGTAAGGGGCACAAATGGCTTTTTTGTTTCCAATTTTGTTGGTCGTGCAAGCAGCTTGTTCGGTGTGGTTTTACTACAAACAAAATAAAGGCGCCTTCGTCGGTGGTCCTATCAGTTGGCCGAAAGCATTTTGGCTTTATCACGCGATCTTTTCTTGGTTCTTAGTTCCTTTGGTTTATCTCACATTTCCTGATTTGCATATTTCCTTAAAAATCCTGATCGGATTGCATGCCTTGATATGGTGGATTCGCGGTCCACTGGAACTGGTAATGATCTATAAGCTGTTTAATTGGACTCCTCGTTACGGCATTACTCACGACGTGATTCATGGGCTTTTACTTTTCGCAGGCATGATCGGCACCGCGAAAATGTGGCCTGATACCTTGGTAAACTGGATGGCTTTCATTTACTGCGGAATCACGATCATCATGTTGTGCTTTGAAACAAGCTTTGCGGCTCTCTTCTTGGACGTTCGTGGTCACGAAGATTGCCGAATCTATTACGCCGCCGACGAACCAAAATGGAGATTCATCAACTGGATCACAAAAGTCGGTTTAACCTTCGGAGTGGGGCACGCTCTTATCCAATCATTCGTCGCAGTTGCTTATATGTAGCTCTCTTAGAGAGCAACCAACTGGTCCGCTTACAGGAGCGTTCAATTTTGAGACTGCGCCCCTGTCGAATTGACGGTTGTCGGCGTTCTTCTTCACAATAAAGAGTACGGGGGAGCGGAACATGAAAGTCAAAAACGCCTTTGGCGTGTTGCTTGGTAGTATCTTCGTCGCACTCTTTTATCAAAATTGCAGTGGTGGTTTTTCCTCAATCAATGCAGATCAAGCTTTCGGCTCTTCGACCCTGATCGTGGGAGAAGGAAACGCCGACAGCTCCAGCAATGACCCTGTGAGTGGACAGTTTAAAGCCGGCGATCCCTTTAATCTCAATCAAGTTCCATCTCAGTCGCAAATGATCCAAGTGCTTTTGCAAAAAACTGATTACCTCAAGAGTCCCCACTCCAAAGCTGTTGCCATCGCAGGGAGTGGACTTGGTTATGTCAGTGTTTTAGCCGGAGCCACACAAACCGCCGCAGAAATAACGGCTCTTGAAGGATGCTTCGCTCTGTCTGGTGGATCTCCTTGCGCGCTTCTAGCAAAAGGAAATGTTTTCGCGGTAAACCAAAGTGATCTCAACTCCGCTTTTACTTTTGAAATTCCAGTTCCGTCGTCTCTTTCTGCCAATGCGATCCCTTTTGTTCCTCCAGCAGATCGCAATTACATTTTGACGAGTTATCTAAATGCTTCATCTCCCAAAGCCCTCGCTGTCAGCGTCGATGGTGCCTATTATTGGATAAGCAATCAAGCCAACTACCCTCTGAGTTCCGATGTTGAGGCAAAAAGACTGGCTCTTGAACGTTGTGAATTGATCGCAGCGATGTCTCCTTGCACTCTCTACGCTGTTAATGCAACGCCCGTTTTCAAGGGACAAGAAATGAATCTTTCGCCGGCAATTGATTACAGTCGCAAGGTGATCGGATTAAATATCCCCGCGATGCGTGAATTGGATTTCTCAAACTACATCAACGCCTATTTGAATTTTCTTGATAGTTCGACAAGTGCAAAAGGTGCCATCTATGTTTCCGCCACAGGAGCGTGGGGTGCTGCTTACTCAACTTCCGCAGCGACAAACGTCGACTCGAAGGCTCTGGGTGACTGCAACAACAGCGGCGCCAACACAGCACTTTTCCCCTGCGTGAAATACGCTACTAACAAAAGTGTGGTTATCAACCCAAAACTTTTCTTAAAGGCTTGGACGGCTTATTCACCTGAAATTCATTGTCAGGTTGTCCCTCGAAGTAACTGCGCAGCTCATAAAGCTATGGGCTGTCCTGTGCCTGGGGATTATTACACCCAGCAGTCAGGCAGCTCGATTCAACTTGAAAGATGTCTTTAAAACAAGAGGAGTGTTTTCTCACTCCTCTCTTTAATTTATTTTCTGTATCCAACTTCTGCAATTCTGCGACCGATATCGTGATAAACCGGTGTCCCATCTGGCGTCACCGCACGAAGACCGTCAACATAACGATTGTACATACAGAAAGCCGCCGCAATCAAAACCGCGTCGTGGATTTCAATATCTGTCGCACCTTGAGTTTTTGCATTTTGAACCATGTCATCAGAAACACCCAAAGCTTGTTTTTGCACTTGGCCCGCAATCTTAAGCAAAGACTTAAGCTTGTTAGAAATAGGCGCGGCTTCGTAATTTTGTTTTACTTGTTCAACCAAGTCGAAGTTGTTTTCAAGAAGAACACCCGCAATCGCAGAATGCGAACGAGTGCAAAACTGACAGTTGTTAAGATTAGAAACATAAGAGGCAATCAACTCACGCTCTCCGCGAGTCAAAGAAGACGGTCCCACCAAAAGAGTCTCTGCCAACTCATTTAGAGGTTTTGCAGTCTCAGGTCTAAAACCCATCAAACCAATAATCCCAGGCATATCGTTGTTAAGTTTAATATGAGGCATAACACTCCTTTGTTAGAGAAAGCCTACTAAAGAAAATACGACAGAGGAAAGAGAAAACTCACGGTGAGCAAGCCTTCATCGAGTGCCTGCAGCAACGAAGAAATATTCAATTTAAACAGTTTAAACAGGATTTACGATTTTAGCCTTCAGGAGAATGATGGAATGACTCAAATAACAAAAGGAGCTTCTATGAAAACACTGATAATAGTTTCTGCATTGGCATTTATGACGTTCGTAAGCCCAGCGACGTACGCTCATACTTCCCACGAAGGCAGTTCTTCAAAATCCGTCTCTACACAAATGGCTGTGAGAGATCTGTGGGTGGATCATATCTTTTGGATTCGCTCGGTAGTTGTAGCCAAAGCGGACAAAAATAAGAAGGCGGAAGCTTTAGCGGATCAAAAGGTCGTTGAAAACGCCAAGAAAATCGCCGGTGTCGTTGAGCCATTCTACGGAAAACCTGCAAGCGAAAAACTTTTTGGTTTGTTAGCAGGTCACTACGGTGCCGTGAAAGATTATATGAACGCCACGCTACCAACTCCTAGCACTGCAAAACAAAAAGAGGCGACAGAAAAACTGACTTCCAATGCTATTGAAATTGCGACGTTCTTAAGCGGAGCCAATCCTCATTTGCCTAAAGATACCCTAGTCAGTCTTTTGGCAGCACATGGCGGACATCACGTCGCTCAAATCAACGAAATCCAAAAGAAAGACTTTGCCAGCGAAGCCCAAACTTGGGACGGCATGAAACAGCATATGTACAGCTTATCTGACGCCTTGGTAGGCGGAATCGCAAAGCAATTCCCAGATAAATTTTAAAGACTAATACCAGAGCCGAAGAAAAAAACCCTTCGGCTCTCCCACCGAATAAAACAAATCACCGGAGTTTTCTGCCGGCGGCAGAAAACGACAAAACCAAAACTAACAATCGAAGGCGGGAAACTTTAGGAACTACTCCAGCGGAGCTGGAGTGAAATGGACAAATAAAAAAACCGCCAGTAGGCGGTTGTTTTATTTGGTAGGGAGTACAGGATTCGAACCTGCGACATCCACCTTGTAAGGGTGGCGCTCTACCAACTGAGCTAACTCCCTGTCGTCTTGAAGGACCAATTTGTAACAGTGGTCCTTCCTTTATGGCAATCTTTTTTTAAAAAAATTTACTTTTTTATATCTTCCATGCACACTTTTTGGGTCAAGTGAGCTGAGATCTTCATAATTTGCATATGGATCATATTATCGTTAGCGATATTGTCCAATGCACCCATAGAAAGAACCATCACACCCGTTGTTGGCACATTGCCTTTTAAAGGCGCAATTGGCGAGTCTTTCTCGCTAAATGCCGTCAATTGAACACGGTATGTAGTGCCTGCTCGGCTGGTCATTTGCGCCAAAACCTTTTGGTTGCGCTCTAAGCCCACGCCCGTAGATAGCATTTTACAAGTGTCCCCGTCGAATTGCTTCACTTGCAACTGGCGGATGCCCGTCGACTTTTGACGAACCACTTTCAAGGCGAAGTAAGAAGTGAAATCCCCTTTTTCCACTTTCCACAAACCTTGAATGTCAGTCCATGGGAATGGCTGAGCCAATGTCCACGGCCAAGGAACCGGACGATTATCATTCGTCGGAATGATGTGCTCGTCATCAGCCGCATGCGCGCCCACTGACAGAGTCAAACTCGAAAAAATCATTGTTGCAATCAAGATGCTGCGTAACATGAATCCCCCCTAGTGCTCGAAATGAACTCGAGCCGCTTTATTCATGTAGTATCCGTTTTTAGCTCTAAAAATATATTTTGGTTTCTCGTAATCCGGCTCAATAAGTTTACGCAGACGTTTGATCGTTACGTAGATCTTGTTGTCATGGATCGCTGGATCGTAAGGTTGCTTCCAAACGTTCTCAACCAAATACTCCTTAGAGTAAATTTGGCCTTGATTCTGAACGAAGAGTCGCAAAAGGTCGAGAAGAATGAACTGGTTTTTGAAATCAATGCGACCCAATTTTCTCTCTGTGACCGCATGATTACCGTCGTCAAAAATCAAATCATAACTTGTCTGAGGTTCTGCTCCAATTTTGGAGGCATAAAAGTCAGCAATCTTACTTAGTCTTACATGGTTTTCAGTGTCGATAGATTTTTGCGCCAATGACAAATACACACGCGCCAAATCCTTATCGCCCATTTCAAAGTAAACATCTCCCAATTGGATCATCAGGTAAGATGCCATCACCACGTTGCGAGTTTCTTTAAGCGCATCGTAAGCTTTCCAAAGAACCGTGACGGCCTCTTCGTACTTCTTCATTTGCGCTAAGATATTTCCGTTCAAAATCAAAGAAGAAATTCTCAGTTCCGGAAGATTATAAACTTGGAAGAACACTTCCAGGTTGTAGATCTCTTTCAAAGCATCCGCGTATCTTGCCAAGTTCGGGCTAGAATAAACCATCGCCAAACCAAAGATCGCATTGCAGATGTCTTCCTTGTTGTCCGACGCCAAAGCAATAGCCAGCGCCTTTTGTACGTAATCAAGAGAGACGTCTTGTTGTCCTTTGTAGAAAGCACAGATAGCGAGTGTGTAGTAAGTTTTCGAGTTAAGTTCGAAGCCTTCTTTAAGAACTAGATCTTGGAGTTTTTCTTTTGTCAGATTGATTTCTTCAAACTGTTCGCGCTCTGCATAGATACGCAAAAGAATGTTTAAGCACTTCAAGTATTGAGAGAAATTTTTCTCAGCAAAATATCCGTTAGCAGCATCATTGAGATGCGCCATCGCGGAGGTGAATTCTCCCCGATCGGAATATAACTTGCCGAGCTCAAAGGCACGATCTAGTTGGCTCATAAGTTCCTAAAACTCCAAAACAAAATCTAAATTACTCGCTGGGGTACAGTTTTTTACAGATTGTCAGGATTTCGTCAATGTAAGACGCAAACGTTTGCCTAAAAACTGGGCATACTGAGAATTGATTTCAGTAATGTAATAGATTGCAGCCAAGGACTTTCACTTAACGCGCCGAGCACGCTGAAGAATTCGCTTGGGTTGTGGCTTCCGAAGGTTCTTAACACGAAATTGACCGACCTTAAGTGCCTGATTTTTTCCAGAAAAATTGGCGGGCTTGAGAGAGGCGAAACGAAAATCAGTCTTCCCGACGGGCAGTATAGTTCGCTGAACGGAAGAACCACGGTTTTAGTCAGTCGCTCAAAAGAAGACATTCCAATTACCGTGACTTGCAACGAAGAAACTCGCGAAGGAGTTATTAAAACTGAATACGATGCCACCGCTGGTATTCTGGGAAATATCGTATTTGGTGGAATTATCGGAATGGGCATCGACGCCTATAACGACAAAACATATGACCCGCCGGAAATTTATAACTTGGCACCACTGTGTTCGACGAAGAAACCTGTGGAGAATCTCGCTGAGAATTCTGAAGAGCCCCGCCGACCAAGTTCTCTTCATAAAAGTAAATATTAAATCAAAAAGCCCTCGCAGAGAGGGCTTTTGTTTTTCATCTCAGTGACGCACATCCTTTCACTCCATAAAAATATATAAAAAAATGTATAATAAATTTGTATTAAATATACATTTATGTATGATTTTAGAGATGAAACAAGTGAGCGCGGATATTCCGTTGTATTTATGGGAAAGTTTTATTGCGGTGATTGAAGAGAAAACTCTTCAAAAAGCGGCGGATAAACTTCGCACGACACAACCGACGATCACGCGCCACCTCCACCAGCTCGAAGAGGCCCTCCCGTTAAATCTCTTCGAGCTGCGTGGAAGAACTAAAGTTCCAACGCCGTTTGCCTTACAACTTCATCAAAAGATCCGAATGCGTTTGCAGTTTTTGCCTGAGGATATTCATCAGTCTTTGCAGCAGTTTGCTAAATCTGAAAATGTGTCTTTGACCATTGCCGGGGATCTTGAAGTTTTAAAACGTTTCTTCTGTACTGTGAATTTTTCTGGAAAGTTAACTTTACGAGAATCTCATACGGATGATTTGAAGAAGGAGCTGAAGGATGGTCGTTACGACGTCATTGTGAATCGCGGCTTGGTCGACACGAGCCTTTATATTTGCAAAAAACTTTTTCAAGAAGAGTTCACCCTTGTGGTTCCCAAAAAGTTTGCAAAGAATAAGGATCTATCAGACTGGAAAGATCGTCGTTCTCAATTTCCAATGAGTCTATATTCTGAAGATCTCGTGCTCTCTCAAGAACTCCGAGGCAAGATGTCTGTGAATTTTGAAGTAAATGATTGGACTGCGATTGAAGCTCACGTCCAGAAAGGTTTGAGTTGGTCGATTATTCCTTCGAGCTATGTGAAGAAAAATTCCAACTACTATTCATCTCCATACTCCATCCGTGGAGCAAAGATGCTGACAGATTTTTACATCTACTATCGTCGCGACTTAAGCCGCCAAATTTGGTTTAAAGATTTCTTAGAAAACATCGTCGAGAAATCGAAATCTCGCTAGGGTTTAGACTCTCCACTCACAAGATCTATTTAAATACATATTTTCTTCCAAAAGAGTCCGTATAGAAAACATAACATCCGTTATCAATATGGAATGAGTTCACAATAAGCTCCTGGTAAAGAAAAGGCTCTCTTTCGAGAGCCTTTTTAGTTAACGCATTATTGCCAGATAAAAGAAGCAGGCACCTTTTAGTGGTGGTGGATGGCTTGGCCTGTGTATTGGGCTTTGATACCGAATTCGCGCTCTTTTTGAACTTTGAAAAGTTCTTTTGGCGATTTGATATCCAAAGCGTTGATCAATACTTGGTCCACATGATCCACCAAGATCACTTTAAGATCTCTCATCACTTCCTTAGGGATGTCCTTCAGATCTTTTTCATTCTCTTTAGGACAGATGATGATCTTAATTCCACCGCGGTGAGCCGCTAGGATCTTCTCTTTCAATCCACCGATCGCCATCACACGGCCACGTAGAGAAATCTCTCCCGTCATCGCCACTGTGCGCTTCACAGGGATTTTCGTGATCGCAGAAACAATCGAAGTCGTCAGAGCGATACCTGCCGAAGGACCGTCCTTAGGAACCGCACCCTCTGGCAAATGGATGTGCACGTCGATGTTAGAGAAGTATTCTTTGTCCAAACCGAACAAAGGACCTCTTGAACGAACATAGCTCATCGCCGCCGCACAAGACTCTTTCATCACATCACCCAATTGGCCCGTGACTGTGAACTTACCTTTACCAGGCACCACACTCACTTCGACAGCAAGAAGGTCACCGCCCACTTCCGTCCAAGCCATACCGTTCGTCAAACCGATTTCGTTTTCTGTCTCGATCACGCCGAACTTGAATTTGTGAGGACCCAACAACTCAACAAGTTTTTGCGGAGTCACCACATAGCCTGTTGATTTCGTCGCAGTCTTCGCTGTTGCTTTCGCACCTTTTTTCGCCGCAGACTTTTTATCCGTCTTCGTTTCGGCTTTAAAGTTTTCAACAGCCTCACCCATCACGATTTCCTTAGCGACTTTACGGCACACATTGGCCATTTGTCTTTCCAAGTTACGGACGCCGGCTTCTTTCGTGTAGTAACGAATGATGTCGCGGATTGTTTCGTCCTTGATAGAGACTTTGTAATCTTTAAGTCCATGGTTTTCCAATTGCTTCGGAACTAGGTAGTTCTTCGCAATGTGGAATTTTTCCTGCTCAATGTAACCTTCAAGATTGATGATCTCCATACGATCCAACAATGGACGTGGGATTGTATGCAATGAGTTCGCCGTTGCGATAAACATCACTTTTGAAAGGTCGTATTCCAACTCCAAGTAGTGATCTTGGAAGTTGTTGTTTTGTTCAGGATCGAGCACCTCAAGCATCGCGGCCGCTGGGTCACCGCGGAAATCGTTTGCCATCTTGTCGATCTCATCAAGAAGAACAAGTGGATTTCCTTTATCTACTTTACGAAGAGCTTGCAGGATTTTACCTGGCATCGCGCCCACGTAAGTTTTTCTGTGACCGCGGATCTCGGCTTCATCTCTCACGCCGCCCAGAGAAATTCTGGCAAACGGACGATTCAAAGATTCTGCAATCGATCTTGCAAGTGACGTTTTACCAACCCCTGGAGGACCTGCCAAACAAAGGATAGGACCCTTCATGTCTTTCGAAATCGAAAGAACGGCAAGGTATTCAAGGATACGGTCTTTTACTTTCTCAAGACCCCAGTGATCATCATCAAGGATGCGCTGAGCGTTCTTGAGATCATGTTTTTCTTCATTGAAATCATACCAAGGAAGAGAAAGAACCCAGTCGATGTAGTTACGCACGACTGTTGCTTCCGCAGACATAGGCGACATCATTTTGAGTTTTTTAATCTCTTTCATGACCTTGTCTTTGGCTTCTTGGCTCATTTTCTTATTCTTAGTTTTTACCTCAAGGTCTTGCAATTCAGCTTGGTAATCGTCTTTCTCACCAAGTTCTTTCTGAATGGCCTGCATTTGTTCGTTGAGGTAGTACTCTTTTTGCGAGCGCTCCATTTGCTTTTTCACGCGAGTGCGGATCTTCTTCTCCACTTCGAGAATTTCGATCTCACCTGTCATGAGGTTGAGCAAATGCTCCAAACGTTTTGAAGGATCTACGATCTCCAAAACAGTTTGTTTGTCTTCAAGTTTCAAGTTGAGTTGCGCGACAATAATATCCGCAAGTTCACCAGGATTTTCGATGGTAGAAACACGCATCAAAATTTCTGGTGGAATTCGTTTATTCAATTTCACGTAAGTCTCAAAAGTTGACTTCACTGAACGAACCAACGCTTGAGCTTCAACGATATTCGTTGGGTCTTCGTCTAAAGGTTCACAAGAAACCATGAAGAAGTTATCGTTGTTTAAGAAATTCTTAATCTTTACACGACGTTTGCCTTCTACAAGAACTTTCACAGTTCCATCAGGCAAGCGCAAAAGTTGAATGATTGTTCCCACAGTACCGATAGCAAAGATGTCTTTGGGTTCGGGATTGTTGGTTTTTGCGTCTTTTTGAGCCGACAAAACAATATCGGTCTGTTTGCTCATCGCTTCTTCTAGAGCGTTGATGCTCTTCTCACGACCTACAAACAAAGGCATCATCATATGTGGAAAAATGATGAGGTCTCTTAGGGGCAAAAGTGGTAGTTGTTGTACTTTTCCCTCGCTCATATCCTCTCCCTCCCTGTGGGTTAACGAGCTTACTTGTGCTTAGGACACAAGCCGGATCTGCATCGGTTAAATATCCGTATCCAACCTTCGCTATTCCTTCATTAAGTCTAACTATGTGTACGATTACTGGGAAGTAAATATATTGGGAAAAAAAAGAGTTCTGGCCCTTGCCACGAGTCCAATTTGCTCACATTTTAGGCATCATAAAAGAGGTTAATGCTACCCGAAAAGTATTCTTATTTGTGTCGGAATTTGAGAATCTTTCCTAATTGTAATTTCCAGGAGTCAGATTTTCGTGCCCTTTTTGTCCAAATTGTTCGATAAGTGCACTGTGACACCTAGAGATTCCAGACGCTGGTTCCGCAGAAATTCTCTCTCTCTAAAGCTTCTCATTGCTACATGGGCTGTGAGTTCTTTTGCCACGCTCATTTTAACGGCGTTTCAGCTTCTTATGGACTACCAGCGTGACTTTGACAAACTACAAAATAACTTCGCCATTATCAAAAATTCCTACCTCGACTCTATGGCCGAACATCTATGGTCTTATGACACCAGACTGCTCGAAATTCAGTTGGATGGGTTGAGCCGACTTCAAGGTGTTAGCTACTTACGTCTTGTGGCAGATAACAAAACTATCTACGAATCCGGTAAAACAGATCCAACAGAAGAGAGCCACAAACGCTTTGATATTTACCACAAAAATACCAACGAAATCCTGGGTACTCTGGATGTGGAGTTGGATGTCCGGTCTTTGCGCGAAAAGTATTTCCAGGAAGCGATTTGGATTTTCATTCGCCAAGCGGCGAAGACCATGGTTGTCGTTTTCTTCTTGTATTTCATCTTCAATCAAATCCTGGTTGTGCATATCCAGCAGATCGCGGAGTACTTAAAAACCAATCGCGGCAGAGCCAACGAAGATCTTAAACTTCATCGTCCCCATCACCGTGGTGAAGATGAGCTGGATGTTCTTGTCGCCTCCATCAACTTGTTCCGTTCAGAGCTTTTAGAGGCCAACCAAAAACTGGAGGCTTTGAATCAAGCTCTTGAGCAAAAGGTCACGGATCGCACGCGCCAGTTGACGACTAAAAACGAAAGCCTGGAAAAGGCGATGTTGCAGATCAAGCGCATGCAAGCCACTTTGGTTGCGCAAGAACGTTTGGCTTCCTTGGGAAGTCTCACTGCCAGTGTTGCCCATGAGATCCGCAATCCATTGAACTTCGTTCTTAATTTCAGTGAGCTTTTGACGGACTCTGAAAACATTGAAGAGGTTCGTGAAATCAGCCGCGTTGTTTTGAAACACAGTCAACGCATTGATCAAATCGTGCGCTCCATGCAGATCTTGTCGGGTTATGACAGTGATGTTTTGGAAAGCACAGACATCAACGAGATTCTGAAACGCGCTTATCAAGAAACGATCTCAACAAGAGCCTTGGGTTCAAGCTATGTTCCACCAAAGGTGACCTATCGCCTGGGGGACAATGTTGCAGCCCCTGTCTATGCCACATCCCTGCTACGAGCACTTTCTAACATCGTCGACAATGCTATTCATGCTCTGGAAAAAAAGGTTCTTACCAATAAAAACTTTGAACCTGAGCTGACGCTTTCCACAGCCGTGCGTGGAGACATGGTCGAAATCTCGATCCGCGATAACGGTGTCGGCATCCCTGCCATTCTTGGTGAAAAAATATTTGATCCGTTTTTAACAACAAAGGCCGCAGGCGAAGGGGCTGGTCTTGGTCTGACTGTTGCTTTTAATATTGCACAGAAACATGGTGGCACCTTAAAGTATACAAGTGAGTTCGGCCAATGGACTGAGTTTGTCATGGCTTTACCACTTGTACATGAGAGACCAAATCCATGATTCATATTGTGATCGTTGACGATGAGGCAGACACTCATCTTCTTTACAAACTGAAGTTCAAAAAGCTTTTTGCTAACGTCGGCAATTTGAATCTTATTTCCTTTTTGAATGCGCCCGATTGCCTTCGTTATTTAGAACGCAAAGACATCCCACCTGTGGATCTCATCCTTTCAGACATCAATATGCCCGATATGGATGGCTTTGAACTTCTTCAAAAAGTTCACGAGATGAATGGTAAAATTCCGTTCTATATGGTGAGCGCTTACGAATCCCCAGAGTTTCGCATTAAAGCAGACAACTTAGGTGCCACACGTTTTCTTAGTAAGCCTGTCGACTTCCATTTACTGGGAGACATGCTGAAAAAAGATCTTTCCATTCAGCCTTCTTAGTTCCTTTTTGGAACTGCGCCTGCCTTTTGAGGTCCAGCTCCCAGGTTTATATTTGTCACATCTTTTTGTGTTGTGATGGACTTATTTCCACCAAACACAAAAAGGAGTTTGTATGAAGTTCGTTTCAGCTCTTGTGATTATTTTTGCTCTTTCTTTTGCTCACGCTGAAGAAAAAATTAAATGGTATTTCAATAACGAAGAACTACTTAAGATCATCGAGATCTACTCAAAGGCCTCAGGACAGAAATTCGTTATCGACCCTGGAGTGCGCGGCAGAGTCTCTATGTTCAATCAAGAGGCCATCACTGTGGATGAAGCCTTCAATCAACTTTCTTCGGCTCTGGCGATCAATGGCTTTGCGATCAGCAAACAAGGCGACACGATGATCGTTAAGTCGGCTCGCAATATTCAAAGAGATCTTATCGAAGTCAGCTCTGAAAAGCCTTCCTTAAAGCCAGAGAGAATGTACACATGGGTTTACAAAGCAAAGTATGTTCCGGTAGCAAACATCAACCGCGACTTGCGCATTCTTCCATCTAAAGATGGCGAAATGAACATCTCTATGGATACAAACCAGATCTTCATCACAGATTATGTTTCCAACATCAATCGCATCGCAAAAGTCTTAGAAGAAGTAGATAAACCTTTGGACGCGGCGACAGCGAAACTTGTTAAAGCGAGCCGAGACGAACATAAAGCTCGTCGTGCTGAGAGAGAAAATAAAAAAGAAGAGAAAACAAAACCTGATAGCCACTAAGGTTTAAACAAGAATAAAGTCCGAAATTCCTTTGCGGAAATACATCGTATGTCTTTTTATCAAAAGAGTACGATGAGTAAAGGTGGACTTTATGATTTTTCAAAATCGAGAGGAGGCCGCAAGGCTTCTTCTTAAGAAACTCAGTTCCTATCGCGATAAAAATCCCTTGGTGCTTGGTATTCCTCGGGGTGCCATGCCGATGGCGAAAATTATCGCCGAAGGCCTTCACGGGGAATTGAGTGCAATCCTTGTTCACAAGATCCCCGCCCCTGCTCAAGAAGAACTTGCTATTGGCTCTGTGGGTTTAAGTGGAAATATCTTTCGAAACTCCCGTGTGATTGATTATCTGAGCGTTCGCAACTCCTATATTGAGGCCGCGGCCCAAGAGCAGTTGAGGATCCTTAAAAAACGTCAGGAAAAATTTCAGATAGGCTCTGTGAATTATCAGGATCGCATCGTCATCATCGTCGACGACGGTATTGCGACAGGAGCCACTGTCTTTGGCGCCGTCCATGAAGTGAAAACACACAAACCCAAAAAAGTGATTGTTGCCGCGGCCGCCATTTCTCATGACACAGCCGAAGCCCTTCGCCCTTTGATTGATGAGCTGGTGGTTTTAGAAGACAGCGACTCATTCTATGCTGTGAGCCAGTTTTTTGTCGACTTCGCTCAGGTGAGTGATGAAGAAGTCGTAGAAATCTTGCGATCGCGGTCACAACCTCGTCCACCTGAAACGAATGTCTAATGGAAAAGCGAAATATTTCTTTATTACTTTGTGGTGACGTGATGACCGGTCGAGGTATCGACCAGATTCTCGCCCATCCCTCAGAGCCCACTCTGCATGAATCCTACGTGAAAGATGCCACCGACTATGTTCATCTTGCAGAAGTAAAAAACGGACCCATTCCCCGTCACGTGCCGTGGAACTATATTTGGGGTGAAGCACTTCATGAAGTTCGTATGAACAAACCCGATGCATGGATTGTGAATTTAGAAACGAGCATTACGTCTTCAGAACAGTGGCTGAATAAGGGAATCAACTATCGCATGCACCCGGACAATGTTGCCTGCCTCAAGAAGGCGGGGATTGATGTCTGTTCTCTCGCCAACAACCACGTTCTGGATTGGAGTCTGTCGGGACTTCAGGAAACTCTGCAATGTCTTCGCAAAGCCGATCTAAAAACGTGCGGCGCAGGCGCAAACAGAAACGAAGCCTCACAGCCGGCCATCTTGGATTTTGGAGATCGTGGTCGCGTCCTTGTTTTTTCCTTTGCGACGGAATCCAGCGGTGTTCCCATCGCTTGGGATGCGACAGCTAGTGGTGGTGGGGTGAATCTTCTAAAGACTCTTGATAATGCCGCCATTAAAAATTTAAGGAATCATATTCAGTCCTACAAACACCCTCGGGACTTGATTGTCCTCTCTATCCACTGGGGAGAAAACTGGGGCTATGAAGTGGCGCCAAATGAGGCATGGTTTGCGCGACATCTGATTGATGAGGCGGAGGTTGATGTGGTCTATGGACACTCTTCCCATCACGCCAAGGGTTTTGAGATTCACGATGGCAAATTGATTTTATACGGTTGTGGAGACTTTTTAAACGACTACGAAGGAATCGGTGGTTACGAGAATTTTCATTCGGAACTTTCCGTGATGTATTTCGTCGAACTGGATTCCGAAACCGGAAAACTCGCAGATCTGAAGTTAGTGCCTTTAAGACTGCAAAAGTTTCAGCTTAAAAAAGCCTCACGCACAGAAGTGTCTTGGATCAACAAGACACTCAATCGCGAAGGAATCAATTTGCCTCACAAACTCAAGATAGAGCCCGACTTGTCTTTAAGATTATCTATTCCGCACTAAAAGTTTAACTTCATCACGACAATCACAATCCGTTTTCAATGCATCGCCTGCCTCTGTGTTTTGGCAATACTTCTGCAAATCCTCATGACAGGATTTTTCAGCAGTTCGGTTTGTTTGTGCTAAAACTTCGATGGAGTAAATAAAACCAAGAGCCAAAGACAGAGTCAGCATGGCAGCAATAACTTGCTCTTTCATACTTTCCCCCGCTTACGAGAGAGTTTATGAAAGCCCTTTTTAAGATTAAATAAGAAAACTCCGGCTGTGTTGTTTTACAGAGGAGTTTTCTAAGAACCATGTAAGAGATTCTAAAAATAATAATGCATCATTAAATATGCATAATCTTCGAAGTCATCACTCATGATCGACACGAGCGCCTGCGAGACTCGCCTGGCGATCCTATCATTTTTATAAATAGGCCCGCGAATATGGAGATGCTCTGAGCATCAGGGTATAAGGGGGCCATTATGAAAAAGATCTTTTTGTTTTCCCTGCTATTTTCCCTCAACGCCGTGGCCGCCGTTTATGGCACGGACAATCGCCAACTGCTTTCTCCGTCGCACTCGCACTATACTCTTTCTCGCTCTGTCGCGGTTCTGGTCCCTAATAACTTTATTGAGGACTCTAAGACTGTTCCGGGAACAAAAGATCTTGTGACTTTTCCTCTGACGGAAACTCAGTACCTCTGCCCTTCAGAAAGATTTGCTAGCCAGCCGAGCTTTCATGTTTCGTGCACGGGCTTTCTTATTGCCCCGGATCTTTTGATGACGGCGGGACATTGTGCTGTCACTTTTGATGAAGTTCGTGATGAAGCTAATTCTTATTGCACGGATTTTTCCTGGTACTTTGATTTTGAGGCGGACTCGCAAGGCCGAATTAAAACCACGGGGATTCCTTCAGAGAATATTTATGCTTGTGAAAAAATCATTCACGCGGCTCACACAAGTATTCCCGTAAGTCCCACTGTCATTGATTTTAAGGACGACTTCGCGATTATTAAACTTAAGAAGATCGTGAAAGACAGAATTCCATTCAAGCTGACAAACGCACGCCCTCTTCCTGGAGACAAGGTGACGATCCTGGGTCATCCCCTTGGCGCGCCAAAAACTATCAGCACGGGACACATTCTTTCCAATGAAGCAACTTATGACAGATCCAATGTTCATAGTTTTCAGGGAAACTCGGGCTCTCCGATGCTGAACTCCAAAGGGGAAGTCTTTGGTATTCTCGTTCGCGGTTATCCGCCAAGTCTGATTGAAAAACCCGGACAACAATGCAATGTCGTGAATCGTTGTAATGTGGCAGGAACTTCGTGCACCGAGCCTGATCCTGACGGGCAACGTATCGGTGAGCACTCCATGCCGATCTCCTTGATAAATAAATTAAAAGAGCTAGGCTTAGTGAATTAATCCCTTTCAGGAGAATTCATGTCAGGCCTTCGCCTTATTGCTCTTACTGAAGCCGCCAAGGGCCTTATTGTGCTGCTGGCGGGTTTGGGCCTTTTGGAATATCTGCATCGGCATATTCAGCACTTCGGAAATATCTTTTCAGCCCATGCGGGATTAAATCCTCATCATCATTACCCTAAAGCCCTGGGGCAATTTCTCTCGGGAGTGACCGATCAAAAAATCATGTGGCTGGCCTTAGGAATCGTCGCATATTCTTCACTTCGTTTTATTGAAGCCTATGGTCTTTGGAACGCGCGTTCATGGGCTCGCTGGTTGGGAATTATTTCTGGCGGAATTTATCTTCCCTATGAATTTTACGAACTCTTTGAAAGGTTCTCGTGGATAAAGCTGGGGATTACGTTTGTTAACATATTGGTGGTGATCTACTTAGTCTATTCTCAACGATCTTCGACCGAAGTGGTGTAAATCAACAAAGGCGTCTCATCACCGAAATGTTTTTTAGGACCGCAAATTGAAATGCAAACCAATGTCCAAGATGATTCTTCTAAATTTAAAAAAGGAGAATCCCATGGCATTACAAACTACACCGTCGCCTGAAAAAAGACGCGGCTCTATGACCACTGAAGAGTCGGAGATTCAACAAATTGTCGAACGTTTTAATAAAGCTTTCGACGCTCGGAATCTGGAAGAGATCATGTCTTTTTACGCCCCCGATGTCGTCGCTTTCGACATTATGCCACCTTTGCAGGTCGTTGGCAGAGACGCTTACAGAAAAAACTGGAACCAGTACGTGACGGGCATGAAGGGGCAAACCTCCTGCAAAATCCGCGATCTTCAAATCGGAGCCAGTGGCGATACGGCGTTCTGCCATTTCTTATCACATATGACCGGCACAACGACTAAGGACGAAAAAATGGATATGTGGGTACGCCAAACCGTCTGCTTTAGAAAAGAGAATGGCAAATGGCTGATTGTCCATGAAAACTACTCTGTGCCAGTGGATATGGAAACCGACAAACCTCTGTGGAATCTAGATCCCGACAAACAAGCAGCGCATTGATTCTGACTTATTGAGGAAGCCCAGGTGAACTGGGCTCCTGCCAAATCGAAAAACGATCCACCATCAATATTCCAGAGACGACTTCTGCTTGAGGGTTTTTTTGTTTCAAATACATTTGTGAAAGCCCGCTGTACTTCTTGTACACGTCCCCTAATTCGGCACAGAAGTTCTGCAAAGACTCCTGAGACAACAAAAATTCAAAAGCCTGAAAATTATTGAGGTTGTTCTTGAGTTCATCGCGCTTATCTAAAAAATGACGGGACCGAGCCATGATGGACTGATGAATACGTTCGTTGTAAGCGGCTTCAAGCTTCCCGCCCCTCCTCCACTTAAACGGATAATGCACAAGAGCTACGATACGATCCCCCGGCATGACTCGAACAAGTTCGACACTCTCAAGTTCACGCAGAGCTTTTCGCATTTCTTTATCGGAAAAATGTAGATGCTGTTTGTGGACCTCATAACTAAGCCCCAATAAAGTATTTCTAAAGAGAAGCATGTAATTCAAATCGCGCGAAAGAACTCGCTCTTGTTCTTCCGTGAAAAGATGAACCTTCACTGTTTGCTCTTTGCTCATATCTAAAAAGTCATAAAGGGAAATTTCCAGCACGCTACAAAAATCTGAAAGCTGAGAAATTGTGAGATCATCACTGTTAAGACGACGTTTAATTGTAGCCGGAGATAGACGCAGTTTTTGCGCAATGGATTCATAAGTCAGACTCTTTTGTTTCATGAGTTTCTTCAAAAGACTTTGGATTCTTTTTTGTTCCAGCATTGACCCCACCCTTAAAAACGACCGCCAAAGAGGTCATATTTTGACCCTTTTAAAAATCATATTATCTTTTGGGTCAAGTTTTATTAGTTCTGGAGCCGATGAAAAGGAGATCCTATGAAATCAATACTAATGACTCTTGCACTTAGCTTTGCACCCTTGATGGCTCAAGCCACAGTCGACCTTGCAATTAAATCTATGCCGGCCTTTCCTTTAAGAGGACCCTCTGCGCAAAGACCCGCTTCCGAGCACGAAGCCCACAACACTTTCAAATGTTGGATCGGTGGGATGAAATCCATCACACCCACTTACGATCATGACACTCTGAAGAGCGCTGAAATTTTCATGCAAGATCCCGCTTGCGCGCCCCAAGGTCTCACATTGAAGTTCGATGTGACATCACGTGCCACCAATGGTCTGATTATTTTAAACTTGGTCTCGCCAGCAATCGAAAACACACCTCTGGCTGCCTATAAAAATCCTGAATTGGTTTTATCGCTTTCAGATTTAACAGCAGGGTTCCGCCCCAACAGCCTTCCGACATCTGTTCCTTTGATGCACTTTAGAGTGATCTTCAATCACGCCTACAGCTATGATCCTAGCCGATACGGGCAGTTTGGTGCCGAGTTTTTAACTTTGCACAAGTGGCAGCGCACGGCGATCACTCTTGTAAAAACAGAAACTCATACCTTGCCTCCGGGATGCCTCCCGCGATTTCCAAAAATGTCCTGCACGTATACGACGTCCTTGTACAACATGACTTTTGAAAACTCACTGACGGGGAAAATTCTGGAAACTTCTTTCGAAGAAGTGACTCAATAAAGCCAAAAACAAAAAGCCCAAGATCTCTCTTGGGCTTTTTGTTGAATTTCTAATTTTCAAAATTCAATTCCTAAGCGGAAGATTTCTTTTTAGCTTCTTCTTCAGCCTGGATTTCTTCATCCGTTTTGTAAACCAACATTGGCTGTGCACCATCGTTGATCACATTTTCGTCGATCACAACTTCCTTCACGTTTGATTTCGAAGGAATGTCGTACATGATATCCAGCATCGCCGTCTCAAGAACACCGCGCAGACCGCGGGCTCCTGTTTTACGTTTCAAAGCCATTTGCGCTACCGCACGAAGAGCTTTGTCCGTAAACTTCAACTCAACACCTTCAAAGCTGAAAAGCTTTTGGTATTGTTTTGTGATGGCATTTTTTGGTCTGACCAAGATATCCATCAAAGCTTCTTCATCCAGTGGTGCAAGCACCGCAATCGCAGGCAAACGACCGATGAACTCTGGGATCAAACCGAATTTAGAAAGGTCATCCGGCTCCACCTTCGCAAGAAGGTTCGAGCTCTTTTCCACTTCTTCAGAAGTGCGGATGTCGGCAGCGATACCCATTGTTTTATTTGAAGTTCTGTTGTCGATGATCTTATCCAGACCTACGAAAGCTCCACCCACGATGAACAAAATGTTTGTCGTGTCCACTTGGATGAATTCTTGTTGCGGATGTTTACGTCCACCTTTTGGCGGAAGATTTGCAACCGTGCCTTCAAGAATTTTCAAAAGAGCTTGCTGAACACCCTCACCACTCACGTCACGCGTGATAGATGGGTTTTCAGATTTACGAGAGATCTTGTCGATCTCGTCCACGTAGATAACGCCACGCTGAGCTTTTTCTACGTCATAGTCCGCCGCTTGCAGAAGATTCAATACGACGTTTTCAACGTCTTCACCGACGTAACCGGCTTCCGTCAAAGTCGTCGCATCCGCCATCGCAAATGGCACATTCAAAATTTTCGCAATAGTTTGTGCAAGCAACGTCTTACCAGATCCCGTTGGACCAATAAGCAAGATGTTAGATTTTTGCATTTCTACGTCAACACTCTTTTTAGTTCCTGTCGACATAGAGTTCACACGTTTATAGTGATTGTGAACCGCAACCGCCAAAGTTTTCTTGGCTTGCACTTGGCCGATCACATAGTCATCAAGATACGTTTTGATATCGGAAGGTTTTGGAACTTTGAACGTTCCTTTGACCGCCGTCTCGCGCTCTTTTTCCTCGTCAATGATGTCATTGCATAGATCAATACACTCATCACAGATGTAAACGCCTGGGCCTGCAATCAGCTTCTTAACTTCTTTTTGGCCTTTGCCGCAGAAGCTGCATCTCAATGCGCCGTTAGTATCTTTAGTTGTCATCGGCTATTATCCTTTTTTCGCTTTACGAGATTCAACAACGTGGTCAAGCAACCCGAATTCTTTTGCTTGGTAAGGGTCCATGAAGTTATCCCTTTCCATCTGCTCTCTCAAGAAATCATAAGGTTTGCCTGTGTGCGTTTCATAAATGCGAGTGAGTTTTTCTTTTGTTTTAAGCAACTCTCTTGCATGAATTTCGATATCAGTAACCTGACCTGACAAGCCGCCTCCAGCAAGGAGCGGTTGATGGATCATAATACGAGTGTTCGGAAGGCTGTAACGCTTTCCTTTCGTACCCGCAGTGAGCAAAAGAGAACCCATGCTCGCGGCCATACCCATACAATATGTTGCCACATCGCACTTTACGAATTGCATAATATCGTAGATCGCAAGACCTGCAGAAACGCTACCACCAGGAGAGTTGATATAGAGATGGATGTCTTTTTCTGGATTATCCACTTCAAGGAAAAGAAATTGCGCGATAATCGCGTTAGCAACCTCATCCGTCACCTGTGATCCAAGGATCACGATACGGTCTTTTAAAAGGCGGGAGTAGATGTCGTATGATCTTTCACCCTTTGAGGTCTGCTCTATGACGTATGGAATGAGTGCCACTGCTGTCTCCTGTGGTTGTGATTGAGGTGTCATTCTGTGCTACCTATCGGAATACTTAGGCAAGACTTTATCAAAAAGCCTTTGACCCGTAAAACTGCTGTGCTACATCTATTAACGTTTCACAAAACCGAATCATATTAAGGGGTTCATATGGCTTTCAACTTGCTCAATAAAGACATCGAAACACTGACTAGCCCGGCTTTGGTCGTGTTTTCTAAGTCATCTTCTCAAAAAGATAAGCTCGCAAAAGTGACTCATTCTGAGCTCAACAAAAAACTAGCTGCTTGTTTGGAAGAAAAATCCATCACTGGTAAGCACCAAGAAGCGGTTACTTTCCGCGAAATGAACTACAAAGGTTTCCGCCACGTGATCGTCGTAGGTCTTGGCAAAGAAAACCAAATCGACCACGAAAGCGTTCGTCAATCTATGGCAACAGCTTTTGAAGCGGTGAAAGCTTTGGGCGCTAAAGAAGCGGCTTTGCACTTTGATGGCATCACAACTAGCAAAAAAGATGCTGCTGACTTCATGAAAGCGGCTGTTGAAGGTTTGCTCCTGACTTCATATGTATTCAACGAATTGATGTCTGGTAAAAAAGAAGAAAAAGAAATCGACATTCACGTTGTAACTAAACTTGCTGCCGACAAAGCGGCTAAAGCGGCTTTCAACGAAGGTGTCATCCTTGCAACTTGCACAAACTTCTCTCGTCGTTTGGGCGATCTTCCAGGCAACTTGATGACTCCGACAATCCTTGCTAATTCAGCTGTTGATGCGGCTAAAGGCACGGGTCTTAAAGTCACAGTTTGGGACAAAGCGCGTATTAAAAAAGAAAAAATGGGCGGCCTTTTGGGCGTGTCTAATGGTTCTGCGCAAGAGCCACGTTTCATCATCATGGAATACAAAGGTGCTGCGGCTTCTAAAAAGCCTGTTGTGTTCGTAGGTAAAGGTCTTACTTTTGACTGCGGCGGTATTTCTATTAAGCCTTCTGCCGGCATGGAAGAAATGAAATTCGACATGTGCGGTGGCGCAAACGTTATCGGAACATTGCTTGCGATTGCGAAATTGAAATTGAAAATCAATGCTGTCGGCCTTGTTGCTTCAACTGAAAACCTTGTGGGTCCTGAGGCGACGAAGCCAGGTGACGTTCACACAGCTCGCAATGGTAAGACATTCGAAGTGAACAACACAGATGCTGAAGGTCGTTTGATCTTGGCGGACGCACTTTCTTACGCAACAGAACTTGAGCCACAAGTGATCATCGACGCTGCGACTTTGACTGGTGCGATGGTTGTTGCTCTTGGCAACACACACACGGGTTACTTCACTCGCAATTCTGCTTTGAAAAATAAAGTTGAAAAAGCGGCTGGTGAGTCTGGTGAGTGGGTATGGAACATGCCACTTGTTGATTTCCACGTGAAAGATATGAAAGGCACATACGCTGATCTTTCTAATATCTCTGCGGGCAAAGGCGCTGGTTCTGCAACAGCAGCAGCGTTCCTTGAGCAATTCGTAGGTGAAGGCATTCCTTGGGCGCACTTCGATATCGCAGGTACTGGCTGGGCTGTGGGCAACCGTCTTCCATACTGCCCTAAAAAAGGGGCTTCTGGTGTGATGGTGCGTACTTTCGTAGAAATCGCGAAACAACACGCCTAATCATTTTTTGCAATAATTGATCAACAAAGAAACCCTCATGAATTATAAAATTCTTGAGGGTTATTTTATGTCTGATGAAGTTAAAAAGCTAGTCGACGGTTTTCATAAATTCCAAAACAAATACTTTGTTAAAGACACAGATCTTTACGAAAACCTCAACACTGGCGGACAAGCTCCGAAAACATTGATGATAGGCTGTAGCGACTCGCGCGTCGACCCAGCCCTGCTCACTCAAGCAAAACCCGGCGATATCTTTGTTATTCGCAACGTAGCTAATCTTGTGCCTCCTTATGAAGTCGGCGGGGGTTTCCACGGGGTGAGTTCCGCGGTTGAATTTGCAGTTAAAAACTTAAAGGTTGAAAACATCATCGTCCTTGGTCACGAACAATGTGGCGGCATCAACGCTCTTCTTACCGGAACTCACGACAACTCAAAACCTAGCTTTATTTCTTCATGGGTTCGAATCGCTGCCGAAGCAAAAATCGAGGTACTCAAAGAAATGCCGAATGCGCCTCTGAAAGATCAATTGAATTCGTGTGCTAAGAAGGCCATTTTGATTTCGATTGAAAACCTCATGAGCTTCCCTTTCATTCAAGAAAGAATGAAGTCTCATGAGTTAAAAATTTACGGCTGGTTTTTCGACCTCGAGGTTGGAAAGCTCCTCGAGTTTAACTACGAACAAAGAAAGTTCGTCGAAATTTAATTAGAAATTAAGAACCATCGGGTGGCCGAGATATCTTGCTACTTCGTCGCTTTCAATCACTAAAGCTTCAGAGTTTTTCTCATCCACAAGTTTCACGGATTTTAACAACCACGTGCGTGGCCATTCTTCAGGAAGATTCGTAAAACGAACCGTCACAGCCGAACCTTCGTTGAATTGAAACTCACCGTCACCGGGACGCTCACCCACGATTTTTGAAACTGGCAAAAAGAGTGGATTGATCTTTGCCATGTCCGCTGAGAATTCGCAGCGACCTTCGATTTCCATTACTGGTTTGTCGCCCGCAACAGAAACACCTTCTGCTTCAAACGCCAAAGAAACTTTACCAAATTCCTGACAAGCCAATTTCTTTTCGCCATTTTCATTTACGAAAACAAAGTGACCTAAGCTGATTCCGGCTCCACCAGAACTTTTTTTAAGTTCCAGACCCGAGAGAAGTCTTTGCTTAACAGCTTCATGAAGTTTTTCACCGCGCAAGTGCGAGAAGTCGAAAGTATTTTTGATGGCAGCAGGATCACGATTCACTTGATATTCGTCCGTTGTATAATTGATGACGGAATAACCTGCGACAAAACACACAGTAAAAAGACAAAACACGCCGTAGAATTTTCTCATAAACCCGAGCCCTCTTTGCTGTAGAATAACATGGCGATATTAGCGTGGAAACGGCCCTTGGTCGGGTTCTTAGGGCACTAAACCCCTTGTAATTTTTTCTTCTCCCCTTAAATTTCAGACACAATTACCGGTAATTGAGAACGTGAGACACACTCTAACTATGCTGGAACACTAAGCCTTTGACTCTTTTAGATCATTCGCACTAAAAAACGAACGCTATGAACAAAACCTCAGAATTTTTATTAAATGAATTCCAGCGTCGTCGCTCTCAAAATCCAGCGCTTACGAATGCTCAGTTCGCGAGAATCCTGGGCATTCCTTCAAGCCGTTTGAGCGATTATATCAACGGTCGTCGTATCATGACGATGAGTATCGGTCGCCAGGTCATCAAGGGCCTTGGGATGGCTGACAATGATTATGATCATCTGAAAAGTCTGATTGAGTTTGATAAAAGAAAACTGAAAACACTTTTGCCTGAGGTGCAACTTAAAGAAGACGAATTCGCGGTGATCTGCGATTGGTATCACTTTGCGATTCTCGCCTTGGTTCCCGTGAAGTCCTTCCAACCTTCGGCGGCGTGGATTGGTGATCGTTTGAATATTCCGGTGGAGGTTGCGCAAGCAGCTATCGAAAGATTGTGCCGACTTGGACTTCTTAATGTTGAGGGTGGAAAATTCATCGTCACGCAAAAACAGCTTGAGACAACTCACAACATTCCTTCTGAATCCTTGCGCCGCTCTCACAAACAATCTTTGGTGCAAGTTCTAGATAACATGGATCGCGTTCCTTTGGATCTTCGTGATGTCACTTCCATTACGTTCCCAATGAATCGTAAAAAAATCCCTGAGGCGAAACGTTTGATTCGCAACTTCCGTCGCAAAATGGCGACCTTGATGACTCAAGGACCTAAGACAGACGTATACAATTTGAATGTGCAACTTTTCCCCGTAACGAAGGTGCAAAAATGAAATCTCTGATTTTTTTCGCAGCGTTTGTTCTTTCTTCTTCGGCGTTTGCTAACAACTGGTATGACCGTGGTAATGCGGGCTTTGCGATCTTCTGTGCTGGCGACGTGAAACCGCAGGTTTTGGATCTTTACGAAGTTTCTCAACGTCACGCTTTGACTCCGGCTCTTTCTGCAAAAACAACGGCTGTTGAAAAAGCTGTGGATTTATTGTCTCGCTTAAACTCCCTGGATCCGGCTCGCGCAAAAACTTATCGCATGTGGACCCAGGATTTTATGGGCTCTGCTTCTTTCATGACTTCTGCGACTGAGTTTGTGAAAACTCCAGATGCAGGACTTGTGGCGTTGCCTGAGGGTTGCAAGCTAGAGCAGGTGGTCTTCCAAAGAAATCCGTCCGTTTTGAACAAGGCTCGTTACATCGTGAACAGCGCTTTGTGGAATCAGTTGGATGCTGACAATCAAGCCGCGTTGATCATTCACGAAGTGATTTATCGTGAATTTATCAACAGTCTTTCTTTTGAAGTCACTTCTGAAAGAATTCGCGCGTTCAATGCTTTGATTCATGCCAATGGCCTTCAAGGTCTTTCGCAGGAATCTTATCTTGCATTGCTGCAAGAACTTCACTTCCCTAGTTTTGAGTATAAAGGCTTGGCTCTATCTTTAGGTTCCACGGATGCAACCGGTTCTTGGAACGTCAGCCGTCTGTCTTTTGAAAACGGTGTGATTCGCAACGCCGTTTTATCGGGCCGTCATCCTTTTGAACGTCCTTATGTAAAGTTCTATTGCAATGACAACGCCTCCGTTGCTGATCTTGGATCTGTAGTCTTTGGTAACGACGGAAAATTAGTTTCGTTGCGTGTGAACTCTGACTTTGTTCAAAAGAACGAGTGCTCTTTGCCATTTATGGAATACAGAACAGCAAAAAGTGATTTCACAGTGAGCGGTACTTCTTGGGATTTTGATTCCGATGAACAGCCTGCAGTGGTTAAGGGAACTCTTTCAACGTCCGGACAGTTCCAATTAAATTATGCAGGAACCACTTACTCTTTAGCGTGGGACCCGTTTAAACCTGTGAACGTTGAAACTTATTTTGGTTTCGATAAAGACTTGAACTTGCGTGAACTTGGTTTGGGTGGAGCTGCTTGCCGCAGTTCTTTGAATCAAAGTGTGATCTTCACTCCAAAGAACTTCTTATCTGACAGCATTCTTTTATTGGATGAAAACGGAAATCTTACTTCTGAACTGGGCCTTTGTTTCTAACAAGGCCCTCGTTCATCTACTTGCCGCAACCGACAGGTTGATAACCCTTGAAAGTTGCGCCAAGCTCTTGGGCTTCGTGAGCGATCGCCAGCAAGCCCAGTTTCGCAGTCCAACCGTAAACGTTTTCTTGAGGGCATCCTGGCGTGTTGATCGCAAGATCTGAAACACACAGACGCTTGTAAACCGCTCCGGGGCTGTTCAAACTGTCTGTGGAACTTTTCTCTGCATGGGTTCGGAGGAATCCACCCGCCAACTCACAGCCAATCATATAAATCACAGGTTCAGCACTCGCTCCGTCGGCTTGAACGATGGAAGGAATACCTTCTTGAATGATCACTTCTTCCACGTCACGTCCGCCTTTAGCGGCTTTCATTTTTTTACGAGACTTGTAAGACCATTCTTTCACTTCAGCACCAGATCCCACACGAATCACGGCCAAGCCGTATGTTCCTGCGTTGTTTTTCACGAAGACAAAAGGTTCTTGGTTAATACCGCGTTTTTTGTATTCTTCGCGCAAACGGTTGAGCATCGCATCGACTCTTTCAGCCAAAGCATTGCGGCTGTTTTCATCGCCGATATCAAAGTTTTCAAAAAGTTCTGTTTCCACTCGGAGCAAGAACGGATCAATCTTTGTGATTTCAGCAAACTCGTTCACAAGTTGATTGTAGTATTTGAAGTACGTGCTTTTCTTTCTTTGATACCAACCCAGCTCGCGCGGAGGATTCATTGGAAAATCAGTCACCGTTTTCGCCCAGTCTTCATAAGCTTCCGAGAAATCGTTATTGCTGATGATAAGATCCGGTTTGAAAGTTTTCAGAAGCTCGCCGTCTTTAAGAGCCGAGTGAACAATCACTTCGTTGCCCGCAGAGCTTGTCAGTGTCAAAGGTTCTGGCAGTTCACGCGGGATTGCGACCTTCACTACTCTGTCGCTGGCTTCAATCAAATTGCGAATCGTATGCACGTTTTCCCAGTAGAACGCATTGTTCGTGTGTTCTTCTGTAACAAGTAAAATGTTTTTTACATTCGCCCCGTAGTGCTTCGTGATGTACTTGTTCATCAAGCCAATGGAAGTTTCCTTGTCCGTCGGGCAGATGTTGTTAAATCCCGCCGGAAAAATATTGGCATCGACGTTTGAAATTTTATAACCCGAATCACGGATGTCGTAACTTGAGTAAATGGGATACGAAAGGTTTGCCGTTTTTGAAGAAAACCACGCGCAAATCTCGTTCATATTGGCGAGGGTTTGTTTGTGCAATATTAGTTTCGCCATAGATTTCTCCTTTGTTCCGTCCTACAAGTTCGGATCTTCTTCAGGAACAACTTTGGGAGGAAGAGGTATAGAGGGTTTCTTCTCCTCTGGCAAGAGAGAGTCCGCTTTGACTCGGCCCGACCGCTTTAGACTGTTAAGCTTTTGGGACTCTTCCGTGAGACTCATTGTCTCGCCGCTTCCGTAAATTTGTTTTTCAGTTTTCTTTCTAACTTCAGACAGATAGACAAAGAATGCTTGCTCATAAGAGTTCATCTTTTGTCCTGCTATCGGTCGATAAAGATCCGCTTGATCCATCAAATCAAAAAGATCTCCGCCCAGACGATTTTGCACTTCGCGAGTCTTGGCAGATTCAACCTGCGTATAAAGATCGCGGTAAGTTTCTTGCAACTTCGTCTGTGCGCGTGGTGACCAGGTCGAATCATTAAGGCGCATCGCTTTGATCAAATACACTTGCACCCATTTTTGACCTTGCGCAAATTCCGAGAAATTATCGGCAGAGAGTTGATTCGTTGAAACACTCCCCATCTGCACATAAGTTTTTGCCAACCAGTCGGCTTTTACTTGCGGGCCTTTTTCTGCCATCACTTTGGTGATGCCCTTTTCAGCTTCATTCAAATAGGCAATCGCTTCAGCGTCGCGACCTTGACGACCATACACCGCTGCAAGACGCGCGGGGATTTCCGCTTGGGCGACTTCCACAGGAAGATGCTCACCGATTCTTTTTGCGTCTAGAAGGGCTGCCACCGTTTTCAAATCATCACCCAATGCTTCATAGGCAAAGGACATGCGATACAACGCCAACGCGGCAATCTCGGGCTGGTGCTTCAACGTTTTCAAATAAATATCACGATAGAGATCTGCCGCTTCTTGATAACGACCCAAACCTTCTAAAGACTGCGCCTCGCCCAATCGCGCTGATTGATAGAAAATGGATTGAGAACGACGGCCTTGAAAATCACGGAAGAGAATTCCGGCTTCTTCGTAGCGGCCCTTCTCTAAAACTTTTTCCGCATTTAAAATTTCCGCTTCTTCAGAGGCTCTTTGCACTTGGACTTGTATTTGTTGTTCTTCAGTCAAACGATCACCGAAAAGACTGGCGCAACCAGAGAGCAAAAACAATGAAGCTGCTAAAATCAATTTCATGCTTTCTTTTCCCCTTCTACAATCAAACCGCTGAGTTCTTCCAAACCCGACAGATCGGAAATATCCTTCACGAGATCAGGAATACGAAACACGCGAGCGTCTTTCTTCATATTCGCCTCGAAGTTCTGATAAAGAACATCCCTTTGATTGTAGTAGGACCTCATTTGCGAGTACAAGCCCACAAGATCTTGATGCGCTTTTTGAGACCTTCCTTCCGAACGGAGGTCTAGCCAGTAAGGAAAAACCCGATTTAAAACCACCGTTGTGAGATGGTAACCGCCCTTTTTGATCTCTTTTGAGAAATACTCTGCCTCTTTGAGCTTGGCCTGATCAAAAGAAGTCACGAGGCAAAAATGCGTCGATGGTGACACAAGCATTCTATGCACATCCACGGTGCGCTTTAAAAGCTGCCCCTGCCACTGCTCGATGTTCATAAAAAAATCACCAAGCTCGTGAATGAAGCTTGAACCCGTGAGGGACTCTAAAACTTTTAGAACTTGGCGAGTTCCCGTTTGTAACAAATGACCGAAGAAACCTGATTTTTTTCCTTCGGGATCGCGGAACCATTTCGCCACACCTTCGTTAAAGAGGGCTGAAAGTTTTTGCGGCGAATGCAAGAAATCAATGGCGTGTTTCGTTGGTGGCGTATCCAGAATGATCAGGTCAAACTCTTTGGATTCATAACAAGAATAAAGTTTTTCAAGAGCCGTAAACTCTTGCGAACCGCTTAGGTTCGTCGAGAGCTGTTGGTATAATTTATTTTTATAAATTTTCTGAACGGCTTCATTTTTCTGAGCGGCTCTTGCGACAAAATCGTCAAAAGTTTTTTTATGATCAATAACGGAAGCGTAAAGCTCCCCTTTGAAATTCTGACCAGGAACTTTGGTGATGTCTTTGCTGCCTTCAATTCCCAGGGTTTGCGCCAACCGCTTTGCGGGATCAATGGTAAGAACTAAAACTTTCTTTCCCTCTTTGGCAGCAAGAACTGCCAAGGAAGCGGCGACTGTGGTTTTACCCACTCCACCACTGCCAACACAGACAAGAATTTTGGTATTTTCAAAAATCTTCGGCGTCACTTCAAGGCCCCCGCGATTTTTTCAACCAGAGCCCAGGCTTTTGTTTCAAAGAACAACGGCACTGTTAAAATTTTCTCTGTGGTTTTTTTCACTTTCTCGCGCATCTCGGATTGGTGAGTTAACTGATGCTCGATATAAGCTGCGAACTTTCCAAGATCTGAATCTTCATCTTGAACTTCTTTGAGTGATTTCTCCGGAATCGTCGTTTGAATCATTTTATTTAAAATCAACTCGGCAGAAATTGAAAACTCGGCTTTCAGTCGTTGCAACAACTCCGACGCCTCTTTCACCGGAAGTTCTTCAGGCAAAGTCACGACGTGGTATTTGCAAAGATCTTCATTGCGAATGCAGGCATCAATACTGCGCGATTGTTCCCCCATCGGACCAAACTGAACGGCCTGTGCCATGCCCTTCGGAGCTTCTAACAATGCAATGAAATGTCCTGTGGCAAATGCATCAACCACAATGCAGTCAAATGGCAAAGGAGGGCCATGTTTGCGCGGACCGCTTGTCACTTTTCCCAAGATCGCAAGTTCCGGCAAAGCTGGCGCCACGTTGATGAAGGCTTTCATCACTGCATTTTCAAAAAAGAGTTTCGCAAGAGTTTCCACCTTGATGAGATAACGGGCGTACTCTTGAAGACAAGCGTCTCCTGTCCACAGAGCGACAGATAGATTTTCTCGAATGGAGGTGGGCTGAAAACCGACGGACGGAAGCTCAAAGAAATCCTTAAAAAAGCTCTGATCTCCGAGCTCAACTAGCAGGACCTTTTTGCCTTCACGACTCTTCTTAAGGGCCAGGGCTGCGGCGATCACCGACTTCCCTACTCCCCCTTTTCCGGTCACAAAGTGAATCTCTTGCTTCATAAGTTCTTAGAGTGTCGCTGACCTCTGAAATATAGGCATTACGCGCTGCGATAGCGTTGCCTTAAGGCAGCCCTTCCTCTACTATCCATCGGTTTTATATTAGGAGAAACAGACATGAAATCGAATGTAGAAAAAGTCTCTAATCTGTCCAGAAAGTTGAAAGTCGAAGTTCCTGCTGCTGCAGTTTCTACTGCTTTTCAAAAAATCTTCAATGGCATTCAAAAAGACGTAACAATCAAAGGATTCCGTAAAGGAAAAGCTCCTTTGGCAACAATCAAAAGTCTTTACGGCGACCGCGTAAAACAAGACGTGGTTCAAGACTTGATCCAACAACACTACGTAAAAGCTCTAGAAGAGCACAAACTTGAGCCGATCAGCTATCCTGAGTTTGAATTTGCAGATCCAACAGAGAACAAAGACTTCTCTTTCTCTGCAAACTTTGACGTGCGTCCTGAAATCAACTTGAAGAAATACGAAGGTCTTGAAGTTGAAAAAGAAAAATACGAATTCGACGCGAAAAAAGTAGATCAAGTTCTTGAGAACATCCGCGCGTCTCGCGCTACTTTCGAAACTGTGACTGAAGCTCGCGCTGCTAAAATGGGCGACATCGCGGTTATTGATTTCGAAGGTTTCATGGGTGGAGCTCCACTTGAAAACGGTTCTGGTAAAAATCACCACCTTGAGCTTGGTGCAAAACAATTCATCGAAGGTTTCGAAGATGGCATTGTTGGCATGAAAGCGGGCGAATCTAAAACGATCTCTTTGAAATTCCCAGATCCATACCACTCTGTAGACCTTGCTGGTAAACCAGTTGAGTTCAAAGTGACTTTGAATGAAATCAAAGCCAAAGTTTTGCCTGAGTTGACTGATGAATTCTTGAAAACTTTGGGTGGCCCGAGCGATCTAGCTACTTTGAAAAAATCTATCGAAGAAGATCTTCAACAAACTGAACAAAAACGTATCGACGACGCTTTCAAAAACCGTTTGTTGAAAGTTCTTGTTAAAGAAAACCCAGTTGAAGTTCCACCTTCTTTGATGAAAGAACAAAAAGCTTCTTTGGTTGAAGACTTCAAAAAGCGTATGGCTGAACAAGGCATGGGCGAAGGTGATTTCGCTTCTTACGTTGAGAAATGGGATGGCGATTTCGCAAAAACTGCGGCTGAGATGATCCAATCTTCTTTCCTAGTTGATGCTATTGCGAAGAAACATGATTTGTTCTGCAAAAAAGAAGATCTTGATGCGAAATTTGCTGAGTACGCTCAACAAACAAACATCGAAGAATCACGCATCCGTGAATTCTACGGCCGCCCTGAACAAGCTAGCCGTCTTACTTACATGATCACAGAAGAGAAAGTGATCGCTTTCTTGAACAAGTCTGTGAAAATTAAAGAAGTTCCAGCTGGATCTTTGAAAGAAGAACAGAACTAATCTTTTTCTCTTAGAAGAATAAGTCCAAAGAGCGGCCCGCAAGGTCGCTCTTTTCTTATAAAAATCCCTCACATATTCCTGGCATTTGGTCTAAATGCGTTCGCTTCGACTACTGTGAAAACAATCACTTAAGATACTCTTAAAGGGATCTTTAAACAGTCGGAGTCAAAATGAAATTTCTGGTAATTCCTGCGCTCGTTCTTGTGGCCTCTTCCTCTTACGCTTTCGAGGCAAATCCTGCACTCCTGCAAAAGTACTACAAAGGAAGTTTTACTTTTGATGGAACTAAAATTGCCAACAATGACTCGGGCACAAGTTTCAACAACAAGGAACGTTGGGCGAAATCTAAAAATTCAAATAGCCAGTACGACATGAACTGGGGCTCTGAAAAAATTGAAGATAGCGAAGTTCTGACGGTGAATGAATCCCTTCTTAATAGCAAAGGCAGTGCAGGCTCTTCTGTGTATGCTAGAACTTCTAGTTTCTATAAAAACAAACTGCGCGCTTCGACGGTTTGTTATGGCAATGCCTCAGGCGGATCAGGTCTCAGCCCTGCTTCCAACGATCTTAAATGCGTGACTGCGACGAAGCGCTCTTGTGATCGCTTGATGAAAGCTTACAACGCCGAGGGCGGCAAAAATAAAATGTCGTCAAAGACTGCCGAGAGCTGCATGAACTTCTTGGGAAGCTACGCCACGATGGCAAAAGCTTTTGGCAACCAGTCTTCTCAAGTTGAAAAGCGCCACAATGACGTGATTGAACAAGATCTCGATCGTCTCAAAGATCATATTAAAGCTTCCACTGGGAATAAAACATGGAGCTTTACGTCTTTAAGTACGGCGACCTCTTCTGAACAACTCGCTAAAACCGCAGAGGAATTTTCCGGCTCTATGGATGGCATCAGAGCTATCAATGCCGCTGTTCAAGCATGCTCCGAATCTATCAATGATTTTGAAGGTGCTCCGGGTGCAGGAACTCCTCGTAGCAGCTCGGGGGCTGCGTCTCCGGGAGTACGATAGGAACGCCCTTCGCTGTCCTCTCTGTCTAAGAACTTTGCAAAGGGTCCCTCTAGAATAAGGGACCCTTTGCTATTTAAAAACCTCTGAATTTAAGTTGTTTCAATCACTTATATACACTCTCCGCCGCTTTTCCGTAGGGCTGGCTTGGTCCTTGCTCAATGGAGGCTGATACAAAAATTAACAACTATTTCGGAGAACGTTCTTATGAAAAAAGTGATGTTGGTATTCCTGACTCTTTTGGCCTGTACGGTTGCTAAAGCAGAAATCATTGGTGGCGGAGGCTACACAGGCGGCCGTCAAAATCTAGAAAATCGCGTTTCTGAACTTGAGCGCATTGTTTATGATTTGCACCAACGTATCTCTACTCTTGAAAATGGTGGTTCTTCTCGCCCTAGATTCCAAGAAATCTCATGCATGGTAACCGCTGATGCTTACAACAACGTCTACCTTGGCAAAGGTCGTACGCGCCTTGAGGCGGAAACAACGGCTTTGCAGGCTTGCGCTACCTCTTTGAATGCCGCCGTCTGCAAAAAAGTTGTTTGTGATGAATCAAGCAGAACAACTATTCGTGGCGCCATCTGCGTAGTTACAGCAAAAGCCTATAACAACGTTTATAAAGGTGAAGGCGCAACTTTGATTGAAGCAGAATACAGAGCTCGTAAAGCTTGTGAAACTTCTTTGAACGGAGCTGTTTGCAATAACAGCAATCCAGTTCGTTGCGAAACTTTTTAATTGGAATTTAAATAACCGGGAACTTCGGAGCATTTATGAAAAAGCTTATCATGTTAGCAATCGCACTTTGGGGGACAAACTCTTTCGCAGCGGAAACTTTGCGAACGCGCACCTACTGTGTTGATACCGCTGGAAATATGACAAGCCAAGTTGTCCAAGGGGATTCAGGCGTCTACATCCCTGTTGGCGACGCGACTTTGTGGCCACAAATGGTTGCAGGAAAAAAGATTCTTCTTCTTACGAAGAAAGGACAGAAAAATCCTGTTGATTCCATGGACCTTGGCGACAGCCAGTCGTCTTCAACTTACGTCGAAGTCCCACAAACAAATGGCGTCTCCGTTCGTTGCCACGTCTTGCTTGAGAAAGTTCCAGCAAAGAAAACTTTCTCAATCATCGTTATGTAAAAGGTACGGACTTACTTTTGGTAGTGCTGCTGCGTTAAGAACGGGTCCCTTCGGGACCCTCTCTTTTTTGGTTCAAAGACTGTCTTTTTCAACTCTTTCTTTAACAACAAATATAGGTCGTCGTTAAACTTAGTGTTCAACCATGCTAGATAATTTTCGTCGTCTTTAGGTATACATCCTCTCCAATTCAGCGAAAACAAAATTGGAGGAAAACAACCTTGAGAAATTCGTTTATTAAAACTTGAGAATGGATAGTTCTCCACTGTCTCTGACAAACCGGCGGTTACGGGATTTCGTGCAATATACTTATACACGTGAGAATAGTGATAATCGTGGCTGATCAAACTTGCTTTGTAAGCGCCACCAAATATATGATTTATTCGTCCGGCTTTTTTGTTGATTTGACGGCTTACGGATTTTTGAAACCACGCCATAACCTCACCAAGATCATGATCCTGAGAGCATTGCCCTAAAAGATGATAGTGGTTGCTCATCAGAACAAAGGCATGGATTTCAAAGCCAAATCTTTGGTGTATCTCCACTAAACTCGAAGTGAAGACTCTCCAACATTCGGAAATCGGAAGATAGAACCACTCCTTGTTATTGGAACGAGCAGTAACGTGATACGGAAATTCAGATGTATAGATTAAAGGTTTTCTAGGCATGAACTCGGGTACTGCGAGATCAATGCCACGCTTTCTAACGCAACTGCGCTACCAAAAGTAAGTCCGTACCTTTTGGTTATTGGCAGTTGTGGTATTCTTCGAAGTATTTTTGGCAGATGGAGTATTGTGAATTGCAGTCTGAGATGTCTGATGAGTTGTACTGAGCTGCTGGACATGTGCGGGCGGCTCCGCGTTTTACGACGGCCGTGAAAGTTCCTTCACCCATAGGCTCGATCAATTTATTTCCTGAAAAAATTCTGTAACGAATTGTGTTTGTCCCAAATTCCAAAAGTGGCTTTTGGAAAAGAGTGGAAATCCACAAGTTGAAAGCTTCGCGACTTTTTCCACGAGCGCCATCGTAATCGACTAATTTTGAACGTGAAGAACCGTCTTCATGAGCTGCTGTCAGCTCAATCTTATTCGCGCGACCGTCTTGAGGACCTACGAAATAATCATATGCTTGAGGATCAAGAGCCACATCACGGCAAGAGTAAATAGCGCTGCCTGAGCCATTAAAGCCGCTGCAGATAACACGAACTTGTCCTTGGATCGCTGTCGCTGAGAGTTCGTTGCCGCGAGAAAATCCCGTGTGGGCTTGGGCTAACGAACAAAATGCCAGAAGCAAAACAACTGTTTTCAACATCAGAAAAGGCCCCCTCTGCCTCACCCTTTTATTGTGCGGCTAGAGTAGGGCCTCTATTTGTGAGAAGCAATAACTAGCGCGTCAAAACCTTCAAAGTGTCCCACGCCTTCAGGTAGCTAAATGCCTGATATGCCTGATAATCTGCTTTAAACAAACGCTCGCGCGGAGAAAGCTTTTCTTCTTTTTTCGAGCCCACATCTTTCCACCAAGCAAGAGCCCCCTCTTCGGCACCTTGTTTTGTGTCAAGCTTCTCTTCGGCCTTCTCGCGATCCCCTTTTAAGTGACCTGCGATATCGCCTTCACGAGTTGTCGGAGACTTCACAATAGCTTTTGCAAATGCCTCTGGATCTACGTCTTCGATTTCAATGTCAGGATGAATACCTTCGGCTTGGATCGAAACACCACTTGGTGTGTAGTATCTTGCAACTGTGAGTTTCAAGCCACTGCCATCTCCTAGTTTAATAACAGATTGAACAGAGCCCTTACCGAAAGTACGTTGACCGACAATCAAAGCACGTTTGTTATCTTGAAGAGCACCGGAGACAATTTCACTAGCACTCGCCGTGTACTCATTGACAAGAATCACAACTGGGAAGTTTGTGTATTGACCTTTCTTCGTCGCTACAGCCACTTCTTTTTCATTTTTATTACGACCAATGGTGCTGACGATCGTTCCCTCTTTCAGGAACATATCGCTGACTTTCACTGCTTGATCTAAAAGACCGCCCGGATTTCTGCGCAAGTCGATCAACAATCCTGCCACTTTACCTTTGTGGTCTTTTTCATGTTTCTCGATTGTTTTTTGCAAGTCTTTTGCGGTGTTCTCGATGAAGCTTGTAATTTTGATGTAAGCAAAACCTTCACCCAAATCCGTGTATTTCACCGACTTGATTTTTACACTTCCACGAACGACCGTGATGTCGCGAGGTTTTTCTTCGTTATCACGCACGACACGCAAAATAACTTTGCTGCCTTTTTTTCCACGCATCAATTGAGACGCCTCAACAAGGCTCATGCCTTTTGTGCTTGTCCCGTCGACGGCAATAACTTTATCACCCGCTTTGATCCCGGCTTCCCAAGCTGGGGCATCTTCGATAGGAGAAATAATTGTGAGAACTCCGTTTTGAATGGAGATCTCAATTCCCAATCCACCGAACTCTCCGCTTGTTTCTGTTTCAAAGTCTTTGAACATTTCTGGCGGCATGAAGTTCGTGTGAGGATCAAGTTCACGAAGCATCCCTTTGATCGCTCCGTATACAAGTTTCTTCGTGTTCACTTCTTCAACATAGTACTGCTGAATAAGATTTAAAACTTTGCTGAAGTTTTGCAGATCCGCATAGCGTTCTTGGGCGAAAGCGCGAACTTGAAAACCGGATTCCGCCATGATGAAAAGAGTCACCAGAAGGATGCCTCCCAAGATGTAGGTTTTCCAGTAGCGTTTGAGTGATTGCATAGTGTTAGAGTCCTTTCATCCACTGCTGCGGGTCGTAGGGTTCGGAAAAATGTCTAATTTCGAAATACAATCCAGGGTTGCTTTCTTGAGGAGCCTCGCCAACAAGCGCGATGACTTGAGATTGCGTAATCTCGTCCCCCGTATTCACTTTCACTTCTTGAGCGTGGGAATAAACACTGTAGTAGTGATCGCCATGATCAACAATCAACGTGGTTCCAAAACCCGGAAGTTCACCCACATAAGATACTCGACCTTCAAAGATCGACTTAATAGGACTCCCCTTCGCCGCGGAAATAAAAATTCCCTTGTGAGAAAGAGTATAAGGGTGTTCGTCCCCTTTCATAAGTCCAAATTTTTGTGTAACCACACCCGGAAGTGGAACGGGAAGCTCCCCTTTTTGATCCGCGAAGGATGGTTTAAAAAGAAGATCGAAGAGTCCAGCGTCGTCGATATTATATTGCAGAGACTTTTCACGAAGACCGTGGATCTTGTTCATCGCAAAGAGTTTGTTCTTACGAATGCCGTCCAAGATCTTACCTTTCAGATCTTGTTCGCGGCGAAGCTGTTTTTCTTGGGCAACGATCTTCGTTTCAACGCCCTTCAAACTTTCTAAACGAGCCGCCAAAGTTTTACGTTTTTTTTGCAGGTCCTGAAGGTCCCGGCCGTAATTCTTGATAAGATCCAGATCGCGGGAAGCGACAATCCCCATGATCTTTAAGTTTCTTTCCAACGAAGCTGAGCTGGACGAAGAAAAAAGAAAACGCGCCATGGACGCGCCACCAAGTTTGTAAATCGCTCTGAGGCGTTCTGCTAAAAGGGCCCTTTGCGATTTTGAACGCTGGTCCAGGTCTTCGACTTTTTGCGTGAGATTGCGAATATTGACTTCCAGGAAAGCTCTTTGTTGTGAAAGCTCCCCTTTGTCTGTGACAATCTTCTTAATTTTTTTATTGAGCTGATAAAGGGCGGATAGAATCTGGCGTTGTTTGACTTCCGCATCTTCAATGCGCTTTTTCGTGGCTTCAAAGTCTTTGGCTAAGTTGTCAACGTCAGCCGGAGCGGCAGCATTTGCTCCCACGGCCATGGACAACCCCAAAACTAAAAGGACACGGATGAGTTTCAAAAAATTACCCCTGACTTCCTGCATATCCATCGTTCAAACGACGTACGCAAAGATAAGAAGCCAACGCTCCTAAGCATGTTCCACCAATGACAAAGACCACTAAAAGAACGGGACTGATAAAACGAAGATGTTCGCCCAATTGCAGGAAGCTTAATTTTGTAACCAGAAGATTTTTAATTCCCCAATAAAGAGCAAAACAAAGGAGGATCGCTAATGTTGAAGAACCAAACCCGAGAACCGCACCTTCCATCATAAATGGTTTGCGGATCATGGACGGTGTCGCTCCGATCATTTCAAGAACCACAATTTCTTCTTTGCGATTTTGGATGGATGCACGGATGGCATTGGAGATTACAAACAACGCGGCTAAAAGAATAACCAGACCTAAGAGTCGCATCGTGGTTTCAATAGCTGTGACAAGCGCCGCATATTTTTCAACCCAATCCTGACCGTAACTAACTTCATCGACACCTTGAAGGCCTTTGACCTCAGCTGCCAACGAACCCAAAACCTGCATTTGTACTGCGGTGGTTACGTCTTCCGCCAAACGAACCTGCAAACTTGAAGGGATTAACTTCAGAAGCTCTTCATCCTGGGAAATATCTGGAGCATAACTCGCTAGTTGAGTACGGAAATCGCCCAAAGCTTTTTCTTGCGTGATCAGTTTGATCTCGCCCACTTTTCCGGTGGCTTTCAATTTTTCTTCGATCTCTTGACGGCCTTTATCTGAAAGATCTTGGGAAAGATAGACGGTCATTTGCACGTCTTCTCCCCACAGAGTCAGAAGATTTTTAAAGTTCTGCGAAAGAAGAACTGTCGAACCCATCACGACAAAACAGGCCGTGACAACGATAAGAGTGGAAATTTTCAGAGCCCAATTTTTTTGCGGGGGTCGTTTCATTTCTTATCCCCCACAATCATTCCATCGCGAAGCTCTAACGTTCTTTTGTTTCTTCGTTTGACCATTTCATGATCGTGAGTCGCTACAAAAACCGTGGTTCCTTGGGCGCAAACGCGCTCTAAAAGATCCATGATCTCTTCGCTCAAGCGAGGATCTAAGTTTCCCGTTGGCTCATCGGCAATCAAAACACCGGGTTGATGAACAATCGCTCGGGCAATCGCCGTGCGCTGTTGCTCCCCACCAGAAATAAAATCGGGATATTGATCATGTTTATGGGCCAATCCCACTTGTTCTAGGACTTCGTAAACACGACGTTGAATTGCGGGGGCTTTATCCCCACGCACTTGCAAGGGCAAAGCAACGTTTTCGAAAATAGTACGGTCTTTAAGAAGCTTGAAGTCTTGAAAGACCACGCCGATTTTTCTGCGGAAAAGAGGAATTTGAGTATTCTTGATTGAAAGAAGATCGTGACCCGCTACTTTGACATCTCCAGAGGTCGCCACATCGTAAGCAGAGATCATTTTAAAGAGTGTAGTTTTACCTGCGCCACTCGGTCCCGTTAGAAAAACGAACTCGCCTTTGTCGATCCGCAGATCCACATTTTTTAAAGCATGAACCGGGCCGGGATAAGTCTTGTAGACATGTGAGAATTCTATCATCTCTCTATCTTATGAAAGACCAAGAGAGATGAATACTCGCCCGAAGTCGAGTTTTAAGGCGTTCCGCCCGCCATAAGAGTATCAATGATCGTGGAGTGCTGACGACGCAGAGCAAGCTTGATGGCTTCTTCCGTCTGATTGGACCCTAAACGCAAAACCGTATCGTAGGGAGTTTTGATTGTTTTCATCACGGCGCCGTTACAAAAAATACGGCTCACGAGAAACGGATTCTGCAAACCCCAATCTTCTGTTTGAATGTGATATTTCTGACCGCGAACGGTGATGTCTGAATTAAAACCCTTTTGCATTGTTGCAATACCTCATAAACAAAATAGCAAAAAAAGTGTTCGCACTCATCAATTTTTTCTTGGACTCAGGTTCAATTGAAACTAGAGTCATTTATTGTAAATCAAAGGAGATTTAATCATGAGAATGTTCCAGTACGTTGTGGGTGTTTGTGTAATTCTGTCTTCCTTGTCTGCCTACTCTGCAGAGCCTTTCACGGGAGAAGCTGAAGCCGGTGCTATTATTGTAAGCGGCAACAACGATTCCGAAAGCTACAATGCAAAAGCAAAAACTGTCTACACTCAGGAAAAAAATGTTTACACTGCATTCGGTCGTTATTTGAAAACAACGTCTCTAGGAACTGAAAGTGCTCGTAACTGGGAAGTCGGAGTTCGCTACGAAAGAGAACTTACCGACTATTTTGGTGTGTACGTCGGTCAAAAAGCAGAAAGTGATATCTTCAATGGTTACATCCAAAGGGACTCAACAGACGCCGGTCTAAAATACTATGTGATTAAGAGCGATGAAATGAACTGGTTCTTCGAGGCCGGTTATCGCTACCAAAAAACTCTTCCAACAGCAGGAAGCACAAAGCACGATAACATGGGTCGCGTATACACAGAGTTTAACAAAGCTTTGGATAAAACTTTGTCATTTAAGTACTGGGCAGAGTATTTGCCAAACTTCACAGAAACAGACGCTTACCTTGCTAACACGGAAGCTTCTTTGAACATCATGCTCAACTCGATATTCTCTTTGAAGCTCGCTTACCTATTACAATACCAAAATCTGCCTCCAGCAGGTGGCAAGTATACGACAACTACAACTACAATGAACCTTGTTGCAAAATTCTAAGGTCAGGAAAGGACGTTTCCTATGTTTAAAGAATTTAAAGCGTTTATCATGCGAGGCAATGTCCTCGACTTGGCAGTGGGTATCATCATCGGTGCGGCTTTCGGGAAGATTGTTTCTTCTTTTGTTGCCGACGTTCTAACTCCTGTCATTAGCTTAGGCTTGGGAAAAGTAGATTTCTCAAATCTCTTCCTCGCGCTCAATGGCGAAACTTACGCGACTCTTGAAGAAGCGAAGAAAGCCGGTGTGGCGACGGTTAATTATGGTTTGTTCGTGAACGCTATCATCGACTTTTTGATCGTGGCTTTCGCAATCTTCATGATCGTGCGTATGGCGAACAGATTTAAGAAAGAAGAAGCTCCACCACCACCGAACAGCAAAGAATGCCCAGAGTGTCTTTCAACTATTCCTTTGAAAGCTCGTAAGTGCTCTCATTGCGGAAGCGCCCAAGCTGTTTAATTAAAAATTGACAGAACTTTTTGAAGCCCGGGAGAACCTCTCGGGCTTTTTCTCATTTTGATACGTAAACCTTTTGAGCGCACCTGCCGATAATTGGTACTGCTATTGCATCATCTATTTTCATCGGGGAGGAACTCAAATGAATAAGATTTCAGGCAAAACAGACAGAACAGTTGTCAAAATCTTTATCAACATCCTAGCTAGCGCGGCACTACTTCCTCACTCAGGTGCTTTCGCGGCTCAGGCAACAGCGCCGGCTACTACAACAACGACGACTCAAACACCAGCCGCTGCTCCTGCGGCAGATGCTAATACTGCTGCGATTCTATTAGCTAGAGACGCTGCCGCAGCCAAAGAAAAAGAGCAGTCACTCTGCAAAGCTGCCACAGATAAAATCGACGAAGCCTCTCGTAAAATCGGTGAAGCTTGTAGAAAAGCCGGTATGTCAGGAAGCTCTAATTGCGTTTCTAAAGCCCGCAGTTGTGCTGACGAATCTGGATCAGAATCTTTTGATACAGTAGGTGCCTTTGCTACAGTTCTTGGTGTTCCAGCTGGAAGCACGGCCGGACTTTCTTCTGCATGTCCTCAAATGAATGGTCGCGATTACTTTGCTGAGAAAGAGCGTATTCAAAAAGAAATCAAAGACACTGAAAAGGAATTGGCTGAGTTGAACGACGACAAAGCCAATCTTCAAGACGACTACAATAAAGAGATGCAAAAAATCCAAGAGACTTTAACCAAGGCTCAAGAGGATTATAAAAAGAAAGAAGTCGAGCTTGATCAAGAAGAGCGCGAGCGTATTGCTGAGTTCAACAACAGCCAAAACCAAGCTAAAGAAGCTATGCGCAAAAAGGGTTCAGACATTTTGAGCTTGCGCGGTCAATTGACTCAACTTCAACGCGATAAAGCCCGCTCTTTAAACTTGATGTCTGAGAGCGCAGGTAAACGTAAGTGTGTGGCTGACCTTGCAAAAATGAAGGCTGAATACGAAAAAACATTCTCAAATTCGGCGGTCTCTAGCTCAAATCATATCTCTCAAGCTAAGAAGAAGAAGCAAGAAATGATTGATTTCTATAACACTTGCATGAACGACTTCAATCAACAACGTATTGCTTTGAATGAACAAACTCGTCAAAAACAAGAAGACTTGGACAAACAAATCCGCGATGCTCAATCTTCATTGGACGAGATTCAAAACAGCTTAACTTTGGCTAACAATCAGCTTGAAGAAATGAAGCAAGCGACTGTTAAGAAGAAAAACGACGCTCTTCAAAGCGTGATTGACTTGGGAACTCGTTCTCAAACTCAAATGCAAGCAGCCTATACAAAACTGCAAGAGAACTTGAAGACGTTGGCCGCAAAACAAGCCAGCTTGACGGCGGCATTGAATCGCGCCAACCAATCATTGATGACCTTAGGTCCAGCTCCTAAATCAAAAAGTTCTGAGTACACTCCGGGCGATGCATCGGGTGAAATCGAAGCTCAAATCAGCATCATCGAACGCGCTAAGTACGGACTTCCTTCAAGCTGCGCTGGTGATGTAGAAACAGCTGCGAAGAATGCTCAAAAATCTCTTGGAACGAAGTAAGGTCAAACCAGCCTAAGGCCTAGTATAGATAGTAGACCCTACCCAATCACACTGTTAGAATGGGGGCTTATTAAAGGAGCCCCCGCCAGTGTTAAAGAAGATCTTACTGTTTATTGTCGCTCTTGGTCTTATTGGAATTCTCAGTGCGTATCTGATTGTTAAATCCGTCCAATCTAGTCTTCCACAATTAATCACCGTCAAAGATTACGAACCTCTCCTTGTTAGCCAAGTGTTTGATCGTCATGGCAAACGCATCGGTGAGTTTCTTCGTGAAAGACGAACTCTGGTTGCTTACGACAAGATTCCTAAGAATTTAGTGAATGCCTTCCTGGCTGCCGAAGACGATCAATTCTTTGAACATAAAGGTATCAATCCACAGGCCATTTTCCGTGCGGCCCTTGCAAACTTGCGTGCCGGAAGATCTGTCCAAGGGGGATCGACGATCACTCAGCAGGTGGCAAAAACCTTGTTGCTGTCTTCTGAAAAAACTCTGACTCGTAAACTTCGCGATATGCTTCTGGCTCTTGAGATGGAAAAAAACTTGAGCAAAGAAGACATCTTGTATCTTTACCTCAATCAAATTTATTTCGGGCAAGGGGCTCATGGAATCGAGCAAGCCGCCCAAGTTTATTATCGTAAGACAGTGAATAAGTTGACGTTGCCAGAGATGGCAATTCTTGCGGGTCTTCCACAAGCTCCGAGCGGTTACAGTCCTGTTCGCAATCCTCTCAGAGCGAAAGAAAGACAGATTTACGTTCTTCGTCGTATGGCGGATGTTGGTTACATCACGAAAGACGAAGCGGAAGCCGCAATTAAAGAGCCGGTTAAAGTTTATGTTCGTGAAAACTATGAAGAGTATGCTCCTTTCTTCCTAGAAACAGTTCGTCAGCTTTTGGTGGCGCAACTTGGTGAAGACATGGTTCTTGATAAAGGTCTTCGTATCTATACTAGCCTTGATCTTGATAAACAGATGGCAGCACAAGAGTCCGTGCTTGCCGGTCTTAAATCATTGGATAAACGCCAGGGATATCGTGGCCCTTTAAAAAATCTTTCTGATGCAGACGATATTGAAGAGTTCTTGAAAGAAAATCAGAAGAAATTGATCTCTGATTTCACTCCGGAAAGAACAATCCTTCCTGAGGGAAAATTTGCAGACATCGTTCCTACTAAAAATGCAAAAGATGCCAAAGAGCACCCGCTTCTTCCTCCTTACATCAAGATCAATGACACTGTTCAAGGTGTGGTAGCGAATGTCGATGATGATTCGGGATTGGTTTATATCACCCTTCCTGAAACTCAGGGGCTTATTGATATGGAAACGATGACGTGGGCACGTAAACCCGACACGGAAGCTCGTTTCGATTTAGCCGCCATCAAAAAACCTTCCGAAGCTCTCAAAAAGGGTGATGTGATTCTTGTCAAAGTTGTCGGCGATAAATTTGCTTCAAGTCGCTTGGCCAATTCGACGAAAAAGAAAGCTCCGACTCAAGCTCTTCCTGATTTCAATAAATTTTTGGCTCTTGAGTTGGATCAAGAACCTCAAGTTGAAGGTGCTTTGATTTCTTTCGACCAAGGCTCACAAGATATCGTAGCCATGGTGGGTGGATCGAATTTCATTAAGAGTGAATTCAATCGTGCGATTCAAGCGCCTCGCCAAACAGGTTCCGCATTTAAAGCCATTGTGTATGCATCGGCTTTGGATAAGGGATACACTCCGGCAACTCCGATCATGGATGCTCCTATCGTTTTTGAAGAAGGTGGTGCCGCCGATGATTCTGAAGGACAGGGCGATCCTAAAGTTTGGAAGCCATCGAATCACTCTAAGAGTTTTGGTGGAGACATTCTCTTCCGCAACGCTCTTGTTAAATCTTTGAATATTCCCACAGTGAAAATCATTGAAGACGTGGGAGTTCCTTGGGCGACGGACTATGCTCGACGCTTGGGAATTTACTCTCCTCTGAATCCGGATTTCACTTTGGCGTTAGGTTCCAGCAGCGTGACTTTGTATGAAATGACTAAGGCCTTTGCTGAGTTTGGCCGTTTGGGAAGACGCATTTCTCCTTTGCTTATCCACAAAGTGGAAGATGCAAATGGAAAAGTTCTTATTCAAAATGTTTCTTTGGACACTCGTTTTGAAAAAGAAATTAAAACGATCTCTGATGACTTTGAACAACGCCGCAAGGCTTATCTTGAAATCGTCAATGATCCGGCAAAACTTGAAGAACTTAAAAAGAAAGATCCGAAGCACGCGAAATTAGACGAAAATATTTTCTTCCAAGATGGCGATCAGCTCATCCGTCCAACAACGGCATATGTGATGACAACTCTCCTTAAAGGTGTTGTTGAAGATGCTGGAGGAACTGGAGGACGTGCCCGCGCTGTCGGTCGCGAAGTCGCTGGTAAAACAGGTTCTACAAACAACTACTTTGACGCGTGGTTTATCGGCTACAGCCCACAGATCGCGACAGGCGTTTGGGTGGGATTTGACAAAGAGAAGAGCATTGGTAAAGGCGAGGTTGGTGGACGTGCGGCGTTACCTATCTGGGTCGATTACATGAAAGCGGCTCACGACGGACTGCCTCAGATGACTTTCCCAGTGCCGGAAGGAATCGTGTTTGCTAATATCGATGCCGATACTGGAAAACTCGCTTCGGCATCGACGAAGAAAATTATTCGTCAGGCCTTTGTTGAAGGAACAGAACCCACAGCCTCTTCAAATAAAGCAGAAGAAGCCACAGACTTTTACAAACAGGATCTCTCTGAATGAAAGATATTCACCTCTGGGGGGTGAAACAAAACAATCTAAAAAACATTGAGGTCAAAATTCCCGTTGGCTCTATGACGGTTATTTGCGGACCCAGTGGTTCAGGAAAGTCATCGCTTGCCTTCGAGACTCTTTTTGCCGAAGGCCAGCGCCGTTTCATTGAGAGCATGTCCAACTATGCTCGTCAGTTTTTAAATAAAGCACCAAAGCCGGATATCGAGGGTATTAACAATATTCCTCCGGCAATTTCTATCGAGCAAAAAAATACGGTGAAGAGTTCTCGCTCGACTGTGGGAACGACCACCGAAATTATCGACTATCTTCGTTTGCTCTATGAAAAAATCGGAAAGTCTTATTGTCCTACCCATCACTGCCCTACTGAAAAAGAGAGTGTGACGGAGGCCACGGACAAAGTTATTAAAAGCTTTACTGGTAAACGTGGTTATATCCTTGTCGAGATCACCGAAGAGGGTCGTGTCGCTCAAGGAAAGAAACTTCACTCGTTGCTTTTGCAAGACGGTTATCTTCGTATTTATTTACCTAAAGCTTCTGAAGCAAAGCCTGCAAGCAAAGCCACGAAAAAAACGGCCGGGAAAAAAGCTTCTAAAAAAGAAACTCCCGAGGTCGTCCCTACAAATCCTGGTGGTTTGACTCAAGAAGAAATGGGCACTGTCATTGAGATCGGTGATGCTGCTGCCATTAAAAAAGGTCTTCCGAAAGAAACTTTCTATCTTGTGATAGATCGTATGAGCTTTAATGAGGATGAGCGCGGACGTATTGCCGACTCTTTGACTCAAGCATATGAAGCGAGCATCAAATATAATACAACTCTCGTGACAAGAAGAGCGACAATCCTGACAACAGAAGGTCAACGTCTTCAAGTCAGTGAAGAAGCTTCTTGTCCTGTGTGCGGTTATACTCCACCGCCACTCAGTTCGAGACTTTTTAGTTTTAACTCTCCTATTGGTGCCTGCCCAACCTGCAAAGGTTTCGGGAACACGTTGGACATCGACGAAGAAAAAGTAATTCCAAATCCCAATATGAGTTTGGCGCAAGGGGCTCTCAGTCCTTTTTGGATGCCAAGTGCGGCTCACGAGAAAAAACAACTTCTTACGTATTGTAAGAAAGCGAAAATTGATACGCACACTCCGTGGAAAGATCTTCCTAAAGAACACCGTGACGTGATTTGGAATGGCAACAAGGAATTCTTTGGAGTTCGAGGGCTGTTTGAGTATTTGGATCAAATCAAATACAAAATGCACGTGCGCGTTTTCATTTCTCGCTTCCGCAGTCCTTTCTTATGTCCAACGTGCAAAGGCGCGCGTTTGCGCAATGAAGCCAATCACGTTTTGGTGGCAAGTTCTAATATCAGCGAGCTATCTTCTATTACGATCGAAGAGCTTCATCAGTTTTTCCAAAAACTGGAAGTGACACCTCACCAGCAAGAAGTTGCTGGCGAAGTTTTAAAACAGATCCGTTCGCGTCTTGAGTTTTTAATGCGTGTCGGAGTCCACTATCTTTCTTTAAGCCGTGAAACCAGAACTTTATCTGGTGGCGAATACCAACGTTTGATTTTGGCAAATCAGTTGGGCATGGGACTTTCGCAAGCTCTTTATGTTTTGGATGAGCCTACCGTGGGTTTACATCCTCGCGACAATGACCGACTTATTTCTATTCTTAAAGATCTTAAAGAACTTGGTAACACCCTAGTTATCGTTGAGCATGATCACGACGTGATCAAAGCCAGTGAGCACATTATTGAAATGGGCCCGGGTTCTGGATATCTCGGTGGAGAAGTCGTTTACGCCGGAACTACCGAAGAGTTTTACGACTACGAAAAATCAAACACGGTTCCTTATCTCGTTTCGAAAAATTCTGCTCCCTTGCGCGTAATTCGCCCCGTGGATGTGGAAACTTATAAAGTGAAATTGGAACTTAAAGGGGCCAAAGGTCATAATCTCAAAAATTTGGATGTGACTATTCCGCTCAATCGTTTGGTTTCTGTTACGGGTGTGAGTGGTTCTGGTAAATCCACCTTGATCACAAAAACTCTTTATCCTGCTTTGGCCCGCGCTTTAGATTTAGAGTATCTTCCGGCACAAGATTATGCAGGCCTTGATGGTGTTGAGCATATTAAGAACGTACTCTTGATTGATCAGTCTCCGATTGGAAAATCAGCAAGAAGTTCTCCGATCACTTATCTTAAGGCTTTTGATGCCATTCGCTCGATCATGGCGACAACTCAAGAAGCCCAGGTGCGCGGCTACACTCCTGGCACATTCAGCTTGAATGTCGATGGAGGACGTTGCCCTGCTTGTAAAGGGACCGGCTATGAAGAAATCGACATGATGTTCATGGATAACGTGGTTATCCCTTGTGACGTCTGCGATGGAAAAAAATACCGTCCTGAGATCCTTGAGATTCAGTATAAAAATAAAAATATTCACGAAATTCTGTCGATGACGGTCAATGAAGCCATGAATTTTTTCGTAGCTCATCCGAACATCCGCAAGCCTCTGAGTGTTCTTAAAGAAGTCGGTCTTGATTACTTACAGCTGGGTCAACCAGCAAACTCTTTGAGCGGTGGTGAGTCTCAACGCCTTAAAATCGCCAAAGAGCTCTCTCAGGTCCAACAAAAGTCGACTTTGTATATTCTTGATGAACCCACGACGGGACTGCATTTCCGCGAGGTCGATTTGCTAATGAAGGTCCTTAATAAGCTTATTGAGACTGGCGGAAGCGTTGTGGTTGTGGAACACAATCTCGATGTGATTCGCGGATCTGATTATGTTATTGACCTCGGCCCAGAAGCAGGTAAAAAAGGCGGAAACATCGTAGCGCAGGGCTCCCCAGAAGACATCATGAAGGCCAAAAAGAGCCTTACGGGACAGTACTTGAAACGCTACATTGAGAGCCACACAGGTTCGCCAAATCGGAAATAAAGAATGCAAGTTGAAATCAAAAAGCTCATCGCGGAACTCAAACCCTTTAGAAAAACGATCATCATTGTCGCCATCACCGGGATTGCTTACGCATTAGCTACATCGGGAATCGCCTTCCTGACTAAACATCTTTTCGATGCTCTTTCGTCTTCCGATCACCAACGCATCTTGCGTCTTATCCCGTTGGCTCTGCTGCTAGCTCTTATCACAGCAGTGAGCAGGTACTACCATATTTATCTTATGAACTACGTTGCCGAATGTGTCGTGCAAAGCATTCGTCAAAAACTGCAGCAGAAGTTTATGAGTTTGAGTCTTTCTTTCCACAACAACTATCATGCAGGCTCCGGCGGACTTATCAGCCGCATTTTGAATGACATCAGAATCATTCAAGATGGACTTCGTGTCGTTGCCGACATTTTCCTCCATCCTCTTTTACTTATTGGATTGCTGGGAAATCTTTTTTATATCGACTGGAAACTGACTTTAGGAACCATGATTGCGGTTCCATTTATTGCGGCTATTCTAAAATCTATTTCGCGCAGCATGCGTAAGTACATTCCCCAAGAGCGCGACGCCCTTGAGTATATGACTTCGACGATCAAAGAAAGTCTTGATGGCGTTCGTATTATTCAGTCCTTCAATCTTGAAAAAGACATGGCGGACCGTCTTATCAAGGATTCTGATAAGTATCTCGCGATTCGCAAGACTGTTTACAAGCGCCAAGAAGCTGCGGGACCAGCAACTGAGTTTATTGCGACTTTCATCGTCTTGTGCGTTTTACTGTACACAAGTTTTGAAGTGGCCGCCGGTCGTTCGACTCCAGGAACGTTCATTGGATTTTTAACGTCCCTTTTGATGATCAACCAACCCATCAAAAGAGTTCAAGAGGCTTACGTTCGTATTCAAGAGGTGACCATCTCTGTCCAACGTATCTTCTCGATCATTGAAGATCCTTCGGAAGTTCCACAAAGCCCTAAGAACAAACCTTTCCCTAAAGATTGGAAAAAGATCACTTATAAGAACGTCAGCTTTTCTTATGGCAAAGACATGATTCTTAAAAATGTGAATCTAGAAATCAATCGTGGCGAAGTTGTCGCCTTGGTTGGCGCCAGTGGTAGTGGTAAATCCACCATCGTAAATCTGCTTGAAAGATTCTTTGATGCCACTTCAGGGGAAATCCTGATTGATGACGTCAACATTCTTGATATCAACCTGAAAGAGCTTCGTCGCAATGTTGCTCTTGTGACTCAAGATGTTTTCCTTTTCAGTGATACGATTGAAAAGAACATCTGGGCCGGGGACTATAACAGAGACCGCGCGGATGTGATGGCCATGGCTAAATTGGCCAATGCTCATGATTTCATTATGAAGATGCCTCAGAACTATCAAAGCCGTGTAGGCGATCGCGGCAATCTTCTCTCTGGTGGTGAAAAACAGCGCATCAGCATTGCTCGTGCAATGTTCAAAGATGCTCCTCTCTTGATCCTTGATGAGGCGACGAGTGCTTTGGATACGGCGAGCGAAATAGAAGTTCAAAAAGGCATTGATCATCTTATGGAAGGCCGTACAGCTTTGGTGATTGCGCACAGACTTTCGACAATCCAAAAGGCCGATAAGATCGTTGTGCTAAAAAATGGACAGATTGCTGAAGTTGGAAGTCACCAAAAATTGCTCAATCAGCAAGGTGAGTACTTCCGTTTCCACAGCCTTCAGCACACATAAAAACTAATTTCAGAGCTAAATCATCTCATTCTGAGACTTGCGTACAAGGCCTTGGTCTAGGTTTGCACGCTTTTTAGACACTCTCCTAAAGTTCGTCTACTTTCTTGACGATAAAAGAATCGACACTTTTACGTTCACTGAAAGGAACTGATTTATGATTAATTGGGATGAGTTTGAACATATACATGTCATCAACAAGCTCAAACATATTCTCAGCGCGTGGTGGAACATTGACGTTGTATTCACAGACGAGCGCGGAACTTTAAAAGGATATGACTCTGATAAAGTCACATTCAGCAATCCGGCAATCAACGCTCTCGTAAAAAAAGAAGCAGGCCAAGCAAGCATTGCTGAGCTTGTAACGAAGTCATTGGATGATCTTCGCACTTCACAAAACCGTTTCAGTCTGCGTAAGTGGGACATCGTTGGTTTTGATGTGGGTGTATTCCCGATCATGATTGAAAATGACTGTGTAGGCACAGTTGTAGCGATGGGCTTCTTCCGTGAAGCAAACTTCACTGCTCGCATGAGCGAAATCCGTGAGCGTTTAGCCGCTTTCGGTATGTCTGGTGAAGTGATTGAAAAATGTTTGGGCAAATTGAAATTCTTGGACGATCAAGAGCGCGCTCACTTCAATGAGCTTTGCGAACTTGTGGCTCAAGAAATCGTAACTCTTCACTTGGAAATTTCTTCTCGTGAAGATCGCATCAAAGAATTGAATAAAGAACTTGGCAACCGTTTCAAGTACGACAACATGATTGGTAAATCAAAACCAATGCAATCGTTGTACGCTCTTCTTGATAAAATCAAGGGTGCAGATTCAACAGTGTTGGTTCAAGGGGAAAACGGTACTGGTAAAGAGTTGATTGCAAAATCAATCCACTACAACTCCAACCGTAAAGACAAACCTTTCGTTATCCAGAACTGTTCTGCGTTCAATGACAACCTTTTGGAATCAGAGCTTTTCGGTCACGTAAAGGGATCGTTCACTGGCGCTCTTAAAGATAAAAAAGGTCTTTTCGAGATGGCTGATAAAGGAACTTTCTTCCTGGATGAGATCGGGGATACGTCTCCACAAATGCAAGTGAAGCTTCTTCGCGTATTGCAAGAAGGTACTTTCATGCCAGTCGGCGCAACAGAGTCTAGAAAAGTAGACGTGCGTATCGTAGCGGCGACAAACCGCAACCTTAAGGAAATGGTTGAGCAAGGTACGTTCCGTGAAGACTTGTACTACCGCTTGAATGTTATCAATATCCGCGTTCCGCCTCTTCGTGAAAGAAAAGAAGACATTCCATTCCTAGTGGATTTCTTCTTGAATAAAATCCACGATCAACAAGGTGGAGCAAAACGTCAAATCACGAAACGCGCTTTGGAAAAGTTGTACGACTATCCATGGCCAGGTAACGTGCGTGAATTGCAAAATGAGATCGAAAGACTTTGTGTTCTTTCCGGCGACGAAACAAAACTGATGGCAGAACTTCTTTCTCCAAAAGTTTTAGAAGCTGGTGAGAAAAATAAAGTTCAGGGTTCTCGCTTGCAAGGTAAGTTGAAAGACGCTTTGGAAGATCTCGAGCGCGAAATGATCCGCGAGGGTCTTCGCCGCACAGGTTGGAACAAATCGAAACTTGCCAAAGAACTTGGCATCAGCCGCGCAGGTCTTATCATGAAAGTTGAAAAATACGGTCTTGATAAGCGTAAGCTGGCTCGCTAGGTACCTGCTTCCCATCGTTCATATTTAGGTACATCTTAAGGCTCTGTGGAAACACAGGGCCTTTTGTTTTTTGAGTTATGTACTTTTTCATCACGGAGGGAAGCAGGTACCTTCTGAAGAAATTACTGACATGATCGAAACTTAGAGGCTTTTTATGGGGTCCAGAATAGATCAATTTTTACACAGGTAGCCGTCTTAAATCATTTAAATCACGTGATAATTCAAAAAGCGACAAATCTTGGCACCACTCTTGTATTAAGGGTCTCTGTGTAAGGGGATACGTGGTTTATGCAGACAACATTGGACAGCTCATTCGTTAATCGATTGAAGCAAATTCTCGCCAGCCGCTATGGGAAGGGTTTACAGATCCGTCAATTGATGGATTTGGCAGAGCTTGGCTCTGTGGATGAAGTGTTCACGCGGGGGCGTGACCTTCATATTCCGATTCGTGTGAATGGATCGGTTTTGGGGACCGCGGTGGTTCCGTCTGCGGATGATCTCAACGCAGAAAAACGCCAAGGGGTCACACAACTCGTGCGCATGGTTTTAGAACCTGCGATGTATAAATGGTATCTCGATCAAAAAGAAGCCAACTTGGTTGAGCTCAATAAAGCTCAGCTTACTTTGGACAATGTTCGTTTGTTCGGTGAAGAACCACTTCCTTCTATCGACGACATTCTGAATGACAACTTAGAGCAACTCAACGAAAGTCCAACTGCGGATTTGATTTCAAATCTTATCCACCTTGAAGGGCGCTCTGAAAACACCAACAAAAAAGTCGCTTTGCAACTTCATGAACTGACAAGTCGTTGGGCTTTTGTCCCGTTTAATGACATCAAAGGACAGCTTCATTCCTCTCAAGACATTGCAAAAATGGGTGCAATGACAATTTTCGTGGAGAATGTTGAAAGCCTCAATGCGGCTGAGCAAGAGCTTCTAATGGATTACATTGCAGAAGAACGCTCTGCTGATGAACCATTGCTTATTACAAGCTCTCTTAAAAACCTTGATGAGTTAGGAAAATCGGCTCTCAATTCAAACTTAGTCGATGAGCTTTCTGTGAATTGTTTCGAGGTGGACCGTGCGCCACTGACAACTCAAGGTCTTAAGGAAGTTTTGGAGCTCTTCTTTATGAAAGACTCCCCGATCGACGCTTAAAAGTTTAATCCTTGAAAATAACATGAGTGTCTGTGAGAATTTTTCTTATGGTCACTCATGATGAATATTTAAATCCGTTTCTTACCCGTTCATTAAACTCCAATGCTTACAAAGTATTTTCTTTGGCCGGAGACGCTTCCAACCGCCGTTACTATCGCGTGGTCCTGGATCAGCAATCCTGGGTTCTTATGCGTTGGGAACCGTTTCAACCGGAAAACTATCCTTTCCTGAGTGTCCTTAATCACTTCGCAAAAAATGGTGTTCACGTTCCTAAAGTCGTTGCGATGTCTCCTGAAGAAGGATTGGTTCTTCTTGAAGATCTTGGCGACCTGACTTTGGAGAGAAAGTTCTGGGAACGTCAGGATCAAGATGCGGCTGTTGAGTTCTACCAAATGGCTATTGATGAAATCGTGAAGATTCATCACCCGGCTACTTTGGATAAATCCGACTGCACAGCTTTTAAAATGAAATTTGATACCGAAAAATTCCTGTGGGAAATGAACTACGGAAAAGACAATTTGATTTCTGGAATTCTTAAGTTTCAATTCAACGATGCTGTGAATAAAGAAATTGCCGATATCTTCACAGATATTTGCACACGTCTGGATAAAGAGCCAAAGCGTATTGCCCATCGCGATTATCACTCACGCAACCTTATGATCAAATTGGATCAAATGTGCGTTATTGACTTCCAAGATGCGCGACTTGGACCTATTCAGTACGACCTTGTCAGCCTTATGCGTGACTCTTATGTCGATATGAATGATGCCATGGCAAAAAATCTTATCGATTACTATCTTGAGAAATCCAAAGAGTATCTTCCAAAAGATTTCTCCCGCGAGCATTTTGATCGCATATATGAACTGCAATCCATCCAACGCTGTTTCAAAGCATGTGGCAGTTTTGCCAGTTTCTATCATCAACGACAAGATCGTCGTTATTTAAAATATCTTTCTGGAACTCTTCGCCGCGTAATGAAAGCCATCAACGAGTTTCCTGAATATAAAACTTTTGCTGATGTTCTTATTGACTCTGGTGCCCTTGAAAGAAAGTACGAATCATTATGAATGTCATGCTTCTGGCTGCGGGTGAAGGCACACGTCTTCGCCCCTATACAGAGATTCTTCCTAAGCCAGCAATTCCTTTTCTAACTGTGCCGTTGGCTGCTCATTCATTAAGTTTTCTGCGCGGAAATGCAATAGATAAGCTCGTTGTTAACACATACTACCTGCCACAAAAAATCCACGAACTTTTCCACAGGCTTCCTCATAAAGCACAAAGTCTGCATTTCTCAGATGAAGTAGGACAAATTCTTGGAAGCGGCGGTGGTTTAGGAAATGCCCGCAAGCACTTTATCGGTGGCGGTGATTTCGTTATGATGAATGCCGATGAAGTCATTCTGCCTAAAGATTCTCAAATCCTAAAAAAAGCTTTGCAGCTTCACAAGCGTTCCGGTGCCTTGGCTACAATCATGGTGATGGATGATCCTCGTGTGGGAACTCAGTTTGGTGGCGTTTGGGCTGACGCCAATAACAAGGTTCTTGGTTTTGGAAAAACAGCTCTTCCGGGAGCGAAAAAAGGATGGCACTTTATCGGAGTGCAGATTCTTTCCGAAAAAGTTTTCGATTATATCCCAACCACTGGCGAATCGAATATTTTGTACGACGCCTTAGTTGCTGGAATTCAAAAGGGAGATCTTGTTCAAGCCTTCCCATTTGAGTGCGGATGGTTTGAAACTGGAAATCCTCAAGATTTTCTAGAAGCTTCGGAAAAATGTTTCGGGTATCTTGCTGACTCGGAAAACTCTTTCCAAAAAGAGGCTTTACAAGCCACTCTGAAAGAGTTTGCCTCTGAACCAGTTCATGTGGAAAAAAAGGGATCAGCAAAGCTCATCACCTCACAAAGTACAAAACTTGAAAAGAATGTTCAGATCGAAGGACTTTTCGTGAGTGGACAAGGAAGTGTGATCGGCGAGAACTCGCATCTTAAAAACGTGATCGTCGGCGCCGGCGTCGCAGTACCTGCGAACACCGAAGCCTCAGACAAATTATTCATTTAGATTATTTTTGCAAAGCCAGTTCGGCGTCTGTATAGAAAGACTCTTGGCTTTCCTTAACTTTATATCGACGAGTCATCATCAAGAAGATACTGTCAGCGGCAACACCAATAGGTTCACCGTTATAATTCTTCTGCATGCCCGCAAGACTTGATGGATCACGCTCGAGGCTAACAGCGCCCGTACTCACTACGCCCGTCGCAGCTACAGATTCTTCGCCAGCCGATTCACCCAAAGAAGCTCCTCCGCCGCCACCGCCTTCATCAAAACCACTGGCTGCTGTCATAGCGCCGAGTTTCAATTTTTCTGCTTTAGCCGAAGCTCTCTTTTGAATTTCTTCATAAGTTGCCACCGCACCAGCAATCGCACCGCTTGAAAAACCAGCGGCTGCCATTGCTCCCTGTGAAGCAAAGTCAGAAGGTTTATAAGACTTTCCATCCGGAGTCGTGATTTTTCCTAACTTCGCATCAACAATTCCGGCGTCTTGAAGTTTCTTAATGTTAGAACCTAAGGCCTTTACACTTGGATCTTTGTTGACTGGGTTGTTGGGGTCTTTCATATCCGTATCGTAGTCATAAGGACTGTCACCGTAACCATTGGATTGACCACTCGTCATACCAGCTGCTCCGGCGGCTTTTCCGTGCTGACCACTTTGAAGCATTGAAAGAATACCCAAACCCGCAAGCATCGCCGCTGTCCCGTAGTTCTGACTGGCTGCCGCTGCTGCAGACATCGCAAACATCATCGCACCCGCAATAGCCTGCTGACCGGCTGCACCTTTGTTGGCACTTGCAGTTTGATCGGCACCTTGCTTAACGGAAGAACCATTGTTCGCATTACCACTTGTCTCGACACCCTTTGAACCGCCTGTCGTAGTGGTTGTGGTCGTTGTTGTGTTTGCCGCAAATAAAATCCCAGGCTGGAAGGCCATTAGCAAAGCGATGGTGTATTTAATAATCGACTTCGTCATAGTCAGCCCCTTAGTTATTTAACAAAGTATTTCTATTATCACGGTAGCGATCTTTGATTTTTTCCCAATTCGACTTGCCACCTTGTCCACTAACTTCTTTAGTCCACGCAGCTTGTCCGCCTGCTTTGTTTGGATCTTTGGCTCCACCAGGAAGATAAGCGCGATATTTTTCTGAACTGCCGCTACCACCATAAGAACCCCACGAGCCGCCGCCTCCGCCGCCGCCCGCACCACCAAGAATATTGGTATCAAGACCTTTTTTCCCAGCAGACTCTTCACCTTTACCGGCACCACCGCCAGAGCCACCACTGCTTCCGCCAAGACTTCCACCAGCACCACCGCCCGTCGGAGCACCGGCTCCATCTGCGCTGCTTGGATTTCTTTCACCCAACTCCATACCACCTGGGCCGCCACCCAAATTAGGAATGCCACCAGATGCACTGACATTTGTTTTATCAGTCGCTCCTGTTGCTACTTGGCCGCCTGTTGAAGTTTCACCAAGACCGGCAATACCCGTTGAGCATCCCGCTGTTCTTGGATTTTTAAAACAGATACACTCTGGAGATTGCGGATTTTTACAAAGACATTCTTCTGTTTTAGCTTTCGCTGGATCAGCACACACGTCTGCTACTGCATCAGGGGTGGAACCTTTGGATTCTTCTTCGCACTTTTTACCTTGATTCATGGAGTTTAAAAGAGATGCGATACCCGCTAAACCTGAAGTTAGAAGTTGCGCATACTTATCTGTACAAAGCGATGCTTTGCCAGCCATTGATTTTTTTTCCGCTTGATTCAGCTCCTCTTTAGCCGCCACATTCATTTCTTGTTGAGCGGTTTGATATTCAGTCACTGCCTTCTGACATGCCGTCAACGTAGCTGGGTCGGTGGATGTACAAATAGGTTTATCTGATGAAACTGCCTTTTGAATACTTTCAAGACCTTTTCTCGCGCTTACGCAAGAAAGACCACAACCTGCTTTCATTGTTCCGCAAGCTGCTGTGTAAGCCGTCATTGCCGCTTTCGCAATATCCATAGCATTCGCAAATCCACTACATTGATCTTTGACTGCAGCTCCACCTAGTGTAGATAGAATTGTATTCAGAGTTGTGATTCCCGTAAGAATATTTGGGCTTAAGTGCTCCAAACAGGCATTAGCTGCACCACTATGTCTTGAAACGCAATTAGGCTTATCTGCCATATACTTTTTTTCAGCTGCAACAATTGTTTGGTATTGAGGAAATTTACCGCCATTCAATGTTCCCTGTGCATAGGCCGCCTCTAACTTGGCTTTTGCGGCAGAAATCTTTTTGTCTGAGTCTAATTGCTCGCCCATTTTATCGTTATCAGCATCTTGCGGCTTAGGCGTTATAGCCGTCGGAGTTCCGCCGCCACCTGCTTCAGGTTGAGTGTCGCCATCAGCAGCGTAAACATGCGCAGGAGATAAGGAAAAAGATAAGACAGTCAACGCCAGCACGAGTTGTTTAGAAATGACCCTAATCATAAGATTCCCCTATGTCTCACTTTTCGGACAAAAGTCGACGGGTCTTGAATATTATTTTTGCATCTCAGAATGAGACACTCGAGTGGCATTAAACTAGAATTCATCGTCTGGAGGAGGCTGATTAAGAATGGTTCCGTTCACACCCTCGCCACCGATATTTTGCATTTCGCTTCGTAGATAATCAGAAGAAATAAGCTTCACAGAATAGCCGACAGAGCCACCGATGGCGCAGTTTCCTGATGTTGGATACTCGGTGTTGCCATTGGGATTGCCGGAGTTAATTCCAATCGGATAAGTTTTGCACTTTCCTAGTTTTCCAGTGTCTAAACTATAATCCATCAAACTCAAAGGCGCCCAACCTGTAAGAGCATGCTCCCACTGTTTGGAAATATAAGTAAGCTTTTGGTCAATATCGACCATTTGCTTAATGTGGTTACTGTTCTTAACGACGGTGTATTGATCTTTCACGCTGAACTCATCATAGTTCACGCCACCCACTTTAGGTCCGCCTTTATGAATTCCCAAGTCTGCTAAGAATTCTCTAGGACCAATACCTGAAGGACCTTGAGTGTAATAACCTGCGCCCGGTCCTTTGAGGAAACCGTCGCGAATACGTTTGTAATATGTTTGATAGAAGTTGGGTTGAATCGAGTAATAAGCAAAATCAAAAGCATCAGGAAGAACAGCGCTCATTTCAAGATCGCGCATCATCGACGGCTGATTCATTTGTCCATCCCAAGCCATGATATCTTGAGAATCACCTTTTTGATAAAAGTTAAATGGAAGATGGTCCCAGTGATTGAAGTTCGGTGCAGAGTCTCCGTAGTAAACTCCATCAGGGTCCGACGGCACTGTGTAATCTCCCGCGCCACGCCAAGCCGGATCCATTTTATAAATGGCTTGTCCGTATTGAAAGAGCACCCGTCGGCTTTTTAGCCCCCAGGGGTCACCGACAAAACGACTGTAGTTGGCGGCTCTAGATGGATCTGTAGGATCACCAATGTTTCCTACGTCAACAACTCGTGGAGGGAGATTGGGATCCAGATTATTTGCTCGGTTTAACTGATCAGAACCTTTGCTCGGAACTTGTTTGGATCTCCACGTTTTGCCATACCACGGACCAATTCTTCCGCCGAAAGGTTTATAAAACGCGCGCGCTTTTAACGTCACAGCACCAAATGGAGAGAACGGAATATTCGGACTGGTTTTCGCAGAAGCTCCCACGTAGGCCATGCAATAGGGATTTTTCTCAACACCTACAGAAAAATTATACGGACTCTCCAAAGGAGGAGCGGCCACCCGAATAAATTCTGCAAGCTGATCAATCGCTGACATATAGGCAGTTTGTGTGTAGTGCTCAGGCTTATTATCTTTTTGCAGCATTTTCTTTTGCGGAATAATTCTATCCCGGGAACCCTCGCATAAGGTATCTATATATACAAACCCTGGCGCAATCTTAATAGGCACCAACCACTTCGGAGGCGCACCTGATTGCGCCCCGGATTTATTACAACTTGGATCTCCCAAAGAGTTGTAGATCTCAAAGTCTTCACTCTTCTTCATCGACTCCAAATTTGCCGACGTAAGATTATTGAACAAGGTATTCTTCATACCCTCACGAACACTTTTACCGTCGATATCATAGAAGTCAGATTTCGGATCATCAGGACTCATCGCGCGAGCTAGATGCGTGATGAATTCCATACGACTGGCTTGATCAATATTGTAAGCAACAACGAATCCACCCAAGATTTTATAATTTAAAGATCCGAAGTCACGACAACGCTCAAAGGCTTTACTTCTCATGACTTGAGAAAGTGTTTGAACCGAGCGGCTGACGTTAGGTAAGTCGATAAAAACCGGTGGAACTTTGAAGACAGAGATTCCGCTAAATTGAGTTAATGATTTACACGTATTCTCTTCTGGAGGCATCGGCTTAAAGGGAATGTATGTAATACAAAATGCCGGGGCATTATAGAAAGCTTCCGCTGACATGTTGATCCCGTCTTCATCACTGCCTTTAAGACCTCTGGTTCTTTTATCAAAAGGATGTTCTTCGAAGTCCCCTGCACTTCCCAACATGCGATAACGCCACGTTAGAAGTTTCCAACTTTGACGAATCTGATAGTTCGTGTGAGCAATAACGTTCATGCCCTCGGCTTGTTTCATCGCTCCATAATAGGCAGCAAGATCCACCGAGTTTTGCAGATTGATTTTGTGATGAACTAAAAGACCGACGTTAATAACCATCGCAAAGAAAAGAAACAGAATCTGAAATATCAAAGCCACAAAAAGAGCGACTTGCCCTTGGCGATTGTTAAGATTCTGAATAAATGTACTTTGCTTGTTTAACATCTGTGTTTACACATTCTCTCGTATGATGCCTCTTGAGGCAACAACTCGACCTCTAAAACTTTGACTTGTTCTATAGTGAGATGACAGACTTTTGGACATAGTTCCCAGGAGGAAACCTCGACAATGGTCCGTGCCCTTTCTATCGCAATCAGCTCCCTTCTTCTTTTTGGCGCCACGTTCGCGCATGCCGATATTTTGTTTGAGGGATATTCGAAAATTTTGTCCGGAGAACAACACATTGGCTACGTTATTAGCCGTTATGAGTTCGACAGTAAAAAGAAGCAGTTTATTTCTACGTACTTCTTAAAAACCGGAAAAGGGCCAACGGAAATCACCGAGAGTCTGAAGGCTATAGCCGATGCAGAATTAGCGCCGATCTCTTACGAATACACGACCCTCGCAGGCAAGGACAGTAAGACCGTCGATGCTAAGTTCAAAGGTGGAAATCTCAGTGCTGTCGTAAAGAACAATGGCAAAATTCAACGTATTGAACGAAAGATTCCGAAAGGAACTTTTTTATCTACGTTCCTTGTCTATCTTATGTTGAAAAGTAAAGATGGACTTCGCTCTGAAACCAATTACGAATACCAAGCCATCGCCGAAGAAGATGCCGCCATCTACAAAGGCCAAGCGCTGGTTGGAAAAGAAGAAACCTTCAACGGCTTTAAAGCTTTTAAAATCCTTAACACATTTAAAGACATTAAGTTTTTAAGCTACGTGAATGAACGCGGCGAGGTGTTAGGTACAAACGCCATGGGCCAAGGAATCACCACAGAACTTGTCGGTGTCCCCTCTGAGGCCACCAACAATCAACCCTACAGCAGCACTTTATTAAAAACTTTGTTCGGCTCAGTACCGGAAGGACAAGCCAACGTGGTGGTTCGTTCGGCAAAACTCAAAGAGGCCGAATCGAAAGCTCCGGCACCATCAAAACAGATGGGCGTGCCGCAGGGACAAGGTATTATTCTTAAAGCTCAACCGGAAAAAGCGGATAGTAAAGGAAACTAAGCATGAGCATCAACCACATCATTGGTCAGCACTTTTTTATTGGCGTCTCTGGACATGCTCTCACTGCTGACGAAAAAAAATTCATCGTTGAAAACAATATTGGTGGGGTTTGTCTTTTTGGACGTAACGTCGCAGATCCAAAACAAGTTCATGATCTCTGTGCGGAAATTCAATCTCTTCGTCACAAGCAAGCCGACAAAGTGCCACTTTTTATCGGTATTGATATGGAAGGCGGACGCGTTCATCGCCTGAAGGCTCCTTTCACGGTATGGCCGCCTTTGCGCAAGCTGGGCGATCTTGATGCTCCGACAGTTTCTTTCCATTTCGCCAACAGAATGGGGCAAGAGTTAAAAGCTGTGGGTATCAATTTGGATTTCGCTCCGTGCGTGGATGTTTTCACGAATCCGGCTAACACTGTGATTGGCGACCGCTCGATCAGTTCCGACCCGGAAATGGTTGCGAAACATGCTTCTGCGTTGGTGCGCGGATATATCAAATCCGACATTCTTACTTGCGCAAAACATTTTCCAGGACATGGCAATACGATCATCGACAGTCACGAAGATCTTCCGGTTGAAAATGTCGACTTGGAACGTTTGGAGTCCTGTGAGTTGATTCCATTCAAAAAAACATTTAAAGCCCGTGTTGATATGGTGATGACTTCCCATATTAAGTTCCCGAAAATTGACCCTGATTGGCCGGTAACTTTGTCAGAGACTTTCATCAAAAAAATTATTCGCGACGAATGCCGCTATCGCGGTTTGATTGTGACGGACGATTTGGGAATGAAAGCCATGACCAAACATTATGGCATTGAAGAAGTTCCTGTTCGCGCTCTGAAAGCCGGCGTTGATCTTCTGCTTTACTGCAACGATCCTGAGGTTCCACCGCAAGCTCTCGAAGCAGTCTTGGGTGCGACAGCTCAAGGTACTTTGCAAAAAACAGATCTTGAAGCCAGCTATCGTCGCATCTTGGATCTTAAGAAAGCGAAGATCACACAACCTGATCCACTGCCAATGTCAGAGGTGGTAAATATCGTCGGTCATCCAGATCATCTCAAAATCGCTTCGGCGATTGCCAATGGCCAAGTGCCTGAAGGCCTCCTCCCAGAATAAGACTGACAAATGCCCGAACAGGCCTGAAATAAGTTCAGGCCCTCCCCAACCCATCTGCAATTGAGGGCCCTCTTAGATGGCCCAGGAATTGATAATGCATTTCCTGACATCACAGGAGTGTTTATGGGTTTTGATATGGAAAATAAGTCAAATAGCAATGATCAGTTGAGTCTTTTTGACTTTCAAATGCCCAAAGCTGACTTTGCTCCTTCAAAAAAAGACGAAGGCTCATCTGCTGTCGATTTTGATGTGTGGTTGATGGCTCATCGTGAACCCGAACAAAGTAAAACTTCAAGATTCATGACTGTTTCAGCGGCCGTGCATGCGGCTGCGATTTTGCTTATTGCGATGATGACAGTTCCTCTTGTTGAACAAGCAAAAACTGAAACTATCACTATCGAGATCGAAGACGTCACTCCACCTATGAAAATGGCTCGCGGTGTTCGCACACCTCCGACTCAAGGCGGAACTCCAGTTAAAGCTGAAACACCTGTTGTTGAAAAACTTGAAGAGGCCGGAAGCCCGAATGACGTTGTTGTCGCGAAGCCTAAAGCCACACCGAAAGCGGCGGCTGTAGCAAAACCTGCTGCCGCAAAATCCAAAGCTCCTGCAAAATCGGCTGCGAAGGCAACTCCCAAAGCTGGAGTAGCAAAAACAGCTGGAAGAAGTATCGCTCCCAAAACAAATTTTAAAGCTGTTCCCATGACGATTGATGACATTGAAGCTCCTGAATTAGATCAGGGTGAGCTCGCCAATGCCAACGTCCATTCGCAAATGAACGAAGATTTTAATGAGGACTTTGAAAATATCGACAACTCAAAAAGAGCGGCTCTGGAAAACGAAAAAAAATCCATGGACGCTATGGCAGCAGCTCTTGAATCCGAACAAGATGAGAGTCTGAATGCACTTGATGAAATGAATAAAGAAGAAGCGAGTCGTTTGGCTGCGGCTCAAGATTCACTTCGCAAGAAGAATGCACAAACAATCGCTTCTGCTTTGGCTTCAGAAAGAGCCGCCGCGGCAGCCGCTGCTCGCGAAGCTGCTGCTAGAGAAGCCGCCGCAAAAAGAGCGGGAATGGGTGGAGCCGGTAACGGCCTTGGTACAAAACAAGGTGCCGGCGCTGGAAACACAGGATCTCAAGGACCGGGAACTCAAGTTGCTGGAATGCCACAAGGAGTTCGCAGTCTTGATCAACTTCGCCAAATGCCTGGCAACCCACGTCCTCAATACGATCGCGAAGAGCGTCGTCGTGGTGACCAAGGTAAAGTGGCCTTCATCGCTTACATCAGCAAAGAAGGTTATCCAACGAAGTTCCGCATGATGGAATCAACAGGGTTCAGAAATTTGGACTCTAAAACTTTGGCCGCTCTAAAAAAATGGCGCTTCTATCCAGGTCAAGAAGGTTGGGTTGAACTTCCATTCCGTTGGGACTTAAAAGGTGGAATGCAAGAAGACGGTGGTTTGCTCCGCAGAAGCGTGAGCCGTCGCTAATCCAAAAAATCACTTCATATAAGTAACGCTATAGAGGGACTCTTTGAGTTCCTCTTTTGTTATCCAGACATTTCCTTTTTCACAGCGACTGCGAAACTTAGGATAGTAGGTCGAACAATCGCTCCCCCACGTATTACGAATCAAATACTGACATTTTCCCTGAATCATTTTGCGAGCGGCAATAATGCTGGAGTGATCGGCGTGTTTGTCGTCTCCCTCTGGCGGCATCAACGTGTAGGCACTATAGCCGATCGCGGAAATACGACCATTTTCTAAAGCGGAATCAATCGTCGCGAAAAGTTTTTTTGCACCTTCATCTTTGGTGATCTCACCTTTTTTGATGCGCGTTTCGTACTCTTCAAGTGTATCCCCAAACTTCGTCATCACCGGAATCAAAGGAACGGGCCAAGGTTTGCGCTGACACTTTTTATCTAACTCGGTCTCGTAAACATCCACCATCGCAACCGACATCGGATCTACGATTGCCGAAGTGAGGTCTCCTTGAGGGCGGAACAAAGGACACTTGTTTTGGTCCTGATAGGCTTTGTTTTTTCGGCTGTGCATTTTAGCGACGTTTTTTAGAAACTGATTTTGATTCGACTCTGTCGACGGAAAATTCTTTTCTGCGCACAGGCCCTTCGCATTGGCGAGAACAATGGTCGTATCTTCTTGTCCACCTGTATCTGTCAGCCCGCCCGCTTTGAGAATATTTTGAGGATCATATTTTCCCGCAGCTTCTTTGCGATGCTGGGACACACGGTTGTAAAAATCAGGATTCTCTTGAAGATAATTTTTAAGCGCAGGATCTTGAATGCTTTCTAACTGATAAGGGTCCGAGAGAATAAACGTCGACGCAATATCCGTCGCCGAAACTCTTTGCTTTACTCTTTGTGAAATCAAATCCGCCGAAGTGTATGCGAAACACCAGCTCAACTCCCCTTGATCGCGATTGGGACCCAACTCAGCACGATAATCGATCGTTGAACACGACTCTTTGGCATGGGCTATTGAGAAGAAAATAAATACGATCAAGAAAGTCTTCATACGCAAAGACTTATCGGATTTCTCAAATGAAGACTTAAGAAGGTGTGCAGGGAATAGAAAAAGCCCTTGGGAGACCCCAAAGGCTTATCTAAGTACTTAAAATTAATGGGCAATTAGTCTTTGAAAAGAACTTTCGCAGATTTAGTAGTGCCTTTAGTGCGAACAGCAGCTTTACGCTTTTTACCGCTAGTAGATTTCTTCTTTTCGCGGATGTATTCAGTTTTTTTCGTTTTAGAAGCCATGGTCTCTCCTGAGTTTTTAACGGAATGAGTTAGTTATCAAAACGGAATCTCCAAGTCAACCGAATGGCGGTAATCTCCCGAGTTTTGTGGATTTCCCTGATAAGCGTAGTTTAAAGCGAATCTAGGGCCTTTAAAACCCACTCCCGCAGTAATTAGTTCCCGCTGATCGTCGGTATCGTTGGAGTATCCGAAGCGGGTAATTATAAATTGGTTTAGGTAGGTTTCTAAGCCCGCCATATAAACGGACTCCGAAGTGGCATCCACGCGAAATCGCACCATGGCCTTGTAGATGTAGTTAAATCCGCCGGCCACCGTTGTTTTGGGACGGATGGCTTCTGGAATGTCTTTGTTTTCGCCCATGATGTTGTAAACCACCAGAGCCCACCCGATGTGAGATTTCGGAGTGTAGATCAAACCCAAGTCTCCGTTGACTTGGCGATACGAAGAATTCGGAAGCTTGAACTCGTAATAATGTCCCGTCACTCCCAAGGCCCATTTATCCATAAAAAATTCTGCCAAGGAAAGATTGATGTCCGAGAATTCAAGATCACCTTGTGCAACATCAGATTTTTTATTCACGTAACCCAACGCCGCCGGCAGAAAACTATCCGGAGAGTTGTCACTTAACGTGATGGCAAATTCATCTTCAGCGAATGAAGAAAAAAAGTAGTGACCTTTTAAGTGCACCAAAGTGGATGGATTTAAAAAAGAAGCATCACCTGATTCCACCGCCGCACGTCCAGTTCCTCCTGTCGCTGCAGAGATCGAGGAATTATAAACTTGGGCCGAGGCTGCATTCACGATAAGATAAACAAATAAAAAAACAGGAAGTTTTTTAACTAAGCTCAAAGGATGGGGCATGACTTTTCACCTCGCAAGTATCGTGAGTGCGTTTCTTTTGGCATTCACATCCTACCAATCGGTCCAGGCCGGAGCCAACACTTTTACTGCAAAACCTGTTCGTCTTGGCGACAACCTTCTTTCCATTCTTCGCCAACAGGGATTTTCCGAGAAGCAGCGCGAGCAAGTGCTTGCCTCTCACAAAGGGCTTAGAACTCTATTTTTAACTCTGGACACACGTTATCTCGTACGACGCTCTGGAGATGAGGTCGAACTTCGCATGTTTGATTCGCAAACTTCCGACGCCTTCCGCATTTTCAAAAAAGGCTCAACAGTTCGAGCCGGAGCCTATCAGCCTCAATACAAAATCACGCATGCGCGAGTGGACGGCCGTGTTTATGGATCTTTGCTGGGAAGTATCCTTGCGAAGATCAACAGCAACTGGGTCGCAACACGCTTTATGGACGCCTATGTTTTTGATATGGCAAACTCTCGTGACGTAGCCCGTGGGGCGCGCTTTTCTTTTACAGTTGAGAAAAAGTACGAAGCCGGTCAGTTTGTAAAATACGGAGAAGTTATACAGACTTCGCTCGACATCGATGGCTCACCAGTTCATAAAAAGTTTGTGCGCTACAAAGACGGTGGTGTCTTTTTCAGCTCCCAAGATTTGATCGAAGATCGCCCTTTCTTTGCCCCTGTCGAATACATCAAGGTTGCAAGCCGATTTAAGCCCAACCGCCTGCACCCGATCACGGGTCGTTTGCAGCCACATCTGGGTATCGACTTTGAGTTGCCTATTGGAGAACCCGTCTTTGCCCCCCGCAAAGGCACGGTCGTTCGTTACGGTCACAATCGAGCGGCGGGGAACTACATTGTTCTTCTTCACTCCAACGGAATGGAGACGGCATACAATCATCTTCATCGCATTGATAAAAAAATTCGCCAAGGTTTGAAAGTGTCTGCCGGAGAAAAGATCGCCGAAGTTGGTTGCACCGGATACTGCACGAGAGCGCACTTGCACTTTGCAGTAAAGAAAAAGGGTCGAATGGTCGACCCTATCAAATACATTAAATCTTATCCGCCACAAATGGAGCGCTTCTTAGAAGAGCGCGTGGCAAGTAACTAGTCGCGAGTACACACAGTTACATAGTGCATGCACTTACTTGTTGGAATTGCGCCACCGTAAGTGCCGTTCGGACGGAAACACTCTTTGGAAACGTCATACTCAACTTCCGCAAAACCTTTTGCAGCAAGGTTTTCCTCTTTATAACAAGAGATACCACCTTTAGGTACAACACATCTTAGGGCCACATTCACATCCCACTGATCCGCACGCAACTGACGGCGCATGATGCTTAACTCCGTACGAATTGTTGGGTTGTTTTTGATTTCGGCGTAAGTGTGGCTTGGGCACAATGAAGCCGCATCTTGAGCGCGAATGACTCTGTACATTCTATTGCAGTTCCAAGTTTTTGCTCCAACACCAGGAGAAGAAAGATCTGTTTCAACTAACTGTGCAAGAACACGATTTGGATTTGTCGAAGCAGAAGAACCGTCTGGATAAGGAGTGAAACTCATTGTGTAACCCTTACCGTAAGCCGACTTCACAGGATAAGCGCTGCTCGGAGAACGCACTTTATAAATTTCTTCCGCGTTCGAAGGCATATATGTCAAAGCAAGAATACCGGAACTCATAAAGATGTTGCGGAATTCCTCTGATAACTCTTCACTTGTATTAAAGTTAAGACTCGCCTCCATCACACGTTGTTCTGGAGAGAATGGGAAGTAGTTTGCCGTAATGCCTTTTTGCACAGCCTTTGTTGATTCATCTTGTTTTAAGAAGGCATCCATCACCAAAGCATCTGTCAGATTACCTACCATTGGAACGATATCTGACCACAGAGTCACTTGGCTGTTTGTAGTGTAAACATCTGTCAGACTGTTTTTTACACGAATGGCTGTCGTTGCAACGGCCCCCGCATTCGCCGGAGAGTCCGCCAAAAATTCTTTGTATTGGTTTAAAGATAAAGCTGTCTCTGGATAAACAGGTTTGAAATTTGAATCCGCGTAAGCGAAGAACTCATCTTTGATTTTAATACCGGCCGTTGTGTACGCGCCTGCTTGGAGAGATGTGAATGCCTTGTTATTACGAAGGTGAGTTTCAGCACATGAATTGTAAGTGATTGTGTCAAATCCAGCATCGATGGCAAAAGGAATACTGCTGACCTTTGCGGCCGTGCTTTCACCATATTTGGCGCTTAAAGCTGCGTCAGATGTTCCCGCATCTAGAGTACTATCCAACTCAGAATCAAACCCGGCTTTCCCGCAGTTTTGAAACGACACGACAAGAATAAAGGAGGCAATAATGCCACTGGCGGCCCGCCATGTCGTCTTGTTAAAACGTACTTTCATGGAATACTCCCCTAAACACTAGACTATCACACTCCTTTTCGGCAGTTTCACAAAAAACCACAGATCTTCTCACTCTGAAACACTCTAGGAAAAGCTCATGGAATCAATAGCCCCTATCGTTATCTGTTGTCTTAGAGTGAAACGTTTGAGATTTATTAGGGATGTCGAAGATTAAAAAAGCTATCATCCCAGCCGCAGGTCTAGGCACCCGCTTCCTGCCTGCCACAAAAACAGTTCCTAAAGAGATGCTCACGATCGTGGATGCTCCAATCATTCTGTACGTGGTCGAAGAAGCAGTCCAAGCGGGAATTGAAGACATCGTGCTTATCGCTGGCCGCGGTAAACATGCTATCGAAGATTTTTTTGATACTTCTTACGAACTTGAAGACAAACTTGCCAAAGACGGCAAAGAAAAACTTTTAGAACGAGTGACGAAAATTCGTGAAAAGGCCAACATCATCAGTATTCGCCAAAAACAAGCAATGGGCTTAGGCCATGCAGTTCTTTGCGGTCTTCCTATTGTTGGCAAAGAACCTTTTGCGGTTCTCCTGGGTGACGAAATCACGATGGGCTTCCACGGGGAGCCCAACGTCACTTCTCAACTAGTAAACTCGTTTGAAGAAACAGGCACATCGACAATTTCAGTGATGAAGGTCGATGACAAAGACGTTTCTAAGTATGGTATTGCTGAAGTCGACGAAAGCTCTAAAAACTTTTTTAAGGTCACGTCGCTTATCGAAAAACCAAAACCGACAGAGACAAAAAGTCGCTGGGCCCTACCAGGTCGTTATGCTTTTGATAACAGCATTATGGATATTTTGCAGTCTGCAAAGCCTACACTGAATGGCGAGATTCAACTCACTGACAGCATGAAGGTTTTATGCCAATCCAAAGGTCTTAATGCCATGACATTTACAGCGAAACGCTATGATGCTGGTGATAAGATCGGATACTTGCAAGCCAACATCGAATTGGCGCTGCAAAATCCAGAGTTGGGCGCTGATTTGAAAAACTACATCCTACAATTGGCTCAACGCCTGAATTAGGAGAGCTTATGAAAAAGATTCTTCTTCCTTTGATCGCGGTACTTTGCGGGCCGAGCTTCGCACCGGCCTACATTCTTCCGACTCGTACGATCTTGCAAAAAACTTCAGAGAACGCGGGCTCAGGCATTTACGCCATCGAGCAAGAAGTGCAGTTTTCCAATGGTGAAGAGATGGTCGCGGTCAAAGAAACTTGGTTGATCGATAGCGACCGCACGATGCGCCTCACTGTGACTGGCGGCAAAGATTTGCAAAACAGCTTTAAGCTTCAGTACCTCTACAACGGCGGCCAAAAGTGGAGCATGACCAACAACTCTCGCACAAGCTCTAAAGTCCCTGATGATTTCTTGGAAAAGTTTTTGAATTTTAGAAACCCAGAGATTTTTGCCAACACACTGGCTCATCTAAAAATGCTTCCCGCTGGCGCTTTCCAAAAGAAACCGGCGGGCCGTACAGGTGCGGATTTTAAGAATGAACCTGAATCTTGGGTTCGCTATTCTCGCACGGGCGGCGTTGTGAATTATGCTTTGGGTATGGCAACTCCTGTTGATCAAGAGTTGAACTATCCGGGAATTTGGATTGAGCAAGATCAGTTTGTTGTGCGTAAATTACGTTTGCCAACTCAAGTTGAAATGAGTGCCAACAACTACAATCAATTTGCCCGTGGTCTTTCGTATCCTCGTGCACGCACAATTCGTTGGGGCAACAACACCGTGACCATCCGTTTGATCAGCGCCTCTGCCCGTCCACAGACGGCCGTAAATTTGTTTCAGCCTTCTTCTTTGGATAGCAATTTGAAATGGGACGGAATTAATTCTCTTCCTGCCAAAGACGTTATCACGGAGTTCTACACGAGGTTTCGATGAGTTCTAGCCAGCTATGGAGAGTGGCCGTCGGCGCTCCTCTTCCAGAAGCTTTGACTTACAGCTTTGCGAATTCCCTTCAGCGCGGACAACTTGTGAATGTTCCGCTGGGACGTCGCAAAGTGAAGGGCTTGGTTCTAGGACCCACAGACAAAGTTCCTGATTTCGAAGTTAAAAGTATTGATTCCATTGATGAGGAATATGCACCTCTTCCTGAACCATTTATGAAATGGTTGGAGTGGCTGGCGCAATACTATATTCACCCCGTTGGACAGGTTGTTCAATCGGCCTTTCCTCCCTTGCGTAAAACGGATAAGCAAAGACAATCCAAAAGACCTCCGGTGATTCCACAGCTCGAAAGTGACAGCGCACTTGATTTGACTGACGAGCAAAGAAAATGCTTCGAAGACATCGCAAAGCAATCGGGCTTTGCTACTCACTTGCTATTTGGAGTTACGGGTTCAGGAAAAACAGAAGTGTACTTGCGTCTTCTGGATAAAGTTCTGAAAGAAGGCAAAAGAGGTATCGTTCTTGTTCCCGAGATTTCTCTGACTCCACAATTGATCCAACGTTTTGCCCGTCGCTTCGGTGATAAAATTGCAGCTCTGCACTCGCAACTCACGGACCGCGAAAGAACCAATCAGTGGTGGGATATTGTTGAAGGCAGAAAATCTATTTTGATTGGAGCGCGCTCGGCTCTTTTCTGTCCTGTCGAAGATTTAGGTCTTATCATTGTCGATGAAGAGCATGAGCCCAGTTTCAAACAAGACGAAAAATTAAAATACAATGGTCGTGATGCTGCCGTGATGATGGGAAAGCTGATGAACTGCCCTGTCGTTCTGGGCTCAGCAACGCCAAGTCTTGAATCTTGGAAAAATGCGCAGGAGGGAAAGTACCAACTGCACACTCTTCGTCATCGCGTCGCCAATCGTTCTTTGCCTGACATCGAAGTGATTGACCTTCGTCATCAAAAATCCGACGACGAAGAAAAGAAAAAAATCATCGACAAATATTCTCATCTTCCCTTCTGGCTAAGCCCCGCACTGTATGAACGCATGGGGGAAGTTTTAGAACGCGGAGATCAAGCGGCTTTATTTTTAAATCGTCGTGGCATCGCGCAGATGGTTGTTTGCCCGGCTTGCGGTCACACGCGTGAATGTCCGAACTGCGATATTTCTTTAACCTTGCATGCGCATTCACACTTGATTTGTCATTACTGTGATTATCATGAAAATTTCAAAACCAAGTGCCCTGACTGCAAAGAGGGCGAACTACAAGCTATCGGTTTAGGAACGGAACTTGTCGAAACAGATCTCGCACGCCTTTTCCCTGAAAAAAAGATCGCGCGCGCGGATCGTGATGAAATTCAAAGTCGCGCAGACCTGGAAGATCTTATCGCCAATATGGAAAGTGGCGAAATTGATATTCTTGTCGGCACGCAGATGATTGCCAAGGGTTTGGATTTTCCGAAACTCAAATTGGTGGGACTTGTTTTAGCCGATGTTGGATTTAATCTTCCTGACTTCCGCGCCACCGAAAGAAGTTTTCAACTGATCACGCAAATGAGTGGGCGAAGTGGTCGTCACGTCAAAGAGGGTGAAAGTCCCGGATTAGTGATCATTCAGACTTTCAACGTCGAGCACGACAGCATCACTTTTGCTCGCAACCACGACTTTGAAGGCTTCGCACAACACGAATTAAACATTCGCTCACAACTGCACTACCCACCGGTAGGACGTTTGGTGAGCTTCCGTATTCAAGGGACTCATCTAGGAAAAGTCGAAGAGACCGCCGGACTTTTAGCGAGACGAGCTTATGCTTTGAAGTCTCAATTTCCCCAATACAACTCCATAGAGATTTTAGGGCCTGCAGAGGCTCCTCTTTCGAAACTACGGGGGCAATTTCGCTTTCATCTTCTAATAAAAACGACCCAAGTTTCTGCTGCAAATCCCTTTTCAAGACAGTTATTAGGCGATCAAGAGTGGGTTCCGTCGGGAATTAAAATTTTGATCGATATTGACCCAATGAGTTTGCTTTAATTCCTGCACTTTCCTAAAATGGGAAGATCAAGGAAGCCCATTTAAATGGTTCAATGTCCCCGCTGCGGAATACAAGTTACTGAGCTCCATCCTGTCGACCCGGATTTAATTGGAAAACTCCAGGCCGCAGGGGAAGCTAATTTGCCACCTCAAGTGTGTGCGGGTTGTATTTCTGATTTACGCCGAACTTTGGCGACAAGCAGTGGCGGCATCTTGATGCAACAAGAGCGCGCCAAAGAACAGCATCGTCTGCAACTTTGGAAAAGCCGTGTGATGCTAATCAAAAAAGCGCGCATGTGCATGACGCAAAAACTTTATTCCGAAGCGGCTGTCTCTTACGAAAAGTATTTAAAAATTTTAGACATCGTTTTCGATATTAAAAAAGGTGAGCGTCTTAAGCCCGAAGCGTTCAAGGATAGTGCCCGCACAACAGAGCTGACCGTTGTCGCCTCCGTTTACTGGGATCTTTTACGCATCTATGATACTCACGAAAAATATTCCGACCGCATGATGAACGCGGCAAAACAATTGGCTGTCTTTGTACAGTTTACGCCGATTTATCCGGATATTATTCGTAAGGCTGAATCTTTCCAAAAAACAGCCCGCAATCCACACATCGTGAAGCAATTCTTGAAGATGTCGGATAAAGAAAGACCGCGTTGTTTTATCGCGACGGCCGCTTTCGAAGATCCACGCGCCATGGAAGTCATAACTCTGAGAGAATTCCGCGATTTTACACTTCGCAATTCTACCGGGGGTCGCAAGTTTATCACGCTTTACTATAAGGTTTCCCCTCACATTGCTTGCTTACTCGATAAGCATCCACGGTTCAAACCCGCAGTCAGAGCCCTTCTCCGCATTTTGATTAAATGCGTTAGCTAAAGTTTCGCGTCTTTGAGGCTTGCAAAGCCCGTCCCTTATGAGGGAAGGTATTTGCATGGCTCATATCTACGACTATGCAATTATTGGAAGCGGTTTAACAGGTCTTAGCATCGCGGCAGCACTTAGCCGTGAGACAAACAACATTGCCCTTATTGAAGCGGCGGATGTTCCGTTTGGCGCGAACAAAAAAGTAAATTTCCCAACAGGTCCATTGAATAACGGACTTCGTTTTGTTCCGGATTCTGTTTTGTCTGAAAAAGCTCTGCGCTTTCTTGAGAATATCTTAAACACAAAAGTTGTTGCCGATATTTCTGAAGAAGCACCTATCACATACGAAGCTGGCGGCTTTAAAACTTTCTTAGGTTTCGGCGACACACCTCCCGCATTCTACGAAGAGCTGGCTTACTTCACCTCTAGCAAGCGCATTGACTTGGCTATGGAGCCTTTCCAATGGACTCAAGCATTGTTTGAGCAATTCAAAGGCGACTTCATGCCACGCTCTTACGTGACGAAGTTTCATCAAGAAGGCGAAAAGGTTTCCCACATCACCATCAACGGTTCTAAAACAGTGCATGCTCAAAATTTCATTTTTGCAGGCACGGTGAAAGATCTTGGCGTGCTGTTACCAGAAGACGCGATCTCGGTTCGCGCTCGTGCGAAACTTTCTAAGAACACTTACTGGACAGCTTTGTGCTTGGATATCTGCCACGCTAAAGAAGTGACGAACTCCACAGCGATGCACATTCTTAACGGCACGACTCAAGATGAAATCGGACCTTGCGCGGGCCGCTTCCTTCCTACTGTTGAAGTGGAAGGCCAAATGCTCCAGGCGTCTCAATGGATGACTTTCATTGAACAAGAAGTCACTGAAGACAGTGAAGTTGTTGGTATGGCTTTGAAAAAAATCAAACGTCAAATCAAACGCGCTTACCCTGAAGCATTGGACGGATTGAAATCGGAAAGAATTTTTGTTGCTCCCATCATCGCTGGAAATGGCGACATCAAGTTGAGCGCAAACTTAACAATGCCAGAACTTGAGAATCTTTGGATTGCTTCTTCGACAGTGAATGAGCAAAAGAACTTGGTCGGCGCACTCTTGCAAGCTGAGATGATCGTAGCTTCTCTTGGATTTAAAGTCGAAGAACAAAGTTCACACGCAGCTCCTCAAGAGGAAGTTTTCCAAGACGCTTTATCCTAGTTTCCCTCTTAAATAACGAGAGCGAAGTCCTTTCGCTCTCGGACTTTGTCTCACAATAACTCATTCTGTATCGCCACTTTTTGTCTTTTCTTCGAAAAGAATTGGTCAGCATTCCATTGTATTTCGTGAATCATTCTGAGAATCCTGTGTTCCGCGAAAATCTGTTCGCTTTGGGGACTACGGCCCAAGAATTGTATTAAGGGGTGGTAGGAGGACTTTATGAAGTTCTTTTTAAAACTCTCTGCTTGGATCGTCACATTCCTACTCAGCGTCTCTACAGCCTTTGCGCAAAAGACGTTAATCCTCTATTCATCTATTGGAATGGGCCACCTGAGTGCTTCTCGCGCCATTGAAGAAAAAATCAAAGCACAGAATCCTAATGCGGAAGTCGAACTTAAGAATATTCGCGACTTTATGCCTTCTACGAGCAAGAAAATTGACGAAAAGTTATATTGGTTCGTTTTCAAACACATGCCAAAGACGTTCAGCAACGCTTACTTAAAATCGATGGAAAACGGCATGCAAGTGCGCGATCTTTCCGATATTAAGACGGGCTACAATGAAGCCCAACTCTTAGAATATATCCGTAAATCCGGAGCTTCCACTGTCATCGCAACTCACTATGGATCTGCTATCAATCTTGGAAACTTAAAAACTTCAGGCCAATTGCCGGGTATCAAAACAGCTTGGGTTCATACAGATTATATTGAACACTATTTCCCGCGCATCTCTCAACGCTTAGATAAAACATTCCTCGGCCACAATGATCTGGCAAATGCTTGGAAAGAATTCGGCGTTAAAGCAGAAAAAGTAGAAGTTACCGGCATTCCTGTGCGCAACCTTCCAGAGCCAGGAGAAGTGCAAAGAAAAGCCGTTCTTGAAGCCGTGAACCTTAAAGCAGAGCCCATCACATTTGTGATGTCTGGTGGATCTGAAGGTTTGAAAGACTATCCAACAGCCGTGAAGTCTTTAGCCCAGCAATACAAAGATCCGATTCAAATCATTGCGATTTGTGGAAAGAATGAAAAGGCTAAAGCGGAGTTGGAAAAACTCGCAGCGACTTTGCCTGCAAACGTAGAATTGAAGCCTCTTGGTTTCATTCCAAACAAACAGCTTATTGACCTTGTTTCTGTTGCTGATTTGTATATCACTAAATCCGGCGGTCTTTCACCAACGGAAGGCGCTTTGTTGATGAGACCTCTTGTTCTTATTAACGAGTACGGCGGTCACGAGGCGGAAAACGCCGACTTCTTTAAGAAAACAAAAATGGCAGAGATCGTAAATTCATCTGCGGAGTTGGGCGCGAAAACAGTTTCTGTTTTGGCAAACCCTGAATTGATGCAGCAAATGATGGAGCATCAACGCGAATACCGCAACTCTATCAATCTGGATTACATCGCGAATTGGACCGCTGAAGCAAAAGCACAAGAGAGCGTGCGCATTGACCTCGGACTTAAAGAGGGCTCGATGGTTTACGGTAAAACAGCGGCTCTCACGAAACTTGCAAAAGATTTCCCTGGTGACGTGGAAGTCCTACTGAGTTATCCAAAATCAAAAACAGGAACATATTTCGGAGACGGAAAAGAAAGCAATCCTTTCGGTCACATCGCGATTCGTGTCGGTGAAAACGTTTATACAATCAATCACATGGCAGAACGTGGAAGTGAGCCGCATCTTATTCACAAATCAACGCTGGCAGAATACTTGTATTCAACAAAAACATACTATCAAAACGAAGAGTTCACCGGCATGCAAGGCCAAGCCTATGCCAAAGACACTCTCGCAGTTCGCATTGACAGTATTGCTGAATCCAACATTAAAAAAATGTTGGCGGAGCTTGCCGCTGTCGATCGCGAATGGATTGAAGGGCGCATTAACTATGTTGCAAAATCTTGCAACTGTGCTGATGTCACTTTAAGAATTTTGAAAGCTGGTGGTGTGGTTGTTGACGGGAAAGTCTTTAAGCGCGCAATTAAGATGCCTCTTGATGTCTTCGATGCAACTGTGAAAGCAGCTGAAAACAGACCTGACTTGCAAAGTTCTCTCATTCACTATGGTTACGTGAAGAGTTCTCAGAACGAATACAAAACTGCGGGCTTCCCTCTAAGTTTGTATCAAATCAAACGTGCGATTACGAACTTGTTTAAAAAAGGGCGTGATAAAATGGAAACACGCATTGATGCGCGCCTCACAGTTTCAAAAGACTCTGCGGAGTTAACTTACGAGAAAACTCCAGTGAAAAGAACTTCTCAAGAAACGAAGTCCTTGACGGTCCTACGCTGCGAAGGAATCTTCCGCTAAGCCTCTTCAAGTGGCAAGGAGAAGGAAAATGTTGTTCCTTCTCCTAGTTTACTGTCCACCGAAATCTGACCACCCATCAGCTCCACCAAATTTTTTGAGATCATCAAGCCCAAACCTGAGCCGCCATATTTGCGGGAGATCGACGGGTCTTCCTGATAAAAACTTCGGAACAGTTTTTTGATGTTGTCGTAGTGAATGCCCTTCCCGGTGTCGCGCACGTACCAATAATAAGTACGGGCTCCGGGATCTTTTTTGATTTCGATGCGAATTTTGCCACGATCCGTGAATTTAACGGCATTGCTGACAAGATTCATAAGTACCTGGCGCAAACGATGCGAGTCCCCCAATGCGTGAGTCGGAATCCCCTCATCCATTTCAAGCTCTAACTCCAAACCTTTTTCTATACATTTTACCGAGAACATCTTGTGGATATCTTGGTGGAGTTCTTTGAGATCAAAACGATGTCGGTCAATTTGCAAAAGTCCATTTTCAATTTTTGAAATATCCAGAATGTCGTTGATAAGATGAAGAAGCGTATCCGAACAGCGATGAATTGTACCAACATACTCTACTTGTTCGTCATCCAACTTTGTATCACGCAGAATATCTGAAAAACCGAGAATACTATTTAGTGGCGTGCGAATTTCATGACTCATGTTACTTAGGAAGTTTGACTTCAGAGAAGAAAGGCGAAGAGCTTCTTCACGCGCTTGCATCAATTGATATTTGGAATAGGCCATTTCCCTATGTTCATCGCGGATTTTTTGAACTCCTAAAGCCAGAACCACGTCTTCAAAAACCACCCACGCCGCGTGTTCGAGCCAGCGCCACTCTACACCGGCACTTTCTCCATACACGGACATCGGAAGTAGGAATCCGCGGACCGCATGATCAACGACCACGATAAAGGAGGCGATCCAGAGAACAGAAATATCTTTATAAAAAGCCAACGCCGCCAAAGAAACAAAGACGTGAAAATGGGTTTCAATCCGTCCGCCCGTTAAATAAATAAGGAGGATGGAAAAACACATCTGGGCGACGGCAATAATATAGCGGGTGATTTTCTGCCCCGGCAAAACCCACGCACAATATATAGGAGGAAGAGCGAAGAGGCCGCCAAACACCAGGCCCACCAAACCATTTTCCAAAGACCCACTGAACTGCCCAATCCACGTGACGGGCGTCAGGGTTGCGCCCAAAAGAATGCATGTAACCCATTGAATTAACATGAGAAACGCAAATGCCCGGTCAACCTTTACGCTGATCTCGTGCGCCTGTTGTTGGAAGATCTTTTCGACTTCCGGATGATTTCGGCCGATTTCTTGGTGTTTCATTCCCATACTCACTTACGTTCTTTAGTGGGACTCCTCGTACGTATCGGCCGTGACTCGCCGTTTCTAAACAAACTTTAATGAAGACGGCTAAATGTAATACAGTCGTCTCAGATAAGGACTTTGGTCCAAAGACTACTTGCCCTGCATGGCCCACTGTGATATCCCCAAAATCCAACAATAAAGCACTCGTAAGTATTAACTGGTCCCTCAAGTACTGAAAAAGAGGGTCTTCCGGCGAAAAAAAGAAAGCTGGCTCTGCTAACGAGGACGAATAACCAGAAAGGAAGTACTGCCATGGCACAAGTGACCATGAAAGAAATGTTAGACGCTGGCGTCCACTTCGGACATCAAACTCAGCGTTGGAACCCAAAAATGAAACCTTATGTTTACACAGCTCGCGGAGGCATTCATATCATTGACCTTCAAAAGACTGTTGTACGCGCAAACAAAGCGGCTGAGTTCGTAAAAGAAGTTGCTGCTAACGGTGGTCGTTTGATCTTCGTTGGTACTAAAAAGCAAGCTATCGAACCAGTTCAAGAAGCTGCTGCGAAATGCGGTCAGTACTTCGTAACTAAGCGTTGGTTGGGTGGAATGATGACGAACTTCGAAACGATCAAATCATCTATTGATCGTCTTCGTCGTATCGACACAATGAAAGAAAAAGGCGAATTCAACTACCTTACTAAGAAAGAGCGCGCGAAGCTTGAAAAAGAATACCTTCGTTTGACTGATTTCTTATCTGGTATCCGTGACATGAAGGAAATGCCTTCTGCGATGTTCGTAGTAGATCTTCCTAAAGAACACATCGCCGTTGCTGAAGCAAAACGCTTGGGCATCCCTGTTGTTGCTATCGCTGATACAAACTCTGATCCAGAGTCTGTTGAATACGCAATCCCAGGAAACGACGATGCGATCCGTTCTATCAAATTGTTCGCAAACCTAGTTGCTGAAGCTTATCTTGAAGGCGCGAAATTGTGGGAAGGTAAACTTCGCACAATGACAGACAAACAATCTGACGTTGCTAAAGAAGCTAAAGCTGAAGGTAAAGAAGAAGCTCCAAAACGTCGTGGCGCTCCTAAAGCTGGCGCGAAAGAAGCTCCTAAAAAAGGTGCTGGCCCAGCGGTTGTTAAAGCCACTAAATCTCGCAAACTTGTTGCTGCTGGTACAGCAGAAGAAGTTGAGATCCAAGCTGAGCTTGAGAACAAAGAAGACGATTCAGCTGAATAGTTTTCAGCCGAATGAAGTAGCAAGGGTGGCCTAGCCACCCTTCGCTTTGTCTGCCCTTTTGATCTTTTATAATTATCTATATTATTGAAGGAGACTTCCTAATGTCTATTTCCGCTACTCTTGTAAAAGAACTCAGAGAAAAAACAAACGCAGGTATGATGGATTGCAAAAAGGCGCTTGAGGCGACTTCTGGCGATTTCAATGCAGCTGTTGAATGGTTGCGCGTAAAAGGCCTTGGCGCGGCAGCAAAAAAAGCTGACCGTATCGCGGCTGAAGGTACTGTTTTTGCTCAAGTTGTTGGTAACACAGGTGTGATCCTTGAGATCAACTCTGAAACTGACTTCGTTGCTCGTAACGATGGCTTCAAAGCTCTTGTTGGTGACGTTGCTCACCACGTATTGAACGCTGTAAATGCAGTGGGCGATATCTTGGAACAAGCTTTCCACAAAAACCCAACTAAAAAAGTGGGCGACATGCTTAAAGAAGCGATCGCGACTATCGGTGAAAACATCGTTATTCGTCGTTTCGAAAAGTACAATGCTTCTGCAAACACATTGGTTCACACTTACATCCACGGTGAAGGTAAAATCGGCGTGATGATCGAAGTTGCTGCTTCTAAACCAGAAGCTGTAAGCAATCCTGAGTTGAAAACTTTCGCTCAAGACGTTGCTCTTCACATTGCTGCGATGAACCCAATGGCAATCTCTTCTGATCAAATCCCTGCTGAAGTTGTTGCTAAAGAAAAAGAAATTTTGACTGCTAAAAATATTGAGTCAGGTAAAAAACCAGAAATGATCGAAAAGATCGTTGACGGTCAAATCCGCAAGTTCTTGGCTGAAAACTGCCTTCTTGACCAAGCTTTCGTTAAAAACCCAGACATGAAAGTGTCTGATTTGGCGAAAACTGTTGGTAAAGCTGTTGGTGCTGACGTTACAATCAAGCGTTTCGTACGTTTTGAATTGGGCGCTGGTATCGAGAAGAAATCCAACGACTTTGCAGCTGAAGTTGCTGCTCAGATGAAAGGACACTAGTTTGAAAGAGCCTGTATATAAAAGAATTTTGCTAAAGTTAAGTGGTGAAGCTCTTGCTGGAAAGCAAGGGACTGGTATCAATACAGCGACGATTAAACAAATCGCGCAAGACGTAGCAGAAGCTTTCAATGCAGGCGTTCAAATGGGTATCGTGATCGGCGGCGGTAACATCTATCGTGGTGTTGCCGCTTCTGCTGAAGGCATGGATCGCGCAAGTGCCGACTACATGGGTATGCTTGCGACTTGTATCAATGCTCTGGCTCTTCAAGATGCTCTAGAAAAAGAAGGTGTTCCAACTCGCGTTCAAACAGCTATCGAAATGGCTGAGATCGCGGAACCCTACATCCGTCGCAGAGCTATCCGTCATTTAGAAAAAGGCCGTATCGTGATTTTCGGTGCAGGAACTGGAAATCCATTTTTCACAACAGATACTGCGGCTTCCCTTCGCGCTATGGAAATCAACGCCCAAGTGATCATGAAGGCGACGAAAGTAGACGGTATTTACGATAAAGATCCTGCGAAACATACAGATGCAAAAAAATTCGATAGAATCAGCTATATCGACGTCCTCAATCGCGGTTTGCAAGTGATGGACTCGACAGCGATCAGCATGTGTATGGATAACAAACTTCCAATTATCACTTTTGACCTCACTCAAGCTGGCAATATTTTGAAAGCTGTTCAGGGTGAGACCATCGGTACACTCGTACATTAGGAGACAACTATGGCTATTGCTGATGTAAAAAAGAATGCTCAATCAAAAATGGAAAAAACTTTGGCGGCTCTTGGTGAAGAGCTTAAAAAGATCCGCACAGGTCGCGCACAAGTTTCTATGTTGGACAATATCCGCGTAAATTACTACGGAACTCCATCTCCTCTTTCTCAAGTGGCTTCTATCTCTACTCCAGATGCGAAATCTTTCTTGATCGCCCCTTGGGAAGTTTCAATCCTTAAAGAAATCGAACAAGCGATCATCAAGTCTGAATTGGGCATGGCTCCGATGAACGACGGTAAAGTGATCCGTTTGAAAGTTCCTGATTTGACAGAAGAACGTCGTAAAGACCTTGCGAAACAAGTAAAGAAAATCGCTGAAGAAGCGCGTGTTGCTGTGCGCATGGCTCGTCGTGATGCCAATGACGAAGTCAAAAAACTTCAAAAAGATAAAGCTGTCAGCGAAGACGAAGGTAAAAAAGCAGAAGCTGATATTCAAAAAGTAACTGACGATTTCATCAAAAAAGTCGACCAAGTCGCTGATGAAAAAGAAAAATCGATTTTGACGATCTAATTTTGCAAACGATGACTTTACCTAAGCATATTGCAATCATTATGGATGGTAACGGTCGTTGGGCTCAGCTCAAACGTCGCCCGCGCACGTTTGGGCATATCAAAGGAACTCGCGTCGCGAAGAAAATCATCACGGCATGTTCGCGACGTGGGATCAAAAATCTCACTCTTTATGCTTTCAGTACAGAAAACTGGTTTCGCCCTGAAGCCGAAGTCAGTCTTTTGATGCAAATCTTGCGTCGCTATCTAAAGCGCGAAACTGAAAACCTTATTAAAGAAAACATTCGTTTCTCTGTGATTGGTGACGTCACCCGCATCCCGAAAGATGTCGCTAAGGCCATTGAAAATTCCATCGAAGCTACAGCTCAGTGCACAGGCCTTCACCTGGTCTTTGCTTTGAGCTATGGCTCTCGTCAGGAGATCACCAATACCGTGCGCGAGATCGCTCGTCGCGTGGAAGCCGGTGAACTTTCTGCTGAAGAAGTGGATGAGTCGCTTATCAATTCAACTTTGAGCACTTATCCAACTCCAGATCCTGATTTGATCATCCGCACGAGCGGTGAACAAAGACTTTCGAATTTTCTTTTGTGGCAAGCCGCTTACTCTGAGTTTTATTTCACGGATGTATTGTGGCCTAATTTCACCGAGTCTCATCTTGATGAAGCCCTCACGGCTTTCTCCATGAGACAACGCCGATTCGGCAAGGTCTCATCGAATGACAACATGGAAAAGTTTTCTAACTAGAGCTGTCTCTGCTCTAGTGGCTCTCGCAATTATCATTGGTCTTTATGTCGGCTGGGCTGTCGACGGATTAAAAATCACTGTGGGATTCGCCGTTGTTGTTGGTGCCTGGGAGCTCTTGGGAATTCTTTTTCAGCGTGAAAACTCGGTCCTTATTAAATCCGCTTTCTTTGTTCTATCTCTTGTCGTCTTTGCAGCTTCCGCAGCTTCGTTGAGTGCAGGATCTTTAGTCTATTGTTTAGCTTTGATTGCTATGGTCACCATCGTACTTTTGTCTTCACACAAAAAGGGTGATCTGAATTACATGGCAGGCGTTCATGCCCGAGCTGCTTTGGGACTTTTCTATATAGGACTTCTTCCGTCTTTTGCATATCGCATTTTAGATCAAGCTTACGGAATTTCTTGGTTTGTGTTTTTGTTGGCAGCCGTTTTTGCGGGCGACACCATGGCCTATGTTTTTGGTGTGCTTATTGGCAAACACAAAGTCATGCCCTCGGTTTCTCCGAAGAAAACATGGCAAGGTTCCATCGGCGGTATCATTGGTTCGCTTCTCGCCGGCATTGTGTGTTGGCATTTTATGTTTGCAGAACAACCTCTTGTGATCTTCCTTATTCTTTCAGCTCTTGCAGGATTCGTTGGACAGTTCGGAGATTTCTTCGAATCTCTCTTAAAACGAGTCGCTGAAGTGAAAGATTCTGGGAAAATTATGCCGGGTCACGGCGGTGTATTGGATCGTATTGATGGGGTCCTATTCGCAAGTCCTGTTATTCTCACGGGAATTTTGATTCTGTCTCATCTTTCGTCATAAGAGAAAAGTCGAGCCCCAAAGCAGAATCGCTTTAATTTTCTGGCTCAGCTCCTCTCTGCCATTTAGAATATTGGAATGAATATTTTTTCTTATCTTCAATCTGGCCTATCTGCGATCATCCCATTTGTAATCTTGCTCGGAATTTTGATTTTCGTGCACGAACTTGGACACTTCCTTGTCGCCCGTTGGTGTGGCGTTCGTGTCGAAGTATTCAGTTTGGGTTTTGGTAAAAAACTTTTGAAATACAAAAAAGGCGACACGGTCTATGCGCTTTCAATGATCCCTCTTGGCGGTTACGTGAAGATGTTCGGTGAACAGCCGGGCGATCATATTTCTGAAGAAGACAAAAAGTATTCCTTCACGCACAAAAACGTATGGCAAAGAATTGCTGTCGTTCTTGCTGGTCCGTTGATGAACTTCTTTTTCGCCATCGTGATTTTCTTTGCTGTCGCTTTGATCGGTGAGGATGCAAAAACTCCGGTCACTGGTGATATCGCAGCGTCCTCCCCTGCTTATGCGGCGGGTTTCCGTTCCGGCGATAAAATTATCTCTGTAAATCAAAAGCCCATCACGACTTGGGAAGACCTGCAAAAATCTTTAAGCCTTAAAGAAAGCCACGATCTTCATATCGACGTTGTCGTTCAGCGCGAAGGCACGGGCGAAGAAGCTAAGATCGCGACAACAGCGAAAGCTGAGCCGAATCCAAATGTTCTTAGCAGCTTTGAGTTCATGGCCAACGTTGACGGTCTGACTCCTTATTCTGCGGGAACAACAATTGGCGTTCTGGGTGGCTCTCCTTTGGCGGCGTTAGGTTTGAAAACTGGCGACACCATCACAGCTATCAATGGCCAAAAGGTTTCTTACTGGAGACAGCTTGAGCCGACATTTGCGAAAATGAATGCAAAAGAACCTCTGACACTGGAAGTGTTGGGTGTTCGTGAAGGTGACAAAGCTGAAAAACCAATCACGGTGACTTTGGCTCCCCTTGAATCGATGAAGTCTTTCACGATGCAAAGCCTCGGCATTGAGAGTTCTGAACTTTATTTGAGCAAAGTGATTGAAAACTCTCCGGCGCAAGCGGCGGGTCTTCGTTCTATGGACCGTCTTTTGACTATCAATAACGTGAAATTGCAAAAGTGGGACGATGTTATCAGCAACATCAAATCCTTCGACGGCAAAAACCCTGTGGATATCTCGGTTCTTCGCGAAGGTGAAACAGTTAGTTTGAAAATCACTCCGAAGATGACAACACAAATGTTGCCAACAGGAACTGAAGAGAAACGTTATACGATCGGTATTTCGCCGATTGCCAATATCGCGGCTCCAGAATTGATGGTTCTGCGCACGACAAATATCGGTGATGCCTTGATTCGTGGAACGCAAAAAACTTGGGACGTGTCAGTAATGACCGTGATGAGTTTCGTTCGTCTTTTCCAGGCGAAGATTTCTCCGAAAAATATCGGTGGTGTGATCTCTATTGGTCAGGCTGCAAGCGAAACATTCAAGATCGGTTTGACTCAGTTCTTGCAAATGATGGCCATCATCTCTGTGAACCTTTTTATTTTGAACTTGATGCCGGTTCCAGTGCTTGACGGTGGACACTTGGTGTTCTACATCATTGAAATCGTTAAGGGCGCTCCACTCAGCATGAGAAAAATGGAAGTCGCTCAACAGGTGGGCCTTGCGATCCTCATGAGTTTGATGATCTTTGCCCTCTTTAATGACTTCACTCGTTTATTAGGACTATGAAAATCTTAGCTATGGAAACCAGCACTCTCGTAGGGGGAGTCGCTGTGGTTATTGATGGAAAAGTTGTCGCAGAGGAAAATTCTTTGCGACAAAAATCCCATAGCGAAAATATCAGCCCCTTCGTCGATCACTGCCTTCTTAAAGCCGGAATTAAATTAGAAGATATTGATGTCTTTGCCGTGGGCCAGGGTCCCGGCAGTTTCACCGGCATTCGCATTGCCGCTAATGCGGGAAAAACTTTTGCTTACAGTTTTACTAAGCCCATGGTGACCATTGATTCCTTGGTGCTTTTGGCCTATCAAGCCCGCGCTTCTCAAAAGCCCGTGCTCGCGATGATCAATGCTTACAAGAACATGGTCTATCTCGGACTTTTTGATATGACTGGCGATGAACCCCGTTACATCAAAGGTCCAGATGCGATCCCGGTTCGCGAACTTAAAAATCACATTCATCAAGACTGTGTGGTTGTGGGCGACGGCTGGGACGCCTATCACGAATATTTCCCTGCAGAACTTTCTGAGAAACTTTCTCGTGATTCCGCCCTTCCAGATCATCCTCTAGCGTCGACTTTGGCCATTATGGCTGAACAACGCGCTTTAAAAGGACAAACTTTGGACTGGAAATCATTTATTCCCCTTTATATTCGCGCCTCTGAAGCCGAAGAGACAAAAAAAGGAATTTTAATCTCTCCGCTAAAATAGAGGATACATCATGGAAAGAGATCTTCAAAAAGCTTACCTTGAGTCATTGGAAAGAAAATCCCAATCAGAAAAAACCACTGACACGAAACTATGGGTTGTAGCCTCTGGTAAAGGTGGCGTTGGAAAAACTTTTGTTTCTTCCAGTCTCGGCATGACTCTTTCTAAATTAGGTCACTCTGTTGTTATCGTGGATTTAGATTTAAGTGGTGCGAACATCCACACGGCGTTGGGTCTTCCGCCTTCACACATGAACGTTCGCCATTTCTTTGAAGGCGTTAAAACACTTCAAGAGCTTGTGATTCCGACTCCGTTTCCACATCTTTCTTACGTTCAGGGATTTTGGGATTCTTGGACTCCGACGGATTTCTCTTATGCCCAAGTTCACACTCTTTTGCCGGAGATTAAAAAACTTCGCGCGGACTATGTGATCGTTGATTTGGGTGCGGGTGCTTTGGAAGCTCACTTGGAACTTTTCAAAGCGGCTGATGAAAAATTTCTTGTTACAACTCCGGAGCCAACAAGCATCGAAAAGACATACCGTTTTATCGAAGCTTACATGTGCCATTCTCTTCGTGAAAATTCGACTCCGGATGCTTACGGCAATATGATTTCGACTCTTCGTAATCACCGCCAAAGAACTTTGCAAAAACCTTTTTCTTTCCGCTCGTATTTGAAAGATCAAACAGGTTTGCACTATGATTTCTTCGAAGCGCTTTCTACAACTCCAGTTCGTTTAGTTATGAACTCTTCTCGTAGCCAATCAAACTGCGATTTAGGTCATTCAATTAAGAGTGTTTGTAACAAATATTACGACTTAGGTATTGATTACCTCGGCGCCATCGATTTTGACAATGCAGTGTGGCAGTCAATTCGTGCTCGTGAGCATGTCTTAGTGGCTCAGCCATTCACTCCGCTTGCAGGACAATTTTTGGCAACCTGCAAACAACTTATTGATCCAGAGGAGCTTCGCGCCGTAGTATAATAGCTACGATGCAAGCTACGTCTCGTTATAACTATTATGAAATCCTGGAACTCACAGCGAACGCGCCTCAACATGAGGTGACGACAGCTTACGAGCGTGCCCGTTCTACTTATTCTGGAGAAAATCCTGCGATCTACACGATTTTTTCTGAACAAGAAGCCCGTGAACTTTTAGTTCTCATCGAAGAAGCCTACCAAGTTCTTGGAAATAAAATTTTGAGAAACATCTACGACCAACGCTTGCTCAGCGGTCGTGCTTCTTTGAACGACCTGACTTACGAATCTATTTTAGAAGCTAGCAAACAAGTTTTTCCGGAACCAAAAGCCGAAAAGCCTGCAGCGTCTTATAAAAAAGACGAAGCTTTTGAAAAAGAAATCGCGGCCCAAGAAAACTGGGATGGCGCTTTCCTTAAGAAAGTTCGTGAATACAAACAACTGACGACACAACGATTGAGTGAAATCACAAAAATCAACTCTTACTATGTCACTGCAATAGAAAATATGGATCCAGCCAATCTTCCTGCAGTTGTTTTCGTAAGAGGTTACGTTGTGCAAATCGCAAAAGCCCTGGGTCTTGACGACAAAAAAGTCGCTGACTCTTATATGAAGAACTTCAAGGGTCTTGGAAAATAAAAAATCTTCTCAAACAATAACCGTGACAGCGACTGCGGATATGCAGGGGCTTCGTCTTGATAAGGCGTTGGCTTTGATCGCAGAGGTCGGCACTCGCTCACGTGCCAGTCATTTGTTAGAGTCTTCGGCTGTTCTTCTTAACGGCAAAACTGCAAAAGCTTCTGTTGCTGTGAAAGAAAATGATCTTATCGAAATCACCTTGCCGGAGCCAGAACCCACCGAGCTTCAACCTTATGATTTAAAGCTGGATGTTCTTTTTGAAGATGATGATTTGATCGTCATCAATAAGCCTGCAGGACTTGTTGTGCATCCAGCAGCAGGACATGCTCACGATACTTTGGTAAATGCGTTGCTCGCCCACACTGATGATCTTTCCATGAAGTTTGGCGAAGAGCGTCCCGGCATCGTTCACCGTTTGGATAAAGAAACCAGCGGTGTGATTGTGGTCGCAAAGAACGACAAAACTCATGAAGCTCTTACGGCGCAGTTCAAAGAGCGCAGTACTCATCGGATTTATTATGCGGTTTGCATCGGCACCTCACGAACTTTGTCGGGGACTTTTAAAAGTTTCCTGGCTCGTCATCCTGTGGATCGCAAACGCTACGCTTCTGTTTTGGGAGACGATCGACGTCCTTTGCAAGATCAAGAAGATCCACCTTTAATTGGTAAATGGGCTGTCACCCACTATGAAGTTCTCAATCGAAAAAGTGGTTTGAGTTATCTTAAGTTGAAACTTGAAACAGGCCGTACACATCAAATTCGTGTGCATCTCTCGGAAAATGGTCTTCCTATCGCGGGTGATGCTCTTTATGGGGCCGACAAGAAAATTAAAAATGTCGAGGCCAGAAGCATTCAAGAAGATATTCGGAGTTTACCACGCTTTCTGCTGCATGCAGCGGAATTGGCATTTACTCATCCCCGCACTCAAGAGAGAATGTCCTTTAAGCAAGAGTGGCCGGAAGACGTCCGCCTGCTCTTAAACAAATGGGAACTTCAGGAATGAACTTAGAACAAACGCAATTTGGATATGAAATGCGCACGCCGCATATCACTGTCTTTATGGGCGGGGTTCAAGCGCAGCTTCCTCAGTTGGCTCAAGCCTATCCTGATTATAAATTAGTTCGCGTAAAACAAATTCACTGTGACGCGGTTGTGGAAACAACAAATCCTGAACAAGACTATCAAGTGATTGCCGACGCTCATTTTACTCGCGAAAAAAATTTGGCACTTTGTGTGATCACGGCCGATTGCGTGCCTGTGTTTTTCTATGACCATCACACGGGTCTGATCGCAGGAGTTCATGCAGGATGGCGCGGAGTCGCTGCTCGTATCGTTCCGAAAACGATTCAAAAACTTGTCAGCGAGGGCGCTGTTGCAAATCGTTTGAACGTCATCATCGGCCCGCATATTCAAAAGCAAAGTTTTGAAGTGGGTATTGATGTTCGCGACCAAATTCTTTCAAGCCTGGGACCGTTGAGCCCCGCTGAAAGAAACATTTACGCGGAATCGGTCTCTGCCTCCAAAGCTTTGGTGGACCTAAACCAAGTTGTTCGTACACAGTTGCAACAAGAAGGTATTGAGTTAGACAATCTTTTTAGTTTGCATATTGATACTGTGACAGATCCCCAGTTTCATTCTCACCGTCGCGATAAAGAAAAAGCCGGAAGACAAATCAGCTTCATCTGCCGCACGTCATGATTCTGCCTCAAGACTTTTATTTTGAAGACACAACCTCTGTCGCAAAATCCTTGTTGGGAAAAGTTCTGCATATCAAATCAGATAAAAAAGAACACAAAGCCCGCATCGTGGAAGTAGAAGCCTACTTAGGTGTTGAAGATCCCGCTTGTCACACCTTTGGAGATCGCAGAACTCAAAGAACCAAATCCATGTATTTGGATGGCGGACATTCTTACGTGTATCTTATCTATGGAATGTATCACTGTTTGAATTTTGTGACTCGCACAACAGAGCATCCTGAAGCTGTTTTGATTCGTGCGGTCCAACCTTTCGATGCCGATCACAATCCGAAGAAAAAAGATCTAAAAACCAACGGTCCTGGCAAACTGTGCAAGCACTATGGGATCACCAAGGATCACGACGGCCTCAAGCTTTGGAAAAAGAATTCAGAAATTTTTGTAAGCGATGACGATTTTAAAGTTTCATCAAAACAAATCGTCGCTTGCCCACGCATCGGCGTCGATTACGCCGGCGAAGCTGCCAAGTGGCCTCTTCGCTTCTACCTTAAAGACAATCTTTTCATTTCCAAGAAATAAAATCTGTCCGATATCAGTCCACCGCCAACGGCGAAATCCAATATAGCTTCCTTTAATCCCGGAACGGGACCTGCATTTTTATCTTATTTTACTTTGTAGCTACAAATGAGGTACAATTATGTCAGGTCTTCAAGGGAAACGTTGGTATTTCTTTGATTGGGATGATGATAATATTTTGCATCTATGGCGACACAACATAGAGCACTGGGAAGCAGAAGAACTCTTTTTCAATCCTTACATCATCACTCCTAATAAAAAACAGCATGGACCCAAGAGATATCGTATTGACGGCAGAACGGACGCTGGAAGGCCACTGAGGATAATCTTTCAAGATTTAGGAAGCTGCAAAGCACGAATTATAACAGGATGGGATATATGAAAAAGGTGAAGTCAAAGAACTACAAATATGATCCCAGCGAATGGGACGATTCAAAATCAGAAAAGGTTGTTCCCGAAAAGAGAATCATTTCTGGAGTCTCCACCAGCATTCGTCTTCCAAAAGAAATGATCACGAAGCTCAAAAAGGTAGCGAAACAAAAAGGAGACGTCGGATATCAAACTCTTCTCAAGATTTGGATTGCCGAACGATTAGAACAAGAACTCAGATCAAAAAAATAAGTCCTCGGGCTTATTCCTATTTGAAATTGCACTCTTCCAGTGAATACACCATCGGCATATCATAGTTCATGCCATCAAATGTTCACTCTGAGAGCCGTTTGACTTCACATAAAATGTGGTAGTCGGCAATTCAGTCATGCACGTGAATTCAGGACCAACGTTTGATTTTGCGAATGCAAAAATCTCGTCTTGAACCTCTCAGTCAGATTTTATCAGCTGCAATTTCTTCTATCAGTGATAACATTAATGGGAAGAACTGGAACGTTCTTTTTAGAAAGAGGCACGTTAAAGAATGATACCCCAAGTCCAATATGGTGAACGATTCAATACCTTCTCTCACGCTCTAGGAGCGTTTCTCACCCTTATTGGTTCTGTGCTTTTGCTTTATCTGGCCGCCTACAAACAAGATACGTGGCGTCTTTTCTCTTTCGGTATTTATGCGGTGACGACCGTGGGCCTTTACTGCATTTCCACGCTCTATCACGGTTCCAGCGGAGAAAAGAAAGACTTCTTCCGCAAACTTGATTACATCGGAATTTATTTGAAGATCGCTGGCAACTACACGCCTTACGCAATTCTAGCATTGCGTGGAAAAACAGGCTGGGCCGTTCTTGGTGTTGTATGGACTCTCGCGGTTGTCGGTATTTTGTGGGAGCTTGTTGTCGCTCCGAAAAATCGCAGCATGTCTTTGGCTCTTTATGGAATGATGAGTGTCACTGTTTTACCTGCACTCAAACAATTGATGGACGCTGTTCCTCCATTGGGATTTGCGATGATCATGGCAGGATTTACTTCTTATGCGATCGGCGTCTATTTTTTCTTTAATGATGAAAAAATCAAACACGGCCACGGTATGTGGCATATCTGCGTGATGGGCGGAACGGCCTTCCAATACCTTTGCGTATTGCTTTATCTCACTTAATTTTTTGGGAATAAAAATGGTGGCTTGAGACGGAATTGAACCGCCGACACAAGGATTTTCAGTCCTCTGCTCTACCAACTGAGCTACCAAGCCACTGGAATTCAAAGAGACCAAATGTGTATCTTTTGGCCTCTTTGATGTCAACAATTAGGCTTTATCAAAGGCAGATTTTAAATCAGCCAGTAGATCATTCAGGTCTTCAACCCCAACTGAGAGGCGAATCAGAGAGTCATCGATACCCAAAGCCTTACGATTCTCCGGCGGAACGGAGGCATGCGTCATAATTGCTGGGTGTTCGATCAAGCTTTCAACCCCTCCCAAGCTCTCGGCCAAGGAAAAAACATTCACATTTTCCAAGAACTTACGAGCCGAATCCAGGCCGCCCTTGATGTAGAACGTGATCATGCCGCCAAAACCATGCATTTGTTCTTTTGCCAAAGCATGCTGAGGGTGGCTTTCAAGACCCGGATAGATAACTTTTTCAACTTTCGGGTGAGACTCCAGGAATTTTGCAATCGCCATCGCGTTTTCTTGGTGGGCCTTCATACGAAGAGGCAAAGTTTTCAAACTTCTTAAGCACATGAATGAGTCAAATGGGCTTTGAGTCGCGCCAATACCGTTACTCAAGAACGCCATTCTTTCTGCGATGTCTTCACGAGATGTCACAGCAATACCGCCAACCACGTCACTGTGACCGCCGATATACTTCGTAGCTGAGTGAACTACGATATCCGCGCCCAATTCCAAAGGTCTTTGGAAGTAAGGACTCATGAACGTGTTATCAACCGCGACGAGAATTCCTTTTGTCTTCGCAATTGCTGCGATTCTTTTGATATCCACCAATTTCAAAGTAGGATTCGTCGGCGTCTCAAGCCACACCAACTTCGTATTTGGTTTTACGGCTTTTTCGAAGTTTTCTACTTTCGTTAGATCGACGAATGAAAATTCCATTCCATCGTGTTTCAAAATCTTATCAAACAGACGGAAGGTTCCGCCGTACATATCGTCCATGGCAATAACGTGATCGCCACCTTTAAGAAGGTGCATCACTGTTGTTGTTGCCGCACAACCTGAAGCAAATGCGAAACCGTATTTACCACTCTCTAGGCTTGCTAAGCAATTTTCGTAAGCGCGACGAGTGGGATTGTGAGTGCGTGTGTACTCCCAACCTTTGTGAACACCCGGAGATTCTTGTACATAAGTCGAGGTCAAATACACAGGAGTCATGATGGCTCCTGTTGATGGATCAGGAGCTTGTCCTGCGTGAATAGCACGTGTTGAAAAACCTAAGTTCTCAGTTACTTTTTTCATCTCACACCTATTTTTTAGAAAGATTTTTTAATGCATCGGCTGCTGAAATCACGCGGTTGAAAGCGTTTTTCGTGTCTTCTGCTTTGAGGAAGCCATTTTCGATCATCCAAGTGTCGTTAAATGCTTTGCTCAAATATTGACGGCCACTGTCAGGGAAAATCACAACGATGTTCGAAGGTTTTTCCAATTTTTCAGAAGCTTTGATCGCGCCGACAAGAGCCGTTGCACTGGATGGGCCCACCAAAAGACCTTCTTCCGACACCAAACGACGAGTCATCGCGAATGCTTCTGGATCGCTCACGCGAATAAATCCATCATAAATATCCAAGTGAACGTTTCCAGGAAGCATGTCCTCCCCAATTCCTTCCACTTTATAAGATCCAGGAGGGTCCACGATCTTTTTATGATAATAAAGATCATAAAGAATACTTCCGATAGGGTCCGCGCAGATCACTTTTACATTTGAATTGTGCTCTTTAAGATACTTCGCGCATCCTGAAAGAGTTCCACCTGTTCCCGCACCACCAACAAGCATGTCGATCTTGCCATCCATTTGTTTCCAAATTTCTGGACCTGTCGTTTGATAATGACGGGTTGGGTTATCAGGATTGAAGAATTGGTTCACCAAGAACGCTCCCGGAGTTTCTTCAGCGATTCTTTTTGAGACAGAGTAGTGACTCATTGGATCTTCAGGCTCTACCATCGGCGTAATAACCACTTGAGCACCGTAGGCACGCAAGATAGCGCGCTTTTCTTCGCTCATTTTTTCTGGCATCACGAAAATACATTTGTAACCTTTAACAGCGGCTGCCAGAGCCAAACCCACGCCCGTATTGCCGGAAGTGGCTTCAACGATCACACCGCCGGGTTTAAGATCGCCTCTTTTTTCGGCCTCTTCAATCATCGCTACCGCCACGCGGTCTTTGATGCTGCCGCCTGGGTTGAAGTACTCAACCTTCGCGAAAAATTTGTGCTTAGAGCCTTTTGTGACGTTGTGGAGGGCCACCATCGGAGTATTTCCGATAGTATCCAAGATGGAATTATAGATCTGTGACATGATTTACTATCTTTCTAAGTCTTTTCTTCTGTTGGACGGAAGAACAACTGAGTTCATGGACTGCAAGACCGTATTCATTTGAGTCATCGGGTCCACAGAATAGGCCATGCCAAGTTCGGAAGTGAGCTGCTTTACGAGTTGACGGCTGGGTTGATCTTTCATCAACTCATCCACCAATTTCGCAAGAGTCGCTTTCTTTTTATCGAGCTGTGCCATGGCTTATCCTCCAACACGGCCACTCTATCACCCCCCTCCGAAAGAGTGAAAAAAATTTTGCAGGAGCGGTCCAAAAAGGAGCATTAAAAAAGCGGGAAACTGAAAGATGAGGAGCGGAATCAGCATTATGAATGGCAGCTGAGCTATTTTATTTGTAATTTCCTCATGACAAGCCTCCACCAATTCTTCTTCTAATCGCATTAAAACACCGTGGATGGACTCGCCGCGAAGTCCGCGCTCCAAAATCTGTAAAAGTGTGCGCCGGTGCAGCGAAGAAAGCGCAGAAATGCATTCTCGCGTGTCTTGCCCTTGCTGCAATAGCGCGAGCCAGCGAGTAACAACGCTCGGAAATTCTCCTTCACCCTTTTTAAGGTACTGAAGAACACCTTGTTTGACCGATTGACCCTTTTCAATAGAGCGTTTTACGCACATTAAAAGCTCTAGTGGTGGTGCTACACCTTCCATTTCATCCTCCTACCCGCTAAAAATATCCACACAAGACCCGCCGAAAAGATTATGAAGGACATCAAAATAAGAAATCGGTGGTCCTTGAATCCAAATTGCATAATTACAAAAGATAAAAGCGCGAGATAAAGAACGGTGACAATTATCGCCTGCATTTTTATTTGCTGAGTGACTTGTCCAGACCTACGTCGAAAATCTTCTTGCATCTTATACTCTCTTCGCAACGCTCGAACTTGTTCCACACAACGAGTTTGCGAACGATCTATTTCTAAAATCTCCTGCTGGAAATCCTTGAGCAGAGCGGATTTCATGGCGATGACATTTTCCGACATCGACAAAGATTCGAAGAGTTCCATGAGTTGAAGTCGCACCCACCCCGTTTGATTTTCGATCGCTGTGTGAAGTGAAAGGCGGAAAGATTTTCCCGTTTGTAGCCCCAATATCACACAATCAAGAAGTGGAATTAGCGCGCTTCGCAGTCTTTTTAATAAGAAAAAGCGCAAAATAGTTGGAAAAAACTTTAAAGTTATTAAAAGAATGCCGATGAAAAGCCAGCAAGTGGTGGCTGAGGTGCTGATCACGGTGATAAAGCAGATCAAAACAAGGTTAGAAATCGAAAGAGATCGAACCAAGTGTTGAGAGAACGCAAAATTCCGTGCCAGCGATAAAAGAATTCGGTGAACGAGCACATGTCCGAGCATCGAAATCGAAAAAACGATAAGCAAAGGGCACCTCCATGAACACTGATGCTCGCAAAAAATATGCAAGGTAAATTTTTTGTTGACGGCGCTGGTCGAATTGTGAAGACTTAAGGTAAGTAAAGTTTTGAAGTTAAGAAACAACAACAACGTTTGCATCCTAGGAGGAGCACATGGCAAAGAAAGCAGCAAAAAAAGCTACTAAGAAAGCAGCTAAAAAAACTACTAAGAAAGCCGCTAAGAAAACTACAAAGAAAGCTACTAAAAAAGCTTCTAAGAAGTAATTCTTACGGAACTAGTTTAGTTCTAAATGAAAACCCCAGAGGAAACTCTGGGGTTTTTTTATTTCCGGCATCGTCCGGAGACTCGCACCAGAAGCGGATTTCACGTCGGTCGTCGCTTCGCTGAACCGCCTCTAAGTTTCTACTAATTTCACACGAAAACTTTTGCTTCGTTGGTTGAATCCTGAATTGCAACGCAATTCAGGATTGGAAAGTATTGGGTGTCTTTTGCTACTTTAGAGTTCTGGGAGTACTCTCCCAGAACTGCCGTTTGAGCCAATAAACTTTGAGTAAAAAGAAAGATAAATGCGAAAACGGAGTACAGATAGCCCCGTTTAAAGAAGAACCTTAAAAGTAGTAAATCGCCCCAACAGACCCATTCGGCAACAACATCGCGCGTTTAATTTCATACATCGCCGTCAATTCTCCAAAAAAAGAAATGCCTGCGAAGTCGCCAGAAAGCTGGTTGTATTGCAAACCAAGAGACGCATTCACAAAATCTGTGCCAAAACGCCCCTCTTTTTTCTCATTGGTCGTTAAAACGCGGTCTAGAACATCGGATTTGCTAAGTTCATCACCTCTTCCGCGTGAATTATACCAGCGCGAGTAGCCGACCGTTGTGTAAGGAGCCAAATAATCGCCGTCAAAAGCATGCTTCCAAGCAAGTTGAACTGAATTGTATCCAGGTCCTGTGCCAAATCCCGCAACAACTCCATCAGCATCTTCAAAATTAAGTTCCATGCTGAATCCGGCGAGGCCCAAGGTTCCACCCACCGAAACCCCCGCGCCGACTTTGCGGTCTTCGCGCATTTTCAGCGTGGATGGATAGCTGAAGCTGTTTGTTCCGCTAAAATAAGTATTGTTAGCGCCAGGGATCGAGCGAATGTCCGGCACTTCCGAAGCATTTCCTTCTTCAATCACCAAAGCTCCTTGGTGAGGAAGATCGTCATGATCGACGTTTTGGTTTTGATTGCGCATGCTGCGGCTGTATTCCACTTCGATAGAGCGGGATTTTGTCTTGATCGTGTTGGGATCTGAACCGAGGTTCAAAGGTGCAGCCTGAGCTTGTGTCAGGCTAAGGAAGAGAACGGCTCCCAAAGAACATACTGAAAGTTTAAACATAGGACCTCCCTTTTACGGAGATCTAAAAAATGCGGGCTTTTACGCCTTCTTCTTGGAAGAACTTTTTAAGTGCGGGACCATCCAGTGGTTCCAATCTAAAAAGGAGCTTATGAACGAGGTCATAAGTTTCTTCCGCTTTCTTAGATCTCAAGTTGTTCGTCATATATGCCATGTCATCGCTGATTTTGACCGCATTATCAAGCAATCTAGCTACTTCTCGATTCTTCGTTGTTTTATCTAAAAGAACCAGCGTTTTATTGAAGTTCGTGGTCAAGCGATCCAATTGTTGGATCATATTTGTCACAGATCCCTCGTTTTTTTCGACAAGATCGATGATTTTTCCTGCCAACCCATAACTTTGCGAGATCAATTGATCAATTCTTGGAGGGTCTTCACCGCGAACATAGTCTCCAGGAGAGAATTCGGAAGCTTCCGCAGTTCCCGGAGAGATTTCCAGAAACTTTTCCCCAATCACACCTGCTAGGTTGATGAAGAATTTGGAATCTTTACGGACACTGGTCCAGGCTTTTTTATCAATCGTGATCGTCAAACGAAGTTTTACTTCTTCGCCGTTCGCCATTTTGTAAGCGGGATCAAAAGTGATCGCTTTTACTTTGCCCACTTTAATTCCCATCACACGTACGGGTGAGCCTTCTTCGATTCCACCGGCGTAGTTGTACATGACATTAAGTTCTTTTGCGCTTGAGAACGGAGAAATGAAACCCATGAAGTAGGCGAACACCACTATCAGTGCCACCGAAACAAGAGCCAGCAAACCCACCTTGGTTTCAACTTTCATATAACTCCCAATCTGCTTCCGGCGCAGGCCGGTTAATAAAGATAACTAAAAGTATAAGATAAAATAAAATCAATCACAATAATTGCGATGGAGGCCACGACCACAGTGTTAGTTGTCGCGCGTCCCACACCCTCTGCACCTGATTCGCAACGAAATCCGTAGTAACAAGCAACCAAAGGAATGACTCCACCGAAGCAAGCCCCTTTGATCGTCGCAAAAATAATATCTTTGAACTGAACAAAACGATGCATCGAAGTTAAAAACATCGAAGGCGTGTAACCTAAGTAGGATTGACTCACGGCCATTGCTGAAAAAATGCAGGTCATGTTCGCGATAATCGTGAGCATCATGCCGCCCAAAACGCAGGCTAAAAATCTGGGGACAACAAGATAGTTGATCGGATCAATCCCCAACATTTTAAGCGCATCAACCTGTTCCGTAATTTGCATTGATCCAACTTCAGAGGCATATCCCGCCCCTACTCGCGAAGTGAGAAGAAGTGCCGTAACGACGGCGCCAAGTTCTCTTAATATTAGGAGAGCCGCAAATCCCGGAACCATGGAGTCATTTTGAATGACAAGTTTCATGTGGAAAGAGGATTCCAGAATCGTTACAACGGCCGCAAAAGAAACGCAGAAAACAATAATCACAAGACTTTTATTCGCAACAAAATGTAGTTGCTGAAAGAATTCTTTTCTGCGGAACGGAGGCATAAATAGACCCGTGAGTGTTTCTGCGATCAAAGCAATCATGAACGATAACCTCGAATCATTGTCAGAACAATTTCACCGATAAAACTTGTGAGCCAGTCCATCACAACGATGCAAATCATCGTAGCAACGGCTGTGGAAACGACGGAACGGCCCACACCTTTTGCACCACCTGTCGTCGTGTATCCTTTGAATGTACAAACTGTCGCAAGAACCACGGCAAAGACACCGCATTTAATAAGTCCATTTAATATAGAGATAGGACTTACAATCATGGGAACGTGACGAAGATACTCTTCAAAGTTAACACCCGCAAAGGCTTGTCCCATCAGCATTCCGCCAAAGACGGACATAATAAGGCCCGCGCCAAGAAGGAAAAAACTTGAAATGATAATGCCGATGAATCGTGGAACGATGATTTCTTGTAAGGGATCAGCTCCCAGGCAACGAACGGCATCAATCTGCTCTGTCACTCGCATAGTGCCAAGTTCCGCAGAAGTAAAGGCACCTACTTTTCCACTGAGCATAAAGGCGATAAGCAGTGGTCCCACTTCACGAAAAGTGCCGCTCGTAGCCAATCCCCCAAGGTATCCAAGAGCTCCGAATTCTTTCATTTGCATCGCAAATTGCACTGTCATGATGGCACCCACGAAAAACCCTGCCATCGCTGTATTAAAAAAACTGTCTGCTGTGACTTTCCAGATTTGATCAAAAACCTCATGGGATTTGATCTTTTTAGAGAACATTGTGGAAAGAATTTTTCTTAGAAAAAGGAGAGCTCCCCCAATTTCATCTAAGATTGAAATGAAAATCGTCATGCGCTTAAGACCTCAGACAAGAAGTCTTTTACAAGAGGATGTTCGGAACGTTTCAATTCTTCCGGAGTTCCCAAAGCAACAATTTGGCCTTTATCAAGAACCACAATGCGATCGGCGATGGAAAGAGCACAATTCATATCGTGACTTACCACCATGGAAGTTGTTTTCAATTCACGCGAAAGATCTAAAATCAATTGATTCACGGCCGTTGTCGTCACCGGATCTAGACCTGTTGTCGGCTCATCGAACAAAAGTATTCTAGGTTCAAGGGCCACGGTGCGTGCCAAACTCACACGTTTTTGCATACCGTAAGAAATTTGCGCCGGCTTTTTTTCCTCGATACCCGTCAGATGAACAAGTTTGAGAGCTTTCGTGACTTTTTCACGAATCGTCGCTTCATCCAGTTGATAATGGCGACGAAGACCGAAGGCCACATTTTCATAAACAGTCAGAGAATCAAAAAGAGCAGGATGCTGAAACACCATTCCACATTTTTTGCGGATAGGAAGATATTGCTCCTCGGAGAATTTAGAAACTTCTTCGTTGTCGATCCAGATTTCCCCTTCATCAGGAGTCATCAGACCTACAAGATTTTTTAGAAGAACGGACTTTCCTGTCCCAGATGTCCCCAGGATGAAAATGATCTCGCCCTCACGGATTTTTAGACTTAATCCGTTGAGAACCGTTCTTGTACCAAATCTCTTCACGAGGTTCCTAAATTCAATCACCTCGTTATGTTAGATGTGCATAAGATAGCGGGTCAACTCACAATGTGAATCAATCGCACTTCTTCACGACATGACACCGCACCGGAAAATGCCATGTTTTCTCACCAAATTTTAAAAAATAGTGTTTAAACGCATTACATCTTTATGGCTAGTAGATGATCCCTCACAAAGCCCAAGAGTGGTCGTTGTCCTTTTAATTCTGGATGCTAATTTATTGAAGGCGATAATTCTTTGTGGAGGCACTCTATGAAAGCTCTTTTGGTTTTCTTATTACTCTTACCCACTTTTGCTCACTCTGAAGTAGTCAATCCAACTGATGCCAACGGAAATCCTATCGTTATGCCGTTTGATTGCAAGTCAGATGTGTACTCGAGTATTAAGTTTATATGTGATTCTCTCGGGTCTATTGGTGTCTCTGTTTGCAATGCCAGCACTGAGGTTTGCAATCGATCTAATCAGGAAATTTTCACGGGTTTAAATATTGAACTCGCGAGCCCCGGCAACATCAAAAAATGGACTGGGTTCGGTGGTCTCGGAGAAATTTACCAAGCCGCTGGAGTGTGTTTGATGCGGGATCTCAAGTTCACCCCTATTAATACGTCCGTTAGCACGAGCACTCCTTTGGGAAATTTTAGTTTCAAACAAGAACTTCGCTTCCTTTCTTTTGATCGCACAAGCAGAAAAATGGAAGGTTATCACCGCTCCAAAGTGTGCGCTCCCGTAGTTGGATGCCTGGATATGTTCACACAAAAGTTTAAACTTTCTTCCGTCAAAACGAACCTTATGGGAAGTGGATTAAAAGCAGGCGAATATGACATGCACGGTTCTTATGCAATTGATTTTCAAGCCGAAGGAAACTTGCAGACTCTGTCAGTTGAAATCCCCGCACTCAATGTACCAACACCTTATGGCGTCGTCTCTGCACGACCGCAATTTGACTTTGGAAAGGCTATTGGATGGGCTCCTGCTCCCTATGCTGGAAATTTTCAGTCTTTAGTGACTCCTGATTTTAAAACCTTAGATCTTTACGGTCGCAATAATGGCGTAATCATGAGTCAAGTTTATCCCTTTGACACCGTTTTCAACGATCGCCGTTTGGATTTTAGGCACATCGGTTGGATTAGTCAGATGGCTATCGGCAGTCGAGATGCGAATCCTGCAACAACGCCTTGGTTGCCTCCTACAGGGGTAGAGTTCCCCGTTCGACCTGATTACAACTTAACAGTTGCCCGTGGGCCTCTAGAAAAGACCCCCAATGCTTACTTGGGCGCGAATGTAAAAGTCAGCTATTCGCCCACGGCTCTCTTGCCTGACGCCGTAAAAAACAACGGTCTTCTGGCGATTGATTTCACTGTCTTTGTGAATCCGAATCTTAAGTTTGCAGGAACGAGTCAGTATAACTTTTGGAATAGTGAACTTTCTCAATGGTCGGGAGTGGCGGGAGACTATCGGCCTTTTCAATTTGATAATTACCGCAGCATTTTTCTTTACACTGGCGTCAGCGCTTCTTCCCGCTTTGCTCTGGAAGCGGGCGTGGATTTGAAGATCCACTTGCATGTTCCGTTGCCTTGGCCATTTGACGATATTGATATTGACCTTATCAATGTTCATCCGCGTTCTGATATTGTCGATAGCACAACGACTCAATACAAAACTAACGCCGCTGCACCAACTGCCCTAAGTCAGGCTTCCAAGATCGTCACGACGGGAAAAATCTTTCAGACTTATAAAACATGGGCGGGAACAACAACCGATGGAAGTACTCATATTCAACAGTGTCTTGCGCAAGATACGCCTCCCAATAGTCCTCCCCCACCTCCCGAATACCAGCCCGGAGAACCTAGCGATTTAACGAAAAATATCCGCTACCCCTGCAATATTTGCGTAGGCATGAGAAGTCACACATATTCGACACCTTTTGGAGGCACTCAAACTGTTCCCGGGTTTATTCAATTACTCTTTCCATCCACCACGAACAATCGTCCTGCTTCTGTAAAATGGACATGCAATCGCATCACTCAAGTGGGCTGTTATGACATGTGTAAATACGTTCCAAGTACTGGCGCTTTGATCGTTGAAAAAACTGCCATTGAAATGATTGCGAAGGGAGAGCTGAAAGGAGCTCGTTGCTTACGAAACTAAACGAGAGGAAATTTCTGTACAATATGATGTCAGCCTTTCAGGAGTTTTTTTAGCTTCGTGAGAGGTAAAGCGTTAATCACGTCACTTTTTTCAAGCCATCCGCGACGGGCTTGCCCTATGCCGTATTTCATGAATTTCAATTGATTGGCACCGTGGGAGTCCGTTGAAATCGCCATCTTAACCCCCATGTCCTTGGCCATACGACAGAGAGTGTCTGTAAGATCCATGCGTTCAGGTTGGGAGTTGAGTTCTAAAATTTTAGAACCTTCTTTGGCTGCTTTCATGATTCTTTCGATATTCATCTGATAGGGGTCGCGTTTCCCAATCAACCTTCCGGTTGGATGTGCCAGAATTCGAAAGTGCGGATTGTCCATGGCTTTTAAAATGCGCGTCGTCTGTTTTTCAGAAGAAAGTTGAAAGTGAGAATGAACTGCGCAAACGGTATAATCTAACTTTCCTAAAACATCGTCAGGTAAATCAAGGCGGCCGTCTTCTAGAATGTCTACCTCAATGGATTTAAGAATAGTAATTCCACGAAGTTCCTCGTTAAGTTCATCAATTTGATCTATTTGTTGTAGCAGCCGCTTTTTATCAAGACCACGAGCAACCGTCATTCGTTTGGAATGGTCCGTGATTCCAATATACGAATATCCAAGTTTTTTTGCTGCTAAAGCCATCTCTTTTAGAGAGTTTCGGCCATCACTGGCTGTCGTGTGCATGTGAAGGTCACCTTGCATATCTTCGATTTTAATTAAATTCGGCAGTTTTCCTTTGAGTGCGGCTTCGATTTCTCCTCGATTTTCCCTTAATTCGGGTTCGATGTAAGGAAGTTTTAAGAGTTCGTAAATGTCTTCTTCTTTTGCCGAAGTCACATTCTTGGTTCCTTTAAAAACACCGTATTCATTAATCTTCAGACCTTTTTTAGCGGCCATTGCACGCAGGGCAATGTTGTGAGCCTTGGAACCCGTAAAATAAAGAAGAGCGGCTCCATAACTTTCGTCCTCAACAACACGAAGATCGACTTGCAAACCCGTTTTTAAATTCACTGTGGATCTTGTTGGTCCTTTTGAAATAACTTTGCCGATGTTTTCAAACTTTAAAAAATGATCCATGACGGATGCGCTTTGTTTCGCTGTCACAAGAATATCAAGATCCGCGACGACTTCTTTTCTGCGTCGGAAACTTCCGGCCACTTCTAGCTTTTGCAAGCCAGGAGCCTTTTCTAAGTGGCGCTTGAGAATGTTTGCCGCTTGTTCCGCTTCGACAAGCAATATATGTCTGCGTTCTTCTTGCCGGATTTTTTTAATACCTTCGAGAATTTCAGATCGCGTTTTCTCTCCGAATCCGCGGATCTTTAAGATCTCATTGCTTTCGGCAATTCTTTGAAGATCTTCGAGACTTTTAATTCCCAACTGCTGATGAAGCATTTTTACGCGTTTGGGACCCAGAGTTGGGATTTTTAAAAATTCCAACAAGAATTTAGGAGTTTTCTGTGCCGCTTCGTCGAAAACTTTCAGATGCCCGGTTTGCACGATTTCTTCAATTTTTGAAGCAAGATCCTTCCCTATTCCTGGATACTCATAAAGTTTTCCATGGGCCTCAATGACATCAGCGACATTCTGGGAAAGTTCCATAACAGTGCGTGCGGCCGTTCGATAAGCACGAATACGAAAAGGATTTGCTCCTTGAATTTCAAGAAGGTCCGCTAGCTGATTGAATGTCTGCGCAACTTCAGAATTTTGTACGGCCATAAATATTTTTCCTATGTAACGGTAGCCTCAGTCTAAGCTCACGCAAGTTTTTTTGCGGCAATGCTTTTGAGATATATCTGTATGCTAGGGAAAATCTGTCGGAGAACATTAAAAATATTATTGATAAGGATTCGTTAGAAATGAAATAAGTTGAGAAATAGTGAATCACACGCGGGAGACAAGATGACTTTTGAAACTCTATCTCAAAGCAGCTCTCAAGATTTTTTAGATCGTGTTTTTTACCGTGCAGGTATTTCCATCAACGGCAGTGCACCGTCGGATATCAAGGTCCATAATTCTAAATTCTATAACCGAGTCCTCGCTCAAGGGTCTCTGGGACTCGGCGAGTCCTACACAGAAGGTTGGTGGGATTGCGAGGACCTTAGTCAGTTTTTCTTTCTTATTTTGCGAGCCAAGCTTGATGAGCAGGTCAACCCCGCTGACTACTTGTTGCGATCTTTAAAATCGAAAATCTTAAACCTGTCTAATCGTGTTGACGCTTTTAAAATAGGCGAAGTTCACTATGACCGTGACGTCGATCTATATAAAACTATGCTGGATAGGAACATGATCTATACCTGTGGCTATTGGAAAGAAGCCAAGACACTCGATGAGGCTCAAGAAAAAAAACTCCAGCTTGTTTGTGATAAACTTTTCATCAAACCTGGGATGACGGTGTTGGATATCGGATGCGGCTGGGGCGGTTTTTTGAAATATTGTGCAGAAAAATATCAGATTCGTGGTGTCGGCGTTACAGTTTCTCGGGAGCAAGCTGAGGTGGCTCGCAAAGCATGCCGCAATCTTGATGTTGAAATTTTGCTTCAGGATTACCGAGACGTCGTTGGAAAGTTCGACCGAATTGTTTCGCTGGGGATGCTTGAGCATGTAGGATTTAAAAACTATCCGACTTTTTTTGCGAAAGCGGCAGACTGCCTCACGGATAATGGCTTATTTTTACTGCATACCATCGGGGGAAATAAGTCAGAAACCGGCACGGACCCTTGGATTGAGCGATACATTTTTCCCAATTCTATGATTCCCTCCATCGCTCAGTTGGGGAGCGCTATGGAAGATTTTTTTGTCATGGAAGACTGGCATAATTTCGGAGTCGACTATGACAAAACTCTCATGGCCTGGTTTGAGAATTTTGATAAGGGTTGGCCGCATCTTTCCACTAAATTTGATCAATCGTTCTATCGTCAATGGAAGTATTACCTATTGAGTTGTGCGGGATCATTTCGCGCAAGAAGAAACCAATTGTGGCAGATTGTCTTATCGAAATCCGGCGTGCCACAAGGATACCAAAGCATCCGTTAAAATATTCAATCCGCCATTTGATTGGTGTGATTATCGTTAATTTGTTTGATAAGTTGGCCTATCAATTCACGGGCGATTTTTGGGTTTTTAAAATGAATGTATAGTTGAGGATGTATTTTTACGTCTTCGTGAAGCCAGTTGCCCGTGCCTAAAAGAATTTCTGTGCCATCTTTAACTATATACTTCGAATGGGTGAAAAGATGACCCGGTCCGAAATAGAGATCAATGATTCCCGCTTTCATCAGTCTCATCGCCGTGTCTCGGGTGCGGCGAACATATCCCAGAGCAAAGCTATTATGATGATGAATAAAGCCCGATACTTTCACTCCCCGTTTTGCGGCCCTAACAAAAGCCTTTTCAATTTCAGAGTGATTAAAGAAATAGATAGAAAAATTCAAAGAGGTCTTTGCCGTATCAATCATCTCTATCAAAACATCTTTGAAACCACCGTCAGCAATAAGTGGGGGTTCCAGCAGAATTCCACCATGTTTTCCACCATTCCACAGATGCATAAAGTACTGATCAAAAACAGTTGCCGTATGCGGATCATCAATCAGCAAATTAGTTTCGTAGTTTTTTAAAATTGATTGATTTGTTAAATTCGTCGAGCCAAATAAAAGAAAGCGATTATCTATGCAAAACCCTTTTGAGTGGGTCGATCCGTAGACGATTTCGACTCCTGCTTTTCTTAGGAAATCCACAGTGGTTTTATTGCGGGCTGCTGTTTCTCGTAAGCCCTCAATATAGAGGCGAATACGGACTTTATCTCCTCGTTTTCTTTTAATCTCCGCCAGTTTTGAGGCTATTTGATAAGGGGCATTTTTTGTAGCGAGAACTCCTTGGGCACTTCCGATGGCAAAGGAATAGGCCAAGATATCTATACGTGAACGAGCCTGCTCCAAAAGATTTAATAAAGTTGGTAAATAGTCCTTGTTTAAAACTAGTTGTATAGAGCCTGCGACTTTAGCGGCCTTTGTTTTTACTGGAGGCCGAAGTTTTTTCTGAGCAAAAATGTCTCGGGAATTAATAGATGAACGTGGCATTTTTCTCTCCTAATTTCGAGGTGGGATCCAAATATACAGTAGGACGACAATGAGACACACAAGTAGGTACTGAATGGTAAAAACCCAAGGTGGAAAAGTGAAAAACATGACTTTAGAAATCCATGCAGAGATAAATCCTTGTGAGTACGCTGGGCCTGCCGATTCTCCTCGGCGAAGGGCTTCTTCCCATACGGTGAGAGGACACATAATGCCCCACAGGGATTCGATGACGACGAAGAATATCATAGAGAAATGAACACGCCTGAAAATCTTGTTGCGAATCCAAGACCAATTTCTTTTTGCGCCAATTAGAATCAATGGAATAGGAAGGACCACGCCTAAGACATAAAGAAAATGCAGATATAAAATAAGATCCGCTGCCAACTGCTCCGACATAAGGAAAGACTATTCTTTTTTATGCCGTCTTCAATTCGTCATCTGACAGTGAATTATGCCATCGTTGTGAGGGGACCCTCTAGCAAGCCTCTAACGAACTGATGTACGCGTGGATCTTTGTGGTTTTGCGTTTGTTCCGGCGTTCCCGTAATGATGAGCTGCTGATCAATCACAACGCCGATTCGATCCGCCATTTGATAAGCACGATTCATATCGTTGGTGATCGCAACAATCGTGGAACCTTTCTCTTCTTTAAGTTTCAAAATCAGTTCGACAATTTTTTTCGAAGTGATCGGATCAAGTCCCGCCGTTGGATCGTCATAGAAAATGATCTCGGGATCTAGAGCGAGCGCTCTAGCAATACCCAGGCGCTTTTGCATCCCACCGCTGATTTCATCGGGATAGAGGTCGCGAGCATGGGGGATACCCACCGCATCCAAGAAAGACTCAGCTCTTTTTGTTATTTCCCATTCCGTCAGTTTCGTCGTTTCACCCAAAGGAAAGCTGATGTTTTCAACGCATGTGAGAGAGTCAAAAAGAGCGTTCTTTTGAAACAAAATTCCCATCTTTTTAAGCAGTGGAAGACGCTCTTTGGGACTTAGCGTTAACCACTCCTTCTGTTCAATAAAAACTTTGCCATTCTGCGGAGTTATCAAGCCTGACATAGTCTTGAGCAACGTGGTTTTTCCCTGCCCACTGGGGCCCACAATCACGAAGGACTCACCGGCCGCGATATCGAGGCTCACTTGCTTTAAAACAACATGGTTTTCAAAGGCCACCGTAATGTCTTGAAGGCTGATCATGCTCATCGGTCGTCCAGTTCTTTCTCTCAAGGCTCTCTGCGCCGAGCAGTAAGTGTTGTCTCTATATACGATTTGATATTGAATGTGTCATCGAACGCAAGTTTTAAATTTTTCCATTCATTTTGAAGCCTTAAGGAGATTAGTCATGGCTCACAAAAGAAATAAAATCGCCGTTATCGGCGCAGGATTCGTAGGTTCAACAACTGCTCACTGGGCAGCTCAAAAAGAACTTGGCGATGTTACTATCTTGGACATCAATGAAGGTGCAGCCATCGGTAAAGCGTTGGATCTTGCTCAAGCAGGTCCGATCGAAATGTTTGATACAAAAATCAAAGGAACTAACAAGTACGAAGACATCGCGGATTCTGATGTTGTTATCATCACTGCAGGTATGCCACGTAAACCAGGCATGAGCCGTGACGAGCTTGTTGGTATCAACGCAAAAATCGTTAAAGATGTTTGTGAAGGCGTAAAAAAATACGCTCCAAATTCTTTCGTGATCGTTGTTTGTAACCCAATGGACGTTATGGCGGTTTACGCAAAGCAAATCTTGGGCTTCCCTCGTGAGCGCGTTCTTGGAATGGGCGGCTGCTTGGATTCAGCTCGCTTCCGTGAATTCATCGCTGAAGAGTTGAACGTTTCTGTTAAAGACGTCACTGGTATCGTAATCGGTAACCACGGTGATGCGATGATGCCTCTTGTACGCCAAGCTTCTGTATCTGGTATTCCTCTTACAGAACTTCTTCCAGCAGACAAAATCGCAGCTATCGTAGCTCGCACAAAACAAGCTGGTGCTGAAATCGGTGGCCACTTGAAAACAGGTTCTGCTTACTACGCTCCTTCACGTGGTGCAGTTGAGATGGCTGAAGCAATCTTGAAAGACCAAAAACGTGTCCTTCCAGTTGCTGTAGAGTTGACTGGTGAGTTCGGCGTTAACGAAGGTTTGATGGTTGGTGTTCTTGCAACTATCGGCGGAAAAGGTATCGAAAAAGTTCACAAGTTCGAAATGAACCCGGCTGAACAAGAAGAATTCAAAAAATCAGTAGATGCAGTTCGCGCACTTGTTTCTGCTCTTAAAAACGTACAGTAGTCTGGAGTTATCAAGATGAATATTCATGAGTATCAGGCCAAAGAGATCCTCAGAAAATTTGGAGTTGCGACTTTAAAAGGTAAAGTCGCTCACTCTCCTGAGGAAGCAGTGGCAGCAGCAAAAGAAATGGGTGGAAATATTTGGGTCGTAAAGGCGCAAATCCACGCTGGTGGCCGCGGTAAAGGCGGCGGTGTTAAGATCGCAAAAACTTTAGATGAAGTTGGCGAGCTTACTAAAAAAATGATCGGCATGACTTTGGTGACTCACCAAACAGGTCCTGAAGGTAAAGTTGTTCAAAAAGTTTTCATCGAACAAGGTTGCAACATCGCTAAAGAATACTACGTTGCTTGTTTGATCGACCGCGCGACTGGAAGAGCTGCAATGATGGCTTCTTCTGAAGGCGGAATGGACATCGAAGAAGTTGCTGAACACAATCCAAATGCGATTAAAAAAGTAGACATCGATCCAACTGTGGGTCTTGCTCCTTTCCAAGCTCGTCAATTGGCTTTCGAAATCGGCATGGCTCCTGAGATCGTGAACAAAGCTGTGAAATTCTTCACCGGTCTTTACAACGCGTTCATCACAACTGATTGCTCAATTGCTGAGATCAATCCACTTGTTGTGACTAAAGAAGGTGAGGTTCTTTGCTTGGACGCGAAAATGAACTTCGATTCAAACTCTTTGTATCGTCATCAAGACATCGTTGAAATGCGTGACTTGAACGAAGAAGAGCCTTCTGAAATTGAAGCTTCCAAGTACGACCTTGCTTTCATCAAACTTGATGGAAATATCGGTTGCTTGGTGAATGGTGCAGGTCTTGCGATGGCAACTCTTGACATCATCAAACTTCATGGCGCTTCTCCTGCAAACTTCTTGGACGTTGGCGGTGGCGCTAATAAAGAGAAAGTAACTGCGGCTTTCAAAATCATCCTTAAAGATCCAAACGTAAAAGGAATCTTGGTTAACATCTTCGGTGGTATCATGAAATGTGACATCATCGCAGAAGGTGTGATCGCGGCTTCTAAAGAGTTGGGTCTGAAAGTTCCACTTGTTTGCCGCCTTGAAGGTACAAACGTAGAACTTGGTAAAAAGATCTTGAGAGAAAGCGGATTGAACATCACTCCTGCTGACGACCTCACAGATGCAGCTAAAAAAATCGTGGCTGCGGTTAAAGGATAATCGACATGGCAATTCTTATTAACAAAGACACTAAAGTTATCTGCCAAGGTTTCACTGGTGCTCAAGGGACTTTCCACTCTGAGCAAGCATTGGCATACGGAACTAAAATGGTTGGTGGTGTGACTCCAGGTAAAGGTGGCACAACTCACATCGGTCTTCCTGTGTTCAACACAGTGAAAGAAGCTAAAGCAGCTACTGGTTGCAACGCTTCTGTGATCTTCGTTCCACCTCCATTTGCAGCAGACTCTATCATGGAAGCTGTGGATGCTGATTTGGATCTTGTGATCTGTATCACTGAAGGCATCCCTGTTCTAGACATGGTTAAAGTGAAAAAATTCATGGAAGGCAAACGCACTCGTTTGATCGGTCCTAACTGCCCTGGCGTTATCACTCCAGGACAATGCAAGATCGGTATCATGCCTGGCCACATTCACAAGCCAGGTCGTATCGGCGTTCTTTCTCGCTCTGGTACTTTGACTTATGAAGCTGTTGGACAATTGACGGCTTTGGGTCTTGGCCAATCAACGGCTGTTGGTATTGGTGGTGACCCAGTGAACGGAACAAACTTCATCGACGTTCTAAAAATGTTCAATGAAGATCCAGACACTGACGGTGTTATCATGATCGGTGAGATCGGTGGATCTGCAGAGGAAGAAGCTGCTGAATACATCAAGAAAAGCTTCAAAAAACCTGTTGCTGCGTTTATCGCGGGTGCTGCGGCTCCTGCTGGTAAACGTATGGGTCACGCGGGCGCGATCATCAGTGGTGGTAAAGGAACTGCGGAAGCTAAATTCGCGGCTCTTGAAGCTGCTGGTTGCAAAATCGCACGCAGCCCTGCGGACATGGGTATTACTTTGAAATCTATGTTGAAGTAATTCTTCGACGGAAATTGAGTCATTTCAAAACCCACGGTGGAAGCATCGTGGGTTTTTTATTTTGAAGTCGTGCCATATTTATTGAAGATCTTTTCCAACGTCCCGTCGGCTTTGATCTTATCAATGGCTTCGTTGAGTTCTTTTTCTTTGATGCGACCTTTACGACTGATCGAGCACACAATCGGATATTCTTGCATGAAAAGACGCTCGCGGTTCTTGTCTATCTTTGGATTTTCCAGCTTGAAGTAGTCGAGGAATATTTCATCCGTCACCACGTAATGAATGCGGCCATTTAAAAGTTTTTTGAGATTGGCTTCTTCACTGAGGCTGTCTTCCCGGATAAGTTGTTTTGACTCAAACAACGGATCAAGTTTTGGGTATACATACTGAAGCATGGTTCCGATAGTCTTGTTTTTAAGATCCGTGATCTTTTTCGGCATTGGGGCGGGGCCAATCACGACTTCTTTTTTAATGAAAAGCGTTTTAGAAAAATCCAACTGATCTTGGCTGCTTGCCCATACTTTACTTGTGTAGCACATCATATCGACTTGGCCTTTAAGAAGATAACTGTCCAGACGATAGCGTGTAATAATACTGAAACTGCTTTTTCTGCCGAGAGCTTCCGCTAAGGCACCTGCATAATCTGCGACGAGTCCTTTGACTTCATTGGGTTTACCTTCGAATAACAGCGGTGGCGCGAGGCCCGCGGGAATGCCGATGCGCGCTTCGGGTTTGGTTTCAGCCAGTGCGCTGGTTGTGAATAGAAAGCTCAGGGCTATTATGAAAATTTGCATAACAATTAGATTGCTTTAAAAGTGCCGGATTTTCAAAATTAATAGTATCTGCCGCCCTCAACATTGCTCGGTATAACTCAAGGCTATCGAGAAACGAAGGCTGATCGAAGTTTTCTAATAAGAAATGCGAGAAAGTGACCTGAACCCCAATATATATACCAGTTACCTTGGGATCATGTCATTCACGCTACATAAACCAGCCATTCATTATCATCCAAGTACGAGCTTATAATTATTTGCGCACCTGTAGATCGGCCTATTTTATTTAAGTTACTCACGTCATAGATGTCTAGATTGAGATCATAATCATCAATAGGGTTATCAGAAAAGAAAATAGACCATCCTCCGATATACAACTTGGTTAAAACGAAATCTACTTCACCGCTGTGAAGTCTACAAAAGAACGTGTTGTTATTTGAGATCTTTAAATTAAATAGCTTAACTAGCTCGTCGTTTAAATCTGTGAACTTAATATACACAAATGGAAACTGATTCACGCAGTCGTTAATTAATTCCATTCGCTCACGACTCTTTCCTCCAAACAAATCTGAAAATAGGCCGCTTTTTGTCTCATAGACTCTACCTTCCGATTTCTTTTTTGTTACCCAATTGTGCTTTTTAAGAAGATTTCTATGTTGATCCATATTCTCACTGTTGTGCTCATTCTGGTATGAATATCGGGGTCAGGTCAGTTAGCCCTCTCACCGAACCAAGCCCATCCTTAGTGTATACAAAGTTACCTTCAGATCTGGATACTAAAATAGGATCATCTATTCCGGATCGTAACGCTTCACCAAAAGCAATAAACCCTTCAATCTATTGTTCTACTATCCCAGTATCCAAATCTCCATTTTGGAATGCCACGCCTAAACGACCAATTTTATAGGTTATCGAGATATATTGCCCAACTCCTGCCTGCTCATAAAGGTCCTTAGCTACTTGGCGTGCGATCAACGATTTGGTCTCGCCAGAATAAATGGTAAGAAAGTAACATTCTTTATATCGAGTGCATTTTTGTATCGACTTGGAATTAACTTGACCAGCCAGTTTAATATTATTCCGTGATTCATGTGTATCAAATGCATTAACAAACTCAAACAGTTGCAACGACGATACTAGAAAAAAACAATAGAGCGAAATAATGCCGAGACCTGATAGAACACAACCAGGCAAACTGAAAATCGCATCCTTCTCTACTGAATAGATTCTAACATGTATAAATGTCACGGCTAAGAAACCAGCAGAAAGAATATACCAAAATTGGCGCGCTCTTTCTGTGGAAACATATTCTGGGAGCGCATAGACATGAACGGGATACTCAATCGCCAACCAGAAGCAAAGTAGAATATAGAGAAAAAAGAATATTAACGTCCACGGAATACCTAAAAGATACTTTAGCTTCATATCGGAACAATCTCACCCATAACCGTCATATTATTCTTTTCTTTGATCATTCTTATCCTTTGATGAGAGATAATCTTTAAGAATGCCCAAAAAAACTGCGCCCAAAATTAGAAGTCCAATTCCAAGAAAATAATTTCCAATTGAGGACTTATTTAGCGATTTTATTCCATACAAACATAGAATACCAATCGCCATAATTACTAAGTTGACACGCATATTTCGAAATTTTTTCTTAAAAAACTCCACTACTCACACCCACACGCCATTTTTTCATCTTCTGATAATTGCATACCCCACTCAAATCCATACAAAAACGTAGTTAAGAACAAAGAGGAAGGGTTAGGCAAATTACTACCAAGTATATTTGCAGGCCCCTCTATCGTTTCAAGAAACTTTTTATTTTGTTCATAGGCATCACACACTGCAGGTCTAGTATAAACGCCGCCAGTGTCAAAATTGGATCTCCTTTGTGCGGGATATTTCCCCGTAGGGTCAGTTAAAATTATAGGATTATTTGACACGTAAGCATAGTAATTTAGATCCCCCCCTTTTAATTGAACAGGATCCTCAGAAATAAATCTTCCCAACTCCGGATCGTAGTACCTAGCTCTATAGTAGTAGAGACCCGTCTCATCTTCAAGTTCGCGTCCAGTATAAGCATACCTATTCTCAATAAGTTTCTTATCCGGTCGATTCTCTTGGAGTTCCTGAGTAGTTACTCCGTAAGAAGAATATCTGTATTTCTGGATCGAAGTTCCATCAGACTTCGTGAGTTCTCTGATTGAACCCAAGCCATCCTTCGTGAACACAAAGTTCCCCTCAGCTCTTGCGACCAACAAAGGATCGTCTGTTCCAAGTGAGTTCATATAACGGGCAGCAAGATTCCCAGTTAAATCTTGTTCTTCGATGATCATATCCCCATCATAGAAGAACTTTCTTCCATAAGACTTTGAATTGTCTGTGTGATCTACAACCTGACGCTCAATTCTTCTACCAAGCCCATCATATTTAAAAAAGATCTCTTTAGTCACGGTACCAGCTTCGAATATTTGTATTGCCGTAAGCTGGCTTTCTGCGTTCCAAACAAAGTTCGTCTCTTGACCAGTAAGAAGATTCGTTTTCTTCGTCATGTCACCGTTGAGATTGTATTCGAAAGAATACTTCCAACCATCGCCTAAAAGCTGGTTGATCGCATTGTAATTGGTAGCAGCTGCAAACTGACGATTTCCTACCACATCGTAACTAAAATTTTCGCGAGGACTTGAGGATGCCGTCAAACGATCCAAGTCGTCGTAACTGTAGTTACTCGTATTCGACATAACTCCAATGTTTCCTGTCGGAACTGTTCCCGCAAAGCTTTCTGTTTTTGAACTTCTCTTGCCAACATCATCGTATTGGTAAGAAAATCCAGAAATCAGATTTGAGTTCGGACTGTAGTTGTTAATACTCGCCAACTGTGAAAGAGCTGTGAACATTCTTCGCACTTCAATTCCATTTGGTAAGACATCTTTTATTGGACGATTGAGGGTATCCAACTCACGAGTCCAAACATAGTTCTGCCCGTTAATCTGTGCACGGATTTCATTGAGAATATCCATACCCGTATAGAAGTACTGAGTCTGGTTCCCATTAGCCGTCATTGTCTGACGAGTACCTACGCTATTGTAGGTATAGCTGACATTGTACCCGCGCTGATTCTCCGTCTTTAAAAGATTATTTGCCGTGTACTGACGGTTTATCGCAGAACCTTTGTTCCAGATCCAAGTTAGATTTCCGTTCGCATCATAGTTGAACTTCGTTTCATTATCTGGAGCACCCACGCGAGTCAGTTGTTTTGCCTCGTTATAAGTATACTGAATTACACTTCCATCTCGACGAGTCTTTGTGAGCATCAATCCGTCTGGATCATACGTGTAGGTTTCCACTTGATTCAGAGCATTCGTCGTTGAGGCAAGCCACCCTCTGTCGTTGTAAGTATAACTCGTTGTCTGATTCTTCGGGTCTGTGACGCTTAAAAGAAGACCTGTGTTAGAATACGTGAAGGTCGTTTCTCCATTCATGGGATCGACGATCTTTTTAAGTCTGTTCATCGAATCGTACTCGTAGGTCGTGATTCTATTTAGCGCATCTTTCACTTGGGTCAATAGACCAACACTATTATACGTGTACTCAGTGATCTTACCCAAAGCATCTGTCGAGGTTGCCAACTGACCACGAGTATCGTAGGTCATGACTTTTTCATTATTTAAATGATCTTTAATTTTTATTGGCAGACCTTTGGGACCGTATTCAATAGTAGTTGTTCGTAGTAAAGGATCTTTAATCTCTGTGACATTTCCTTGGTTGTCGTAAGTGTAAGTCGTCTCACGATTTAATGGATCAGTAACTTTGGATACGCGAGCCAGAGAAGTATATTCCATGTATCTCGTATTTCCCGCTTGATCCATAACTGCGATAGGTAATCCATTGGCGTTGTACGAAACGCGCGTAGAACCACCAAGAGGGTCCGTGGAACTCGTCATTTGACCATTATTATCACGTGCGATCTTCGTAGCCCGTCCTAAACCATCTACACTCTCTACGATCTTTCCAAACTTATCTGTTTTAAATTTCCAACTACGACCTGCCATACTGACATCTTCGCCAAACTCCTTGTCGAAGATGGGCATATCAGCAGGATTGTCCTTCGTCCCAACTCCCGCAGGTAAGTTACCCATTTGAGCAATTGCAGAGCGCGGTTTTATATTTCTAATGCTACCATCAGGATAAATTTCCTGCGCCAACAGTCCGGAGCTTGAATAAACGTAGCTGTGGACCTTTTGATCTTCATCAGTTTCTGTCGTCAGAAGATCTGTAGCATCGTAAGTGTACTTGCGTGTCTTTCCATCAGGATTTTCCACTTGCAAAAGATGACCACTGCCATTGGTTGAAAATTTGGTCACACGACCCACGGGATCATGAACTTCTTTAAGTCGCCCTGAGAAGAGTTCGTACGTGAATGTATAAGTATCCCCACCTGGAATTGTCCAAGTCGCTAAGCGACCTTTACTATCATAAGTGAAGGACTCATTTTTCCCATCAGGTGTGGTTTTAGAAACTAACAATCCATCATTATTGAAGTAACTTTTATTCCCATTCTGCTGAGTTCTAACAAACCCATCCACGGTCTGAGCTAAAGTCGAAAAATCTCCCGGTGGAGAAATAAAACCAATTGTATCCATATCAATGGACTTTGCTCCAACGAGACCTACGTTTTTACTTAATATCAAAGACTTAAACTTCGATTTAAGTGATGTCTTTAAAAGACGACCGTCATGTGTATGAGCTATCACATTGCCGTTATCATCCAAGATATAGCCTAACTGAGCCTTTTTATCTCTTAGATAAGCAATAGGCCGTTTCAAGGTAGAACCTGCGGCGATGTCCTCTGCCTTCGTTATCTTCTCAGATCCCTTTGCTTGAACACTGCCAGCAAGAACACGAACGTCTCCCGACTGCAAGAACACTTTCACAATCCGGTCATTGCCACTATCGACGATAATTGGATTATCTAATTCATCATACAGAATCTGAGAAGGCTCGCTCAAATCAGCTTTATAGTAGGCATTGTTACTTGCCACAAGAGTTGATAAACGTCCTCGAGGATCTACAAATCGAACTCTATTTCCCGTGATAAAGTGTATGGAGTGAAGTTTGTCTTCAGATACAAAGGTCGGAGCACCAATACTAGAGAGAACCGCGGCTCCCCCATCCTGAGATTCGCTACTTTGGCCGTTTCCTGCGACCGTTGTGATAATTCCGTATTTTGAAACCTTACGAATTCTGAAGTTGTTTTTATCTGCGATTAACAATCCACCGTCATAACTTGCGAAAACAGAGCTAGGACATGACAGTTCCGCCAATTTCGCGTCTCCCCCGTCGCCTGAAAAACCAGCTGTTCCACTTCCAGCAATTGCGGTAACTGTTCCAGTTACTCCAACGGCGAAAACTCTGTTGCTCGCACAATCCGCAACAAAAATGGCCCCGTCTTTTTCAATCATCGACGTCACATTCATAGAGTCCAACACCTGAATGTTTTTAGGTTCCATTTTCTTTTTAGTTTTTTGTTTTACAGCACCGAACCCAGGAGTAAGTCCCCCAGAGATATTTGGAATTCCAGTGTAGAGACTTGCTTTTCCAGAACCATCCTCCCAGACAAGCCTATACCCCGAACCTTCAGTGAGTTTCTCCAAACCCTGCAATGTCCAACCTTTTCCAAAAGGAGAATTTCTTGAATTCAATACGATAGACCGACTGCTCACATTGTATTTTAGTGAAACCGGTTCTGGTGTAATTGTGTTCAATGGTGTTAATGGCGGCGCGCCGAAATAGAGTGCTGTAGCAAAGCGTGAATTCCTATAGTCATTACCTATCTTAACGTTGAAGTCATAAATACCCGTTGGCATGTACTGACCATCAATGCCTCTCGCTTCCATCATCATTCGGTAGCTGTATACCGTGTCGCCACTCGGAATAGTTCCTTTTCCTTTGTAATAAATATTTCGGTAAAGATTTCCGATTGTTAGTTCAACATTCACTACATCCGGATGATCTCCGAATGCCAGGTAATGGAAAAACTGTTCAGCATTAGCAAAGATCACAGGTCGCGCCGACTGGCTCCAATATGTAAATGTCGGCTTGTACTCAGTACCGAAACGCACAACACCTGGCAAATCGTAATCAACGCCAAGATTTCCGTTTTCGACATCAATACGACATCCCTTAGATTGACAGCCACTTCCACTCTGATCCGTCACAGGAGCTTGGGCTGATGGCTGATGTGAACTCGGTGGAACTACCGGTTGATTCGCATCCCAACTACTAAAGTGAGGCATGTCATATTCAACGAACTGGCCGTCTGCCGTCACCTGGGCATCATGCCCAGAATCTTCCCAAACACCCGTCGTCTTGTTGAACATGCCAACCACAATCGGAGTGTTTGCCGGAAAACCAAGATCGTTTTTAATACGCAATTTACCAGGAGGAGAAAACGTTGTTCCACTGGGGCCCATCGTTCCCATGAAGGTAAACTCTGAAAGAATTGGCAAAGCACCGGGAAGTTCATTACCAGCTCTTGCTTGAGTTATGTTCAAATAAATATCATTGCTTGCACTGTTGGGTGCTACATGGAACTCCACTGTATTGTCAGCATTTGTTCCAAAACCGCCCGTAATTTTATCAATGAATGTCGAGTTCGCATCGAGTGGTTTAATAACAAAGGTCGCTACAGCGCTGTCCTTTCCCGCCTCACCTTCGACAAATTTAGACTGACTCGTCCATCCGCCTTTAGTGGCAGATAAAAGTACTTCTCCGCCTTGGCCCACAGGTACTTTGTATTTACCTTCGATATCTGTTTGTACTACGGTTCTTACATTAATAACTCCACCGGATAAAATGGAGACCTCAGCTCCTTCAACAGGAGCACCAGTATTGTCGACAACTTTTCCGTTATAATATCCTGCAGTGGGAACAGGAACTTCTACAACATATCGAATTGTCTTCGTCGCTACATTTTCATTATTATCTGCAATTTCAACTTCAAAGAAAATCGTACCAATCGGTAATTTGTGAACTTCATCGAACTGCACGGTCGCAAAATCCGAAGTTACGGTGAATAAGGAAGTCACTTCGGTTCTTGTTCCTTCCTGATCAGTTACAAACGCTTTAAATGTAGCCGTATCCACTCCCGCCGGAGTATCTGAATAGTCCACTTGAATAAATGGCATATCATCAATAAAGACGGTGTCTTCTTCAGGCATGACCGCAAGCACGGGTGGGTTGCTGTCGTCATATCGAACATTAAATTCGATATTGAATGTTTCCAATAAAGTTCTTTTGGGTGTTCTTACAATATAGATCAGATTCTGATCAATCTCGTAGACATTAAAAATTACCTGGGCGGGTCCATACTGAAGGGTTGGCGTCTGAACGTATTTAAACGTCGACATATCTGTCACCGCCAAAGGAGTGCTTTCATCCTGAAAGAATACGTCAACTTCTATGAGTCCTTCCCAACCAGCAACTTCAAATATAGAAAATCCAGCCTGCTGGCCCTCTCGATATTTTAACGTAGGATCATCAGATTGAACCGTCACATACGTTTCAGAGTTAGGGGCAGCAGATGCTTGCACGCTCAGAACAAGCGCCGCAAGAAAGAAAATAGTTTTAAATAATCTTTTCATTTTAAATTCCTACTTTTTTCTTTTGAAAGCCCAGTTTGATTTCTTGAAAAGCGTCGATACGGGACGTTCGTAGCTAAGAGTGTATTGCGCTGAGTTTGATAGACGCATTTCATCTAGCAATACACCACTCCAGTTCGCATTCGCATAACCAAATTGAAGATATGGCAGATCCGCTTTTCTCATGGAGTCGACAACTGTTCCGTCCACAACAAGTAGCACTTGTCGGTGCATGTTTGCCGAATCGACAATGACAGCGACATGGTGGAACTTGCCATCTTGAGGCAGCGTACCTACTTGCGTAGTTTTTGTTTCAGCAACTCCGAAAGTAATCGCTCCTAAAGTATCCACACTTAAAAAGTTATACGAGTCGAATACTTGATAAATGCTGCCATTCGCCCCCAGTTTTATCCAAGTCTCAAATGTCCAAGAATTTGTATCTGGAGCAATGGAAGCACTTGCCGTCATATTTCCATAATCGTTCGAGATATCTAGACTTTCTCCAAAAATACCCTGACTCAGAGATGGGCTTGAAAGTCCATCCCAGTTAAACGCTCGGCCAGATACATCTCCCAAGATTTCAGACACACCGCCAGCGTTAAAATGCCATAGGCCTAAAGTAGAACTATCTGGAGCATACGACGTCGGAGAGCCTTTAGTGATGTAGAAAACGTAGAAAGTTTTTACTGATTCGCGACCTAATTGGTTTTTTGCTCGAACTGTAATTTCGTTTGCACCGTTCTCTAAGTTCAAGGAGATCGGTCCGCTTAAAGTTCCTGTGGTTCCTGAAACTGTCGTCGTCAATGTTGTATCTACAACCCCGTTTACCGCCAACGACATCGAAGCTGCGTCAATTGAAGCGTAATCGCTAAACATGACCTTGAATTCTGGCTGACTTGTATGAACAGTAGAAAGAGGTAATGTTTCCAAGAATCCAATCGCTGGACCTTGATTCATTCCAATATTGAATCTTTTTCTTGCAACACTGCTCACTCGGACTTCATCGAATGAATGCAGATTATGAAGTTCGAATGTTAAAGCAGACATACACGACTTGCAGTACACTCTAAGGCTTCTTTGATACCTCACGGTTCCATCGACAAGGACTAAAATGTTAGAACTATCTGCTTGTCCGTCATGAACCACGGCAATGTGGTGATACTGATCTTCATTGATGACTTCAGGAATTGTTGCGTTAAACGATGGTGCCCCAGGGATAATAACACTTATTTTCAAATTTCTGTTTTCCCGACTTAACATCGTACCGAAGTAATTTCCGTTCAGACTCCAAATATTGTACGTACTGCTATTGAAGGTGCCTACGTCACCCTTAAACCATCCTTCGATAGTAAAGTTTTTTCCAGGAAACGTGAAGTTTTCAACCTTCATGATGTCACTACTTATTTTCTGGGCGTTGCCAAATTTCCCCACCACTGTTTCTTGTGGGTAAACTAATCTCATTGGGCGGTTGTTCCCTGACGCATCGGCAAAGACAGTCCCGCCATCTTCATTAAAATGCCACAATCCTGCTGTATCTACGTCAGTAGCATTTTCAACCAATCCACCATCCTCAAGATAGAAGAAGCGACGCTGAAGAACGGTTTGATTTCCGCTCATGCCCTTCACGCGAATTTCAATTTCGTTCAGCCCCTTTACCAATGATGTTGGAAGTGTTCCTTTTATTTCTGACCCCGTGATTGTTAAGCTAGAACCTGATTGCACGATACCATTGAGTTTGACCTGGGTATTCGCAATTGTGACACCGACCGTGTCTCGAAGTTTTGCGTAAATTCCAATACTAGCAGTTCTATACGTTTCAAATTCTACCGGATAAGCCAATTCAATCGTAGGTGCATATCCCCTGACTAAGTTTGTATTCTCGCGAATATTCTTGGAAAGACGAACTTCATCAATCTCTCCGATATATCCATTACCGCCGATTCGCGCAATTTTCGGCTCATCGTCGAATTCACAATCTGGAACGGCGTCGAAAGCAGTGATGATCATTCCGTCGATAAGAACCAATAAATTCTCAGTCGAAAGATTGCCGTCGTAAACGACTTTAACATGACTCCATTTTCCAGCAGGTAATGCTCCAACCGTCGTAGTATAGGTATGAGTTTGATAATAAGTTTTTAAGTTTACAATGACTGAACCAGTGTCTGCTCTTTGCACAGAAATTTGATCATTGTTAAAAATATCTCCCAGTGGAGCTTGATCATTCAACGGCTTTACCCACGCTTCAAATGTAAATGTAGAGCCAGGAATTGGTACTGGAGGAAGGATAACGGCATCTGAATCATAGGGATTTGAAAACAGGCGAGCTTGCCCAAGAATTCCCAGCACAGGTTGGGTTCCTTTGAATTTTCCGTGTCGTGCGAAAACTGTCGAATCTTTGGCCCACGTCACACCATTATCATTCAGGTGCCATAAACCCAAAGTGTCTGAATCTGTTCCATACTCTTCACCATTTGCAGCTTTAATATACTTCACTTCAAATTGGGCTGTAGCAGGGTTACCTACTTGGTCCTTCACGGAAAGTCCGATGATGTTTTTCCTGCCGGCGGCAAGATTTGCAGACAACTGTCCACTTAAGACCGCTGTCGTCGCATTAAAAGAAAGCCCCGTAACTGGCTGACCGTTCAAGGTAATAGCTATAGTTGTTGGATCAATTTGATTTTGGTTATCCGTCAACAAGAAGTTTAATGTTGGTTTCGGATGAATCACAGGAACGGAGAGATCGGGACTTTGAACGCTTATCTCCGGCGGCACCGTATCCAAGGTCACTACCTTTGATAGTCTCACGTCATCGACAAGACCCGGAAAGTTCATACTTGAAACGTCTCCACCAATATAGGCGGCCGCTCCATTTTCTGCTGGTTGGATAACTTCAGGGATTCTTACGTTGCCTACAATTTTATTATCGACTGAAAGAACCAGGTAGCCGTTTTTAAAGTAAGCACCGACTCTGTAAGGAGTATTTTTATTAAGTACTGAACCGACGACCCCTTTAAAGCCACTGCTTTGTCTTACGAAGGCTGCTAATCTATTGTTAATAACCTGGAGTTGTAACTGTCTGTTGTCAAAAATCGTAACCGGAGAGTTTGCGTCTTCGTTTAGATAAATCACCGCCTCAATAGCAGCCTCTGATTTCGTTTTAAGATCCAGCTTTGTCTCAGAAATCTCTCCTAGATCTATGTAACTACCTGCTACAGTGAAATCTCTAGCACTTCCGAAGCCAGATCCCAATGACGAAGCTGACACTATCTGAACATTCGGAGACGAAGTACCGCTGGCCACGCCACCCTCTGTGACTTGGTCGCTGACAGTAGGTCCTGTAGTTTCATTAAAGTTCCAAAGAGCTACGGTCTCTCCAGGTACAACCGTGACAGGCGTGGCCATCACTCCCACAATACTTGAAGCCAATAGCAGTTTTGCGTTTTTAATAAATGGAAACATCTTATCTCCGTCGTTCAGTTGCAGTGATTAATAGTCGTTTTATTATTAATTTTGTTAAATTCATTCACAGAGGAAGTGGCATTCACTTCCAGCGAAATTGTGCAGCTTCGGTCGAAAGCAAATTTCGGAATCAAGTGGTGCACTTTAGTTTGTTCTTTGGGTCCGAGATATCCTGAAAAAACGATACGATCTTTCAGCACAGGCTGCTTTTGCGCATCGAAACCTTCCAGTTTTACCTCGAGAGCCCTGCCGCTCACAGCGATGTCACCATTGTTGGAAATGTCGACGTCAATTTTGATGGTGTCACTATTTACCGAAATGAATGTTCCACCATTTAAAGAAAGGTCTTCATATGGAATAAAGGTTTCATCTAAACATTCGCCATAACTCATTGTTAACACATGGTCATCTCGGTTCCTAGTTCCTGATCTGGAATCCGGGTCTACAATAATTTTTAACTTGCATGCATGCTGATAAAGATAACTTGGCTCAATACTTAGAACCTCTTCTTGGTCGGGTAGAATTTTTCTCTCGACGTTTTTAAACTCGTAGGAAATGTCTCCGCCTCGATTATCCAGATAGACTACCAAGACTCGGAATGGTTCAGTTGGACTACTTCCTTTATTATAAAGAACAATATTTATGTCTTCGTCGGATCCATTTTGAAAACTGGGTATAAGATCCGCCGTGCGAGAGGAAAAATCAGAAGTATTACACAGCCCCCACTTAACTTCTTTTTTTAGCCACTTAGATTGAAAGACTAAGCTGCAGGAATTTTTAAAAAGACTAAGGTTCAATTCGGGAGCGGTTTCGGAACATTTTTCTCCTAAGTCAGCTCTTTGACAGGCTCGAATGTTCATTTTTGCAGTACTTAGACCAAGTTTATTTCCTAAGGCGCCTATATATTCAACGGTGACGGTGTTGCTGCTTTCTACAAGCTCACCTGTCCCGCGTATCGCTAAAACTTTTAACTTCGGATATTCGATGGTTTCTTTGCTTGGGTAGGATTTCTTTTGAAACTCAAAGGCGTAGGATAGCGGCTCCGCAAATGTATCGAACGAAAGACATACGACCGCAGCAATTATTAATAGTGATCTCATCCTTGAAACACCCTTAAAAATTTATAAATCTTAAATCTGTTTAGAAAGGGTATTTTCAAGCGTTGCAGAAAATCAATTTTTATTTATGTTCTTACGGAGTAGCGTCGCAATGCCGCGAAAGAGGGCCGCAGTGGACGCAACAATCCGGACCTATTTTGTCTTGTTAAGAGTCAGTGAACTCTTTAGCATGAAGTCTCACAATGCTTTCAAGGAGGAAAGAATGAAGCACGTTTTATTTATCGCAACTGTTGCGACAATGATTTTTTCTGGTTACCAAGCGCAGGCAGCACAAGGCCTTGGAAAAGCCAAAATGAGAGTGGTTACTGCTGTTGCTATTAACAAAGTTTCTGATCTTATCTTTGACGACGTCGGAGCTGGCGCGGCAGAAGAAACAGTTCCTGCTGACTCTACAGATAACGCAAAAAATGCTAGTTTTGCTATCACTGGAGAGCCTAGCAGACCTATTACAGTAACATTGCCAAGTGATGGCGTAGTTGTGATGGCTACTGGTGCCGGTGGCGCTGACGAAACTATCGCAGTCAACTCCTTCACAAGCAACAACGTGACTCAACTTGATGGTGCCGGAAATGCGGAATTGCTTGTAGGTGCGACGCGTGCCGCTCTTTCTGCAACTCAAGTTGCTGGCGATTACGAAGCAAACTTCACAGTAGACGTAGTTTACTAATCGTTTTCCTGAGAGCGCTTGCTTGACAAGATTGGGCAAGCGCTACTTAATTTGTTCTTATGGCAAAAATTATTTTTTCTCTTCTCTTGTTCTTTCCGTCTCTTTTATTTGCTCAAGCTCAGGTATTTCCCACTCACCTCACGCTGACGGAAGAAGCGCCTTCTTCATATTTAAATCTCAGAAACTCCAGCTCTGAAAATCAAAGTTATAAAATCGAGTTGATGTTCTTTAAGATGCAAAAAGATGGAAGCATGAAGCGTGAACCTAACGCTCCAAATCTCTTAACAGACGTTATCAAGTTCTCGCCTAAGACAATCTCTTTAGCTCCCAATGAAAAACAAGTCGTGCGAGTCATGGCAACATCTTTTGATTCACTGACTGACGGTGAATACTATATTCATATTCACTTCCTACCCAGTGTTAATAAGTCTGAAGACAAAGAATCCGAAGTTAAAAAAAGCAGCAGTTTTAGTTTAACTGCAAAAATCGCCGTAGCCGTTCCCATTGTCGTTCGTAAAGGCACGGGTACTCTCACTGGAGAAGTGAAAAACTTCAAAGCTACTTATGACAAACAAAAAGACTTAAACGTAAATCTGTCCCTCACGAACAACAGCAAATTCTTTCTCTACGGAGATTTAGATTTAATTGCCGTGACTGATAAAGGCGAAGTGGCACTCGATAAGGTTATTGGACTTTCTTCTTATTTACCTGAAAGAACATTTACTAAAAAAATCTCTGCCCAAGACCTCGCCGAAAAAATCAAAGATGACAAGATTAAGAAAATCAAAGTCACTTACAAATCCAACGCAGAAAGTGCGGCGGCTTTTGATCTAGCGAGTGAAACGGAAATCTCGACAGCGTCACCCGTTAAGGCTAAGAGAAAATCTAGTAAACGACAGTAATATAAAATTGGCCGATGTAGTCGCCGACTTTTTGTTTGTTTGAAATGGCGTCGCGTTTGGCGCCAACAAAAATCATGGACTTGCCTGTTCCATCCAAAGTTCCTGCGCGCGCAGGGAAAGACAAAAATTCTTTGATCAGAATTTCGCGATCCGCTCCGCCGTTTCCATTGAGCATTTTTACAGAATTATTGGCTGGCAGAATGATCTGATAAAGACGGCTGGGCTCGCCACGCACTTCAAAACTTGCGTTTTCAGTGTTCTCTGAAACTCCCGGCATCACTGTCACAGGACCGTCGCCAGGGGACGCTTCACCGAAATTAAGATCGGAAACTTTTGAAATCTGCAAACGATGAACAATTCTTTGCGTAACCACCGCCGAAGCAGAATCCCCGAAGTTAGGCGCCGCGGAGGCCCCTAAAGACATAAGTAAAAGAGAAGCTGAAATCAGTTGAATCTTCATACGTCGATGAATATTAGTAAGGTTCATTATATGAATGCAATAATAATTGCAGCTTTTTTATTCATGCTCCCCTTCACGGTTTTCGCCGAACCGCCCGAAGAACAAGTTTTAGAGATTATCACTAAAAGCGGTAGCCTATTGTCTGATCCCATCATTGGACTCAGCAAAGACGGCAACACCTATCTTCCTCTCTTAGATATGGGAAAAGTTTTGGGAGTGAAGATTGAACAACCCGAAGAATCAAAATATCTGGTGTACTCGTCAGAAACTGAATCTCGCACTCTTGATTTCACAAAGTGTTTTAAACCCGTGGCGGAAAAATTCTGTGAACACTTCATTCGAAGCGAAGGAGTTATTTATGCTTCGACAAAATACTTAGAAGGCGAACTTTCTTGGCCCCTCAGTCTCGACACCAAAGAAATGCGTATATTAATCGATGTCTCTTTGAACTCACGCGCGGCATCCACAAAGAAATCCACTGAGGCAAAGCCCATCTCTCTGAAGCGTGAACTTCTCGGATACCCCTCCCTGCGCGCCGAAGGAGCCTATACAACCCCCGAGGACTCGCACACTGTTTCACTTTACGCGACACACTCGCTGCTAGAACAAGATTCTAAAATCTTCTACTATAAAAAAGACGACTACTCGCGAACGCGTTGGACTCTTTCTAAAGAAATCTTTGATGAAGAAGCCTCGTCGCTTGCTCCGAAAAACTATGAACTGGTTTCCACACTGACGACGGAAATCAAATACCTATTCGCTCCAGCTCCCATTGTCGGTTTCAATGTTTCCAATCGTCGTCTGGATGAAAATATTTTTGATACACACAACATTTATGAAAGAGGTCCGCCGCGCTGGAAAGTCGAACTGTCTGTGAATGGCGTTTATCTTGGTGAAACTATCGTCGATAACGATGGCAATTTTTCTTTCTTGGATGTGCCCTTGTTTTATGGTGAAAACACTTTAAATTACCGCTTCACAAGTCCCTTGGGAAAATCGACGGAGTACACACAACAATACAATATTTCTGACGAGTTTGAAGGAGCTAAACGCTTTCGTTATCTTGTCTCTTTCGGTCAGGTCGAACAAGATTCACAATATATGGGAAGTGCGCAGGGAAGTTATGGTCTTACTCCCAACATCAGTGTGCAAGCAGGTTTAGCGCAATTTCCACTGGAAGAAGAACTTAAAAAATATTCCTCTGTAGGAGTGAGTTTTCTTCAACCCTTTTATTCCCTCTCCGCAACAAGAACGGCGTCCGTCGATAATAAAGAGAGTGCTACAACCTTCGCCCCAAAGGCAAATCTTCCGGGTGTCTTGATATCTGGCGAGTATACCGAGTTTAAGGATTTTCAAAGTTTATTAATCAACAAGTTCACCACGAATAAGCAGATTTCCCTGGGAAAAGTGTCAGCTCTTTCCCATGTGCAAATGGGATTTCCTATGGTGGTGCAAGGGCAGTTTAAAGAAGATCGCTATGAAGACTCCTTAAAAACTCAAGAAGCTCTTTTAAGGGCATACACTATGTTCGAACGAAGATCCTTACTAACTGAGGTGTCCAAAGCATGGCCTTCAACCGCCAATCCAGATCTCTATGTTGAGTATGGTGAATACTACTCTTCATTTCGTGGAAGATACGGTGTTCTTATTCAGAATGATAAATATGCCAAGACGAAGATAGGAATTGAGTCGAATCTTCCTTATGAAGTTTATCTGACTTTAAATCTGGAAACTCCGCCGAATATCAGCGAAAGCGCTTATTCACTAGGATTGGGCCGTTTATTTAAAGAACTTCAGGTCGAGACTTCCATCACTGGCACCAGCGACAAAACAAATTACGGAATTATTCTTTCTACAAATATCAAAACGGGTCCAACTCGAGTTCAGTTCACTTCCGAAGAAAACTACCTTCAAGGTCAGATGCATATTCATGTTTTTGTCGATGAAAACGGAAATGGCACATACGACGAAGATGAAAAACCGCTATCACGTGTTCGTATCATGCAAGTGCAAAGACAAAAAGAATTTGAAACTGATGCCGATGGAAAAATCGTCATTCCGGCTCTGAGTCCCTACCAACGCATTTCTTTAAGCGTGGTCAAAGAATCCATTTCAAATATTTTTCTGACTGCAAAAGATTTTGAGAGCGATTTTATTCTTACGCCAGGACAACGCTTGGAAATTGACATCCCCGTCGCTCCCTCTTTCGACGTGCGTGGAACGCTGGAAAATTCGTATTATAAAAAGTTGATTCCTATGGAGCTTATCGACGAGCAAGGGAATGTCGTTGCCACCGCCGTTTCCACGGCGAACGGCAATTATCGTTTCGATGATGTGCCTATGGGAACTTATCTCATTCGTGTTGCGAATAGTTTTCTTGCGCAAAACAAATTAAAGGCCTTTCCAGAGGCTTCCTCCATCGAGGTTTCCGGCAAAGCCGGCATTAAGGTCTCTGCCCCCATCGTCTTGACGAAAACAAAATAAATTGCGCCATGTAAGTTTCACAAGAAGGCTTTCTTTCTGCAGGCACAGCATGTACAACCTCGCAAAACTTATAACGGAGGTCCTTGTGAAGTCGGTCGCTTTCCTTATTATGTCTATGTTCATTTCTATTTCTAGTTTCGCTGAACAACTTGAATTGCCCCTTGAGCCTCAACAATGCATCAGCGTAAGTCAGGCAAAAACAGTTCTGAATAAATATCTTTCTCCGCTTGTTGGCCAAGTTCTTGTTGATGATTTTTCTTGGCTCAGTGAAGACGACGCTGTTCTTACACAAAGAGACGTAACCCACGCTTTGGCTTCTCTGACTTGGGATGCAAAATCATTTGCTTATGAAACATCCGCTATTGTTGACGGTTACTGCGCTGCCGGGGCTTCTTGCTGGGGTTGGTACGCTGTTGATTGCAATGGAAACATCGAAGCACGTATGGATGGCGAGGAGTAATTCCTCAAATCAGAATAGGCTCTCATTTGCCGAGGGCCTATTGTCTTTCGACATTAGATTTTTATAGCCTTGGTCCTAATTTTCCTCTTTGGACTCTGAGATTTCACAATTCAAATTCATCCTTGGCCTATGCCAAGTATCAACTATCAAATTGTACCCCTACACAATGTTTGCGACAGCCAAAAGAGCCTCTTAAATGAGATCTATGGAATGTGGGAAGAAACCTTCGGGCACGTGCTTTCAAGTGCGGGTGAGAATCTCGATCACGATGATTTCTTCCGCTGCCATGCCGCGGGGGTTCTGCTCTTCAAAAACGAGATCGTCGGATTTAATCTCTTCACCGTTTTTGATCTGCACCTGAAGGCCCATCGCAATCACAACTATTTTAAAAACCTCGATCCTCATTTTGTAAAATCAGTGACGAGGCAATCCGGCAAAGTCATGACCATGGAGTATTTCACTCTGGCTCCCCTTTGGAGAAAACAGTCCCGAGAGATTCCTTGGGGTGAAATCCTCACAGGCCTGGGTTTGTATTACATGGATAATTCCGCAGCAGAAATCGTTGTCGGAACTCCAAGAGTGGACCTTAAAGTCGATCATATGTGCGAACGCCTTGGGGCTACCATTCAAGGCTACGTCGAAAAAATGAATTACAAATGCGCCCTTGCCGTTTTTGAAAAACAAGAAGAGCGCGCGTTTGAAAACCCTCTGACCAATCACTGGGTCAAAAAGCTCTGGGATAAATACGTGCTTCATAAGGCAGAGAAAAAAGCGGCCGCAGCCCCACCTGCTTCTGAGGTCAAACCCCCGATACCTTTTGAAAATATTTCAGAAGCCCTCGCTTGAGGGCTACACTCCCTGTCAAAGAACAGAATAAGGTTGTCTTGCATTGCTCCTTCGTAATTAAACTGGGGCATGAATAAATACATTCTCGTAATGTTCACAATTCTTCTTTCTGTCTCTGCAAATGCCTTCGCGCCGGATTGGTCTGAAGGAACTCCGATCCCTCAAGGCGGCCGTGAAAATATCTATCAGTGGTCCGATGAGGATTTCGTTCAATATAAAAATCAAGGAAAGCTGCACGCGCAAATTTATCCTGTGACGGTGACGGGAATGCTTCCGCCCTATGCTCCCATCAAAAGACTGATCGACGAAGACTCAAAAAATCCATTTAAGAAGTGGCTCCAAAATATCCTTCATGGAGTGAGTGGTTATAAGACCTTCAACGATGTTCTTGAAACTTTGGGTCTTCATCCTTATCCCCAACAGACGGACGAGGGTGTTTACGCCGTTCCTTACCCCAATAACATTCGTCCCGAAGAGTTGATGGGATTCGGTTTAATTGAACGCAATGGCGCTCAGGGATTTACTTTTAGCTGCGCGGCCTGCCACTCTAGCAATCTGTTTGGAAAAACTGTTTTGGGCATGACAAATCGTTTTTCTAGAGCCAATGAGTTTTTCATCAAAGCCAAGAAAGTCATGACGGTCGCCGACCCTTTGATTTTTCAAGCCTACACGGGAGCCACTTCAGCAGAGCGAAAACTTCTTGAAGAATCCATGGCACACCTGCGATTTGTTGAACTTAAAAAACCCATTGCTTTGGGTCTTGATACGTCCCTTGCGCAAGTGAGCCTTTCCCTGAATCGCCGCTCTAAAGATCCTTATGCGAGCTACAGTGAATGGCACGCGACCTTCCCTCGCCGTGATGCGATTTTGGACAACAATCCTGCCGACTCAAAACCCGCGGTCTGGTGGAATTTAAAATATAAAAATCGCTGGCTTTCGGATGGCAGTGTTCTCAGTGGCAATCCTATCTTCACAAATATTATTTGGAACGAAATCGGTCGTGGTGCTGATCTTGTGAAACTTGAAAAGTGGCTGGCCGATAACGAACAAGTGATTGAAGAACTCACAACGGCGGTTTTCTCTAGCCAAGCTCCGCTAATCACAGATTTTATTCCCGCAGAAAAAATTGATCTGGGTCGCGCAAAATTGGGCGAGCAGATTTTTAATACGAACTGCGCAAAATGCCATGGTCACTATGACAAGGCGTGGACTCAACCAGGCTCCGAAACCCTTCCTCTTAAAGAGCAACTCAAGACTGTGCAGGTTCGTTATAAGGAAAAGACTCCGGTTGTGGATGTAGGAACAGATCCTTATCGCCGTTTGGGAATGAAGTCCCTCGAGCAACTGAACGACCTCGCTATTTCTAAAAAGAATGGCATCGTGATTAAGGCCCAAGAGGGATATGTTCCTCCTCCTCTCGTGGGTATCTGGGCAAGATGGCCTTATTTCCACAATAACTCGATTCCAAATCTTTGCGCTCTTTTGACTCCGGCCGAGAGAAGACCCGTAGCTTATTATTCTGGTGAAGCCAATAACCCGGCGACGGATTTTGATTTAGAATGTAACGGCTATCCTTTAGGAGATAAGACTCCTAAATCGTGGATGACCCGTGACTACTATTTTGACACTCGCAAAAAAGGCATGAGTAACGCTGGTCACGACCAGCGAATTTTCATTAAAGACGGTAAAGAGATTTTGTCCAAAGAAGATAAAAAGAATCTCATCGTCTTCCTGCAAACTCTATAGATTCCAGACTTTTCCCCACGGTTATCCACGGGGAAAAAGCGCTGTCGAAACTTTGAACATCCCAAGAATTCTTTTCTGAATTTATTTCGGAAGCCCATCGCTCAACGAGGTTGTGATAAAACCTCCCATATGACAAAGACATCTGCCTTTATCATCATAACAGCCATCCTCCTTGCATCGATCAATACCTTTGCATCCGTGGAGACTCCTTATGTTCGCGGTTTTATCCTTGCTGTAGATACTCGGGATCACAGACAGTGTGAAATGGCGAAAGCAAGAATTGAGGGTCTGACAACTTCGGATATTTCCAATATCTGTAAACAAGATGGCAGAAACCCTTTTTCGATAGCTATCATCACGGTTCCCCTTCAAGAATTTGAATATATGGCTGAGGCGTCACCCATCAGCTCGGGTCCACAACCAGTAGCGATCAGCAATCCTCAACTTGGAACATTGCACATTCTTCCGAAATCAAAAGAAACTGATAACTACTTCCGTGTGATGGCGAAAAAACAGCAGGCCGGTATCACGATCTTTAGAATGGAAGATTTTGGCGAGATGGAATTCCGTCGTGAAAGATCTTTGCTTTTTTCATTCATCATGAAGTCGAACTCTACGCTGGGGACTTCTAAAAAAATCGCCTCTTCCGTAGCAAAACGCCTGGTTTTCAATCGCGGAAGTATCGACTTGAACGAAACCGAATACCGCAAACAGGCGACTAAAGCCGCGAATATTATGGACGTGATCAATGGCGCCATCCACGAAACTATGGATACGGATCGTGCCTCCATTGGCCTGTTCTTTCCGCCTAAGGGCTGCAGAGAAAAGAATCCGTGCCCTAAAGATGGTGGATATGGATTAGGGCTTTCTATCGTTATTCATTTCTAAAAATAGCTCAGGGCATCAATAGTCGTTGACAGCTCCCCACCTTGACCTTTATTTAATCCGCTCCGGGAGATCTAAGATGAAGAAATTATTGGTTTTTGCCCTTCTTGCGGCAAGCCCTGCAATGGCTGGTAGAATGGATGAAATCGTCATCATGACACTTGAAAGTGTGGAAGAAACTTTGGGCCTTCCTAGTAGTTCTGAGTTTCCGTTCACAGTGACTTCTCAAGATTTCACCAAAGCAGCTCCTAGCCGCGACCTTGCGGTGAAGACAGAGCTCTTTGTCACAAACGAAAACGGAACAAACCAAGAGTGGACATGTGTCACTCAATTCGTTAAAACTCCCAAGTTCTTTAAAGTTTCAGAAACAGATTGTAATTAACAAGGAGATACCATGGCTATCGAACAAACATTCTCAATCATCAAGCCAAACGCAATGAAGAAAAACGCGATCGGCGACATCGTAAGCATGTTTGAAGCAAACGGTTTGAAAATCGCTGCTGCAAAAATCACTATTCTTTCTAAAGCTAAAGCTGAAGAATTTTACGCTGAACACAAAGAGCGTCCTTTCTTCGGTGAACTAGTTTCTTTCATGACTTCAGGCCCAGTTTGCTTGATGTGCTTGCAAGGTGAAAACGCAGTTTTGAAAAACCGCGAAATCATGGGTGCTACTGATCCTAAAAAAGCTAACGCTGGAACAGTTCGCGCAAAATTCGGTGACAACGTAGGTGAAAACGCAGTTCACGGTTCTGACTCTGCAGCTTCTGCAGCTCGCGAACTTGCTTTGTTCTTCGAAAAACACGAAATCTGCAACGTATAGTTTTATCTATACTGAATTTGCGATTCTAAATGTCTGCAAAATCTAACAAGAGGGGAGCGCAAGCTCCCCTTCTTGGTTCAAAGATCAAACTGAATATTGAAAAACTCGCCATTGGCGGTGCTGGAGTCGCTCGACACGAGGGCATGGTTGTCTTCGTTCCTCAAGCAGCGCCTAATGAAGAGATCCTTGCCGAAGTGACTTTAGTAAAAAAGAACTTCGTCGAAGCAAAACTCGTTGAAGTTCTTAAACCCAGTCCTTTTCGACGTGAGCCACCTTGCCCTGTAGCCAATGTCTGCGGTGGTTGCAATTGGCAGCACATCAATGAAGATGAGCAACGTCGCCAGAAAGAAAAACTGGTTCTAGAAACTATTCAAAAATTCAATCGTGGTGTGGAGTTTGAATATCTTCCCATCAAAGAAAGCCCACGATCCTTAAGATACCGCAATCGCATTCAGCCCAAATTTAAGAACAATCATTTTGGTTTTTTTGCGCGCAATTCCCATGACGTTGTAGAAATCGAGGATTGCCTCATTACTGAAGAAACTCTGACGGCAAAATTTCCAGAAGTGAAAGCTTGGGTTCAGGCTAAAAAGTCCAAGGATCTACAGCGTCTTGAGATGTACATCTCGGAGGAAGGTCCTGTTCGTTATGGTCTCATCACCGATGAGGATGACGGCATTGGGTTTTCTCAGATCAATCGCTTCCAGAATGAAGACCTCATTCAGACGGCTCTTGCCTGGGCTGGAGAAGAAAACTACGACCAAGTGTTCGATCTTTATGCCGGAGCCGGAAACTTCACGTTTCCGTTAGCGCAAAAATACCCAACCTCGCAAGTTATCGGGGTGGAACTCAATCCAAAACTCGTAGAAAAAGCGAAATCAAAGATCCAAGATAAGAAGGTAAAATACTTCCTCTCGGACGTGGAAAGCTACATGCGCAGGGCTTCCATTGGAAACCAAGACCTGGTCCTCTTGGATCCTCCACGAGCTGGTGCCAGCGAATTGATCATGCGCACGTTGGCTGCGGCTAAGCCCAAAAAAATCATCTATATCAGCTGCCACCCGGTCTCTTTAGCGCGAGATCTTAACTGGTTTTTTGCCTGGTCACAGAAACTGGGGACGCGAATGAAGCTCGCTCGGGTTCAAGCCTTTGAGATGTTCCCACAAACCGACCATGTTGAGACTATTGCAGAGCTCAGGGTTGACTCTTAGTCCTCTAATGATACCTTTTTAACATGCGTAAATGGATTCTCGCACTGTGCACACTTTCCATGCTGAGCTGCGCCGTTTTGTCGGGCTGTGCGACTTGGGGAGAAGATAAAAAGAAAGCTGAACTTCACCTTCGATTGGGAACATCTCAACTCGAAAGTGGTAACTATCCCTACGCGCTTCGTGAACTTCTTGAAGCTGAAAAATTAGATTCTTCAAATCCTGTCACTCAAAACAATTTAGGTCTCGTGTACTTTTTCCGTGAACGCTACGATCTTGCCGAAAAGCATCTTCGTAATGCTATCAACATGGATGAAAAATATTCTGAAGCGCGCAACAATCTTTCGCGCGTATTGATCGAAGAGGGCAAATACGCTGAAGCCGAAAAAGAGCTGCGCGTTGTTTTGAACGACCTGACTTACGCAAGCCCTGATAAAGCTTATATCAATTTGGGTTTGGCGAAGTTTAACCAAAAAGACTACATGGCTGCCCGCAATGCTTTTTCAAAAGTGCTGAGCAAAAATCAAGATGACTGTATTTCCAGCACTTACTTCGGTCGCACGTTCTTTGAAACTGAAGATTACTCTCGTGCCGCAGAAGCCTTGGATCGCGCGATCGGCTTTTGCCAAAAGAACTTGTACGATGAACCTCACTACTACAGTGCCTTGGCTTATTACCGTCTTGGCGAGAAGTCTAAATCAGTCGCTCGCTTTGAGGAGTTGATTAAGTACTATCCAGACGGAAAGTATCGTGAGAAAGCCAAAGGAATGCTCAGCTTGATTCGAAAGGGACATTGATGAAAAAGACCGGTGAAATTTTAAAGAAAGCCCGCGAGGAAAAAGGCCTCTCTCTTCATGAAATTGGTCTTTCTTTGAAAATCAACAGCAAGGTTTTAAAAGCCATTGAAGAAGGTGACGATGCTCATCTTCCGGCAAAAACTTTTTTGCGCGGTTTTGTTCAAAGCTACGCAAACTTCCTTCATCTTGATTCTGAAAAAGTTCTTGAGGTGTTCTATGAGGAAATGGGCTCCACTCGCCCTAAACCTTATATCCGCCCTCATGATGAGAAACCTGAAGTCACTCCGACAACGACGACGACACCTTCTGAAGCGCCAGCGCCAGCAACAACACCAGTCCCTGAAGCAACGATCACGCCGATTCGTAAAGCCACTCCTCCGCCAAGCAAAGCGGATGGTATGCAGTCTCTGCGTGAAAATAAAACTAGCAAGACAATCATCATCACGGTCGTGGGTGTTGTCCTTGTGGGTCTGATTCTTTTCACAAAGAAGATGATCGACAAATATTCCAAAGAAGCTGAAGTTCCAAGTAACGAAGTGGCGCAAACAATTGAGGGCGCAACTCCAGTGACTGTCGAAACTCCACAATTGACGGAAGCTGAAGGGGAACCAACAACAGCGCCAAGTCCTCTTGGAAATTTAACAACAGCACCGACTCCTTCGGCACCTGCGTCTTTGCCTTCTCCGACTCCGACGACAACTCCGGGGATCACTACGGCAAAACCGACTCCAGCAGCAACACCGACAGTGACACCAACACCGATCACAAAACCAAGTCCTACACCGACTCCGGTTGCAAGTCCTTCTCCTTCGCCATCACCAACGGCAACACCGGTGGCAAGTCCATCGCCGACTCCAACTCCGACACCAAAACCTACTCCAGAAGGCGGCAAACCTGTTGAGTTGATTGTTGAAGCTCTGGATACTGTGGAAATTGAATACGCTTCTACGACAGGTAAACCTCAGAAGATCAAACTTTCTGCGGAACAAGTGCATACATTCAAAAGTAAGAGTGGTTTAAAAATTAACTTCTCTAACGGTGGCGCTGTGAACTTGATATTGAACGGAAAAGAAGTGGGCATCCCTGGAGACCTAGGTAAACCCATCAAGTTGAGCTACTAAGCTTGAAAGATCTTCGCCGCATATGGGGCATCAGCCTTTTAGTTAAGTTGGTTCTTGCGGCACTCATTCCTTTGAGTGCCGATGAAGCCTATTACTGGGTGTGGGCGCAAAGACCCCAGCTTAGTTATTTCGATCATCCACCGATGGTGTCTTGGCTTTTTTATATCGGACATATCTTTGAACCCTATATGAATGCCGTGCGCTGGCCTGCGGTTTTCATGGGCCATTGTATGATCGGTCTTTGGTTTTTTATTCTTAAAGACCGCGTGGATTTTGCAAAGATCAAGGTGTGGACTTACCTGGTTCTTTTCTCTCCCCTTTTAGGTTTTGGATCATTGATTGTGACTCCGGATTTGCCAGTTTTATTCTTCTGGTCCCTTGCCATCGCTCTTGCTTTAAAAGCTCTTGAAGAAAAATCTTTGCGCGCCTACCTGGGTTTGGGAGTTGCGCTCGGTTTAGGATTTTGCTCGAAATATCATATTGTTCTCTTTGTTCCCTGCTTACTTGTGTATCTTTTTGCAGAAAAAAAATGGAGAGAGGTTCGCTGGCTCGGAGTTCTCGCCACAGTGATCTCCGGATTGCTATTTAGTGCCCCGGTGATTTTGTGGAATGTGCAAAATGGTTTTGCGTCTTTCGAGTTTCAACTTAAGCACGGGCTTGAAAAGTCCTCTTACAATCCCGAATGGACTCTTTCGTATGTTCTGGGACAAGTTTTAATTCTATTCCCTTTAATCTTTTGGGCCGCTCTTCGCGCAAAAGTTCCCACAAAAATGCGTTGGCTTCTTTATTTCGGCTGGGGACCCTTGTTGTTCTTCCTTCTGACTTCATTCCGCGCCCTTGTTGAAGCCAACTGGCCGATCATTGCTTATCCAGCCGTTTTAGCTCTGGCTCTTTTTTATTCACGCACTCAAAAGTGGCTTAAATACTACGTCGGTTTCTGGGGCCTTATTTATGCGATCGTTATCGCTACACTTTTCACTCCGGCCTTACGCAACCTGAATGACAAAGTTCAGGAGCCCTACGCATTTCAGGAATTAAGTTCCATTGCTCATGAGTACAGTCCTCTTTATGCAAGCTCCTATCAAATGGCCTCATCCATTTGGTATTTCAGCAAAGTCCCGACATTTAAACTGAAGAACATCAGCCGCTTTGACTTCTTTGACACACTTCCCGAAGCAACGCCGTCAGGAAATAAGTTTTATTTAGTGAAGCGCGAGAGAAATGGTTTACCAAAGTGGATTTCCGAACAACAATGGCAAATGAAAGAGATTAAGAAAATCTCTCCTGATTTTGTATTGTTGGAATTCACTCGACCATGAAAGCTATCGGCGCCATTTCATTCTTGCTGGTTACTTATTTCTTGTACGGATTTTATATCAATCAGTACGACGTTTCCGTTATTCCTCAACAGATCACACGCGAACATTCTCGTCTTTTGAATGACTATAAAGGTGTGATGAACGTTCACACCGATTTAAGTAGCGGTTCAGCGACGGCGAGTTTTGTTATCACTTCAGCTAAACTTGCGAACTTGGATTTCTTGATGTTCACGGATTTGAACATCTTCAATATGCCAACAACGTTTGAATCCTATCACGGAAATCTTTTGGTGTTTTCGGCAGGTAAATACAGTTATTTGGATTCACGACTTATTTATTACTCGATGACTCAAGAAAGCATCGGAAATAATTTGGGCGATGCCCAAGTGAAACTTTCAGATTTGCTTTCACAAAAAACTGGTGCGAGCAAAGACACTCTGACTGTTTTAACTCACCCCTATAAAGCAGGATATTCTTGGAGTGGTGAAATTCCGTCGGGTCTTGATGGGTTTGAGCTTCTTAATATGAAGAGCTTGGTGAACCGCGCCTGGGAAGATTCTAAAATTTCCACTATCTGGAGTCTGGCGATTTATCCGTTCAATCCGCGTCTGTCCTTCATTCGTCTTTTTACAGAACCCACAGATGAGATCGCTTTGCTCGATAAATTGAGCCAACAACGCCGCGTGGTTGTGTATGCAGGCACCGAGGCCTCAGCACGCGTGATTCCTCTTGCGAATTATTTTATCCGCTTTCCGAGTTATAAAAGATCCTTTGAATTCATGAGTAATCATATTCTTTTGAAGTCGGAATTAACGGGAAGTTTCAACAGCGATCGTACAAAAGTATTTAATGCGCTTAAGAATGGAAACTTCTATATGGCGCTTGATATGTTGGGAGATCCCAAAGGATTTGTGGCGACTCTTGAAGAAGAAAACAAATCCCATTTAATGGGTTCGGGTGTGAAACTTTCTAAGAACATGTCTTTGAAAATCAGTCTGCCCTCAAAACCCAAAGACTTTTTTGAGATCATCATCTTTAGAAATGGCGAAGTCGTTGCGAGAATCAACGATCCTGAAACGGTCTATCCGATCTCGCTCCCAGGGACGTATCGAGTTCAAGTTCGTGTCAGCCCGATGCTCCCTCTTCCTGACGCTAAGAAATGGATCACGTGGATCTACACGAATCCATTCTTTGTGACTCCTTAGGATTCTTTTTTTATTTGTACGGAAAGACCGTTGAAGGGTTTGATCTGACAGGCCAAGCGCTCTTGGTCGTTAAAGCTTCGATCCTGGGCCATTTCTTCTTCGATTTCGTTCCGAGGCTCTAATTTTTCAAGGCCTTCAACCACTTGGACAAGGCACGTTCCGCAAGTTCCGTTGCCTCCGCATGTGTGATCAATCGCGATTCCCGCTCGTAAAGCGACATCCAGAACACAGTGGTCTTTATGACTCACCAGGACATCGAGGTTGTCCGGTAAAAAGCTGATATATATTCCAGACTTAGCCTTCACGGCAGGGAACTCCTTTAAAAGGGCACTCTTTAGTTGAAACACCCCTCTCCATTTTGTATCAATATTTTCATGAGATTCATAGCTTTTGACTTAGAGACCACTGGTACTGTTCCTGGAGTAGATCAAATCGTTGAAATCGGAGCCGTGCGCTTCATCGACGGTCAACCTGAAGCGATCTTCGCAACACTCGTAGATCCACAACGCCCGATTCCTCCTGGCGCCTCTGCGGTCAATGGTATTTCCGATGACATGGTTAAAGGAAAACCACTTATCGAAAGCCTTCTTCCTTCATTGGCAGAATTCTGCGGCGACGACATCTTGGTTGCACACAATGCTCCTTTCGATGCGCAGTTTTTAACTGCCGATATCAAAAAGTATGAGACTGGCGCACCTAAAGGTTTGATCCTCGATACTCTTCCTATTGCGAGAAAAGTATTCCCAGGTCTTCCTAACTACAAATTAGGAACTTTGGTTCAGCATTTGAAAATCCCAACTACAGATTTCCACAGAGCTGAAGAAGATGCTTCTTATTGCGGTCACTTGTTCTTCCAAATGGTGAAAAGAATTTCTATCGGAGGCCAACCTCCGCAAGTAGGAAACTTGGTCGCTTTGACCGGCAAACCAGAACTTCGCTTCCCACAAATCATCAGACAACCAAAACAAATGGATCTGTTCGGAAATCTTCTTTAGTTTCCAGAAAAAATAAGAAAGCCTGCACGATTCTCGGCAGGCCCTTCATATTGAAAACTAGAGTTTCATAAGGTCTCGGAGTAACAGCTCCTTGCTCCCTATATCTATTTACAGATAAAAGCGTTATCACCCTCAGCAACTTTACGGCCATAATAGTTATCTGAGTCATTACCACTCTCGTAAGTTTCTCTTTTAACAATTTGATTGTTTTGAATATAAACATCGAACCAAGTGTTGGTGTCGTACGAGTCACTCACCAAAAAAGAATACTGAGAAGTGCCATCAATGGAGGTTTCGACCACATTGGGATTAAAATCCTCATACTCTAGATATCCACTCACTTTTGCGTAGGTAACTATATTGTTTTCGATCTGTATCTGCAAAGAGAGATCATTATTTTCACAATTTAGGGTCAGGAAATTTTGTGCGGGTGCTCGAGTAGCAAAAAGAAGAGAAAGAGGAACCAAGACGGACATAAACTTTTTCATTGAAAGCCTCCGGGCCTTAAAAATTAATGTTCTGCTTGGAGTGCCTACCTAACAACATCTTTCAATGCCGTCAAATGCATAAAATAAAACTGATTGCGACTGAAATAAATGCAAAGGTATCGATTCAATGACTGCCAATCCTATTTGAATTCCGGACACCGAGTGCAATCAATTGTTTATTCTTTTGCTTTGTGGGCGATCGGATAACGACGTCCTCGTCCGAAAGAGTGCTTCGACACCTTCAAGATCGGTGGCGCTTGCCAACGCTTAAACTCTGTTCGCATCAACACTGACAACAACCATTTGTCAGTCTCGGTTTTTGCTACGCCTGAATCTTCGACAAGATGTTGTACTGATTTATCAAGCTTCACATACGGCGGCAGAGAGTCCTCGTCTTTTTGATCCGGACGAAGTTCCGCAGAAGGAGCGCGATCAATGATTTCGTTTGGAATCACTTCACCTTGTTGGTTGTAGTATTTCGCCAACGCATAGACTTGCTCTTTTGTGAGATCTCCCAGAGGAGCTAAGCCGCCGCACATGTCTCCGTAAAGAGTCGAATATCCAGCCGCATATTCGCTTTTATTACTTGTGGTTAGAAGCAGGCTGTTCTCTTTATTGGAGTAAGCCATCAACGTCATTCCACGCAAACGTGCTTGCAGGTTTTCATTCACAATCCCGAAGCCTTCGAGGCTTATGCCCTTTTCTAATGCCGCGACAACATTTTCATACATCGGTTTGATATCAACGACTTTGAATTCAACACCCAGATTCTTCGCAAGATCTTTTGCCAAAGTTAAACTTTGAGGAGCATTGAACGGACCTGGAAGCCCTATCGCCGCTACTTGAGAAGGTCCCAAAGCGTCTACAGCCAATGCCGCGACAACCGCTGAATCAATACCGCCGCTTAAGCCTAAATGAATTTTTGAAAGGCCCGTCTTTCTGCAGAAATCACGAATACCCAAAACAAGGGCGCGACGAAGTTCTTCCGTTGTTTGGATTTTAGCATTTTTATTCCAAACCTCGAGCGTGTCTGTTTCGATCACGTTGATGTCTTCTTCAAATTGAAGACAGCTTAGAACTTTCTTTCCTTTTTTATCTAGAACGAAACTACCACCATCAAAGATGATTTCATCTTGTGCGCCCACGATGTTAACGTACATGATCGGCGCATTGAAGTAAGCCGCCGTTTTTGCCGTCACATACTCTCTTTGCTTCATCTTCCCAACAAAGTAAGGAGACGCGCTGAGATTGATCACCATGTCGATCTTTTGTTTTTTTACTTTCGCTAAAGGATTTTCTTTATATGCAGATCTTCCCTTAGCATCCGGCCATGCCCAGATGTCTTCGCAGATTGTCAGGAAAAACTTTTTCCCTTTCCACGAGAAATAATTTTTCGAAAAATCACCGGGCTCAATAAAGCGAGCCTCGTCAAACACGTCACCCGTCGGCAAAAGTTGTTTGTGGAAGAAACGAGGTTTTTGTCCTTTAGCCACGAAGACCGCGCTATTGAAATAAGGACGACCCATTTTTTTCGGATTCTTTGTGATCAATCCAAAAATCACACCGATATCTTTAGGAATTTTTTTAATCAGAGCTTTGAATTCTGCTTCTTGTTTCGCTACAAGTTTCGAGCGCTCTAAAAGATCGAAGGGATGGTAACCAAAAAGCGCGCACTCAGGAAAAACAACAAGTTCACACTTTCGTTGTTGCGCTAAATGGACAAACTCTAGAATTTTTTCTTTATTGAATTCAAAATCAGCTAAGGTCGGATTGATTTGGGCTACGGCAATTCTCATTCAATCAATATACGCCCAGAAAAGCCGTCTTGGTAGCCATGCCAGTGATTAATTTCAATTTCTGGAAACTTCCAGCAATAGTAACCCTCACCATTATCAAAGTCGGCCATCCACAAGCCTTTAGGATCGGCTCCCAACTTTTCCACTTTGACCTGCCAGCGATCAATTATCGCATTGATTTGTTCTTCGATGATCGCCACAGAGGGATGGGATTTGTCCGAGAAAGCCTCGATTCTATTAAGATGAGCTTTCACTTCACGGCTCGACTCTTCAGTCATACGATAAATGATGGGCAATAGTTGACGCGCTTCTTGTAGCGTAAACGTTTTCTTGCGATTGATTTCAACCACATTTTCTAACACGAACTTCCCCCATCAAATGTCGATGAGGCTGTATCCATTAAAGACGGAAGTGTTTCAAGAAATTAACGCGATGACAGACAACTTAAGAATTTCTATGAAGAATTTCTAAACGCGATGCACAGATTATTTCTCGCCACTTTTGGACATTTGCAGTGCCTGACCACCAATGAAAATCACCAATGCGATGATGATCCCGGCAATAAAGAGGTAACGTATAAAATTTCCAATTGTCATTGGGGGCAGTTCTTCGACCGGAACCTTTTTTTCAGGAGGTTTGACGGCAATTTTTTTAGGAGGTGGTTGAAGTCCCTCGCCCGCCGACATTATATGAGATGTTCCTTCGGCCTTTTTCTCAAGTTTTTTTCTTTCAGCTTCCGTGAGACCCGTAATGGCCACAGCCATTCTTTTGCGATTTGGCCCCACGTAATTTCTTCCATTGCTCCCGCGGAAGAACCCGTTGTTTCCACCGCTTTCTAGCGCGATCTCGACGACTTTGCCGCCACCTGCACTATCACCCGACTCCATCCCACGGGACGGCCTGCGTCGGCTGGCTACGTATCGACTTCCACCACGAGAAGACGATCCGGCGTAAGTTCCTGAAGAACCTCCACCTGAAGAATCACTGGAGTCTGAACCGCCTCCATTTTTCGACGAACCTTTTCCGCCCGACGAGCCGCCGCTGCCGCCATTAATCGGCGGACGTCCCGCCGTGGCCGAACCTTTTTGAAATCTTTTTTCACACTCGGAGTCTTCATCCACAGGAGAACCCGCTTCAGAACCAAACGACGGAAGTTCGCCGTACTCTAAGAGACACCCGACGTATTTTCCCATGTAATTATCAACGAATTCGCCAAACGGTTTGAAGATCTGATTCATTAAAGCAATGATCAGAGAGACCGTAATGACTAACATCAGGATGTACTCTATAAGAGCCTGACCCTGATTATTTGCTAGTCTAGCTGTAAATTGAGATTTCTTCACTCGCGAGAGCATTTAGGTCATAATACAACACATGATGAATGGACTGAATTTCAATCGCTCCTTATTTACTCTGTTCTTGTCTTTTGTCTCATTATTAGTCGTTGGGACGGCCGTGGCCCAGACCTCGGGGCAGGGAAAGGACGAGTTCTCCCTTTTCGAGGAAGATCTTAAAGAAGCACCTAAAAAAGAAGCTAAGCCTGTACCCAAAAAACCCGTAGAAAAACCTGCAGCCTCACCAAGTCCTGCCACGACTGCGACTCCTGCTCCGACAGCAACTCCTGCGCCCAGCGTGGCTCCCGTTGCAAATCACACCGAAACGGCCGACGAAAAGATTGAGCGCCTTAAAAAAGAAATTCGCCAAAGTCCGAAAAACGCCGTTCTTCTTGGTGATCTCGCCGCAGAACTTTTTAAAAAAGAAGAGTATGAAAAGGTCACTCTTCTTTTGTGGAAACACGTCGATAAAATTGATCGCAAAGCTTTAATTCTGCTCGCAAAAGCCCATGAAAAACGCAAAGAGCCCTCGGAGATGTTACGGGCTTTGAATGTCCTCATCGGAAAAGATGAAAAGGATTTTGAAGCTTACAGCATGATGGGTGACGCCTATGTCTTGGCGAGAAAAACCAAAGACGCTATGGAGAGCTACAAAAAAGCGGTCGAGCTTAATAACAAGTATGAGCCTGCCTATGACGGTCTTATTAAACTTTATGAGGATCGTGAGCCGCCGAATTTGTATGAGCTGCGCATTTTGTATCAAGATATGATCGAGAGCATTGGGGCTCGCCCGATTTATTTGCGCAAACTTTGCGAGATTAACACTTTGGACGGAACTTACGAACCCGCCATGGCGATGTGTAAGGAAGCCATCCAAAAAGATCCTAAAGTGGCCGACCCGCACGTTTATTTGGGCGTTTGCTACAAAGGCATGGGTGAGGACGAAACCGCTCTGAAAGCGCTTAAGAAGGCCGCTAAGGACTTCCCGAAGTCTGAGCTAGCCCAATACCACTACGGAAAAGTTTTGGAAGAGCAAAAGAACTACGTTGAGGCCATGAAAGTTTATAAATCAGGAACAGAAGCCGACCCGCAAGCGGCGCGCTCTTGGTTGGGTCTTGCGACTTCGTCTTTTGAAATTCGCAAATATGATTTGTCGCTTTTGGCTTATAAGAATGCTTGCAAGTTCGACAAAAAAAATGCGGTGGCCTTTAGAAGAGCCACCACAATCTTAAGAAACGCTAAAAATTCTCAATGGATCGGAAAGTTCGAACAAGAGTCTGAAACTTGTACGTTCTAGTTCTCGACAACGATTTCGCCAACGAGGTCGTATTCCAAGCTGTCTGTGACGTGGACTTTCACCATGTCACCGACTTGAGCTTGACCATCATTGATCAAAACAACACCGTCGATATCCGGAGCTTGTCCCCAGAAACGGCCTTGTAACAACAAGTCTGTTTCTTCGCTGAAACCCTCGACGATCACTTCGATAGTTTTACCTACGAAGTCGCGATGTTTTTCGCGGGAGATGTTTTGTTGAACTTCCATCAAAGCGTCGTGACGGAACTGTTTTGTTTCTTCGTCAATTTGATTTTCCATGCGGCCGCCCGGAGTATTCTCTTCCGGAGAATACTTAAAGCAACCCACGCGGTCGAATTGTTGTTCAGCCACGAATTGAAGAAGCTCTTCAAACTGCTCTTGTGTTTCACCTGGGAAACCCACGATGAATTGCGTGCGGATCACGGCTTCAGGGATATATGTGCGGATGTTCATCAAAGCCGTTTCAACTTCATCACGAGTCATCTTACGATTCATGCTCTTAAGAACTGCATCGTTGATGTGTTGCAAAGGCATGTCGAAGTACTTCACGATCTTCGTGCTGTTTTTGATCACTTGAACCATCTCTTGAGTGATTCCATCTGGATACAAGTACATCAAACGAATCCACTGCAAACCTTCAACTTGATCCAAGGCTTTCAACAACTCAACAGGGCTTTCCTTGCGAGTTGGATCCTTACGGCGGATGTCCCAACCGTAGTCCGTGAAGTCATGAGAAATGATGATCAATTCTTTCACGCCGCCAGCCACAAGCAATTTGGCTTCAGCAACGATGGCATCAATAGAACGTGATTGAAGATTTCCGCGGATCAAAGGAATCGCGCAGAATGCACAACGCTTCATGCAACCTTCAGAGATTTTCAAATAAGCACGGTGACCCGGCTGAGAGTTCACGCGCGGAGTTTCTTCTTCTTGCAAGTAAGTTGGCAGATTGAAGAATGTTTTCTTGGTCTCGCCAGCGTCTGAATTCTTTAGGATCTTTGCGATATTTTGGAACTCACCAGAGCCTACGAAAAGATCGGCCTCAGGCAAGCCTTCAACAAGTTCGTCTTTGTAGCGTTGAGTAAGGCAACCCGCCACAACGACTTTTTTGATTTTGCCTTCTTGCTTAAGATCGCTCATGTCCAAGATGCGTTGGATAGATTCTTTTTTAGAATCTTCGATAAAACCGCACGTGTTCACGATCACTGTGTCAGCCTCTTCAGCTTCGCCAACAACTTGATAGCCGTCTTTCATCAAAGTTCCGGCCATGATCTCACTGTCTACGAGATTTTTTGGACAACCAAGAGAGATAAAATGAACTTTTTTAGTTTGAGCCGTCTCTTGTTTCATAAGTCAGTCACCTGTGCGCCTTTGGGAGGTTGGTATTTAAATAAATTCTTTTTTTCTTTTTTCTGGAATTTCACATTGGAAAAACTCATCGTCGTGAGGTTGCCAATGTCGTCCTTGTAGGAAATCTCTTTCATCGTGTTCTCTTTTGGATCAAGAAGCACTTGCAAGGACTTCACAGTGAGATCGTCGTAAATCGGAGTTACATCCAGCTTTACAAGCTCCCCGACTTTTTCTTCCTTCACGATCTTAAAATTTTTCTCTAGATCCGCGCCCACCAATGCAGAAATCAAAATGTGGGAACGTGTTTTCTTATCTACTTTACCTTTGGCAACTTGAACAGGTCCGCCAAATTCTTTCGGTGGAGTTTGCTCACTCCAAATCGTTGTTCCATCAAAAACTAAAAGTGTTTTTTCAGGCGTCGTATTTTCCCAGCGGAATTTTCCGTTCGCGAGAAAGATTTTGCCGTCGTACTTCGTTTCTTTGCCAAGAAGTTCCGACTTCACAGTCTTAACCACAGACATTTCCACAAGTTTCGATGCGCGATATTTTTTTGTTACTTTTTGGAGAGTTCCATTTCCAGCTACAGCCGCCATTAGGCCCACTGAAAATGACATCACGAAAAACAAGATACTGATTCTTTTAAACATTCGGGATTTATAGCAGATCCTTGGACGCTCCGCAAGAGAGGCCCCTCTGGGCCAGCACCCAAACTTCAAAGTGAGGGGGACTCCCAAGTGCTAAGTGAGCCGCCCTCGCTGTAGCCCCTGTAGTTAAGACATCATCGGCGAAAATCCACAGGGTTTCCGTCGAGAAGTCCAAACTCATTGAACTTTTTACATGGGCCTCCATCTCAACCAAGGCACGCTCTCCACGCCCCACCCCTCTCTGGGAGCCAGTTGAGACCTTCTCAAGACACGGTAAAAATCCTGCTCCAAGTGATTCAGCCAAGGCCTCTCCCCACAGATAAGCGTGATCTTTTTTCGAAGGCTTTTTCCCTGGAGCGGGAACGATGCAGATGCGTCTTGCAGGTAGGTTCGACGTCAGTTTCTTTGTGAATTCTTGAGCGTAATACCGCCATGCCCGTGCATTGCCATCTCCTTTGAGTGATAAAACCAAGCTTGAAAGCATGTCACTCTCTCCGGGGTTCCAGTAGTAATGGGAACGCACGATCAACGGCGGAATCCAGCGAGCCGCCTTTTGCTCTAAGCTCCCCAGGCTTTTCTTACAGGGACAGCACAAAAGACTCTCTGTAGCCATGAAAGATCCGCAATTCAGACAGCATGAACAGTGGTTTCGAATAAGTTGAGGGAATGGTTTCATAACAATGTCTCACTGCAAAATCTTTGACACTCTTTGGCTGGGGGCCTAGAAGGAAATTACGAGGGGTCTATGAAATTCTTATTCGCGCTTTTACTTTCTTTGGGATTATCCGCAACGGCTTTGGCAAAAGGCCTTTCATCTCACCGCAGCCCCGATGAGAATTACGAAACGGCTCGCAACAGACACTTCTTTTTCCAAACGTTCAATTTTCCATTTCCGGATTCGCCAAAAGCAGACACGACAACACGTTATGTTTCTGCAGAACGTGCAAAAAAACCTCTGAAGAGTTTAGACATCAAAGAAATTCCTGATGTGGGATCTTACTCTGACTTAGAAAATGAATTCTTTTACGTTCGCGACACTCGTTTCTTAACAACGCAAGATCGCAATTTCCCTCGTCGTCTTACTTGGATGTATCCGGATGACGGTTGTTACGCGCGTGCAGAGATTGCAAAGTACGAACTAGAAAACCACCACTTCCCAGCGCCAAAGAAAGTTTTCGTTTTCGGAAATTTATCAGCACCTTCTAGCAACTCACCAACGGGTTCTGTTCAGTGGTGGTACCACGTCGCTGTGACTTACCGTGTAGGTCCTGAGGTTTACGTCTTTGATCCATCTTTGGAACCACAACGCCCATTGAAACTGGCAGAGTGGAACAAGCTTGTCGGTGGAGAAAATACTCACGTTCAGTATTCTGTCTGCGATCATGAAACTTATGATCCTTCGGGCGACTGTTATCACCCAACGCCATTGAGCCGTGATGAAGCTTACTACGAACAAAAATCTTTCTTGCAGTATGAGTGGGATCGCATCGTAGAACTGAAGCGCAATCCAGAACAAGAATTGGGCAACAACCCACCTTGGCTTAAATAAGAAAAGCGGCGAAAGCCGCTTTTTAAATATTGTGATACGGAATTTTCTTAATGATGGTGAACGCGCGATAGATTTGTTCCAGACTCATCGCCTGAGCCATTAAGTGATTCATCACCATCGGCGACAAAGCCACCTTCAAGTCCGCTCGTTTACGCACCTCTTCATTCACTCCAAAAGCTCCACCGATAATAAAGATCGCGCGCTTTTTTGAGCTTCCCAAAATGTTTTCAATTTTCTTAGAAAACTGAATGGAATCAAAAACAGAACCGCGTTCGTCGAATAAGACAACGAAGTCGTCGCTATTGAGATTTTTAAGAATGAGTTCGGACTCTTCGTTGCGCTTGAAATCCGCATCTTCGCGCGCGGACTTCTTGGCTTTTAAGGACTGGATATCGAAGGGAACAAAGAAAGAGATCTTCTTCTTGTACAACTCGCTCACCTCATCGGCCCACGCCTCTTTTGCAGTGGCGAGGTTGTACAAAATGAATTTCATGATTACTGAGCCTCAGGCTTTCCTACGTAAGGATCCTTAAAGCCAAGGTCTTTGCCTTGTCTCCACAAGTTCTCAAGACTGTATTCTTGACGAACGAAATCGTAGAAGATGTGGATGATCAAAGAACCGTAGTCCACAAGAACCCAGCGTCCTTCGTCGATGCCTTCAACACTTTGTGGATGCACGTTGTATTCTTCTTTAACCGCCATCACAATGTTTTCAGCCATAGCGGCCGCGTGACGAGTTGAAGTACCCGACGCAATCAAAGTGTATTCGCTTGGAGCGGCAATACCTCTTAAGTCAAAACCGCGAACGTTGATACCTTTTTTAGAGAACAAAACATTCGCACAGAACTCAGTGAATTTTGTGAAGTCACCGATACGGTCGCCCAAGTTTCTGTAGAGTTTGTTTTCTTTGATGTAGGACTCAACAGCCAACGGCAAATATTTTTCAACAGGTTTACCCTGACGAAGCCATTTGCGCAGTTCACTTGCAGAGATCTCGATGTCACGCAGAGTGATGAACTGAATATTTCTGCCTGTAGAAAGCTCGATGAAGTTGAAATCAAAGTCAGAAACAAGAGGCTTCAAATAGCCCGGCATTTCTTCCAATGATTCAGGAGTTTCGTAACCAGGACGAGTTGTAACGATCAAATTCGCTTCAGAAAGAATCTTTTGATAGTCTTTCCATTGCGCCAATTCTTCAAACTTGTCAGCACCCACGATCAAATACAAATCAGAAGCTTCGTGTGTTTTACGAAGGTTCATCACTGTATCGATTGTGTAGCTCATGCCACCGCGTTTGATCTCTTGATCGTCCACGAAGTAAGTTTCGCCGTATTGTTCAAATGCCAAACGAGTCAACTCAAGACGTTGTTCGGGTGTTGGACCCTCAACCGGAGTCTTTAGCGGATTTTGAGCCGCAGGAATAACGTGAACTTTACCAAGACCGACTTTCTTTGCCACTGTTTGAATGGCATTGATGTGACCCATGTGCGGAGGATTAAAACTTCCACCAAAAATACCTATTTTCATTCTGCTTCCTCTTCTAAAATCTGATGAGCCAGCTCTTGGACAAATTCTTTGATGTTCTTACCAGTAACGGCAGAAATCGCGAAGGGTTCAGTCCCCGTGAGTTCTTTGAATTGTTTTTTAAGCTTCATCAGCTGAGTTTCACTTAAGGTGTCGATCTTATTGAGCACGACAAACTGAGGACGCGTGGCAAGAGGGAAGAAACCCTCTTTGTCCTGATTGTTCTGATCGTACATCTCAAGTTCATAGTTAATATCTTGGAAATCTTGAAGCGGATCACGGCCCGACATTCCTGAAGCATCCACCAAGTGAATGAAGAAGCGCGTGCGCTCCACGTGCTTCAGGAATTGAATGCCAAGGCCCACACCTTCGTGCGCGCCTTTAACAAGTCCCGGAATATCCGCAACGACGAATGAAGAATAATCTCCGGCTTTCACGACTCCGAGGTTGGGAGTCAGTGTTGTAAACGGATAATCAGCAATTTTCGGTTTCGCAGCGGAGATACGAGAAATCAAAGTTGATTTTCCCGCATTCGGAAATCCAACGATACCCACGTCAGCAATCAGTTTTAGTTCGAGTTTTACGTCGAGCTCTTCACCTTCTTCGCCGGGTTGAGCATAGTCAGGAGCTTGATTCACGCTGGTTTTGAAAAATTCATTTCCTTTTCCACCGCGACCGCCCTTAAGCAAAACATACTCTTCGATATCGGTCATATCGACGATGATTTCGCCTTCAAGAGTGCGCAGAATAGTTCCTTGAGGAACGATCAAAACAAAGTCTTCTCCATTTTGACCGGCCTTCTGACGGCCCATTCCCATTTGTCCGCTTTGAGCAGCGTATTTTTTATTCTGACGAATATCTACGAGAGAATTGATATGACGAGACGTACGGATAATAACGTCGCCGCCCTTACCGCCGTCGCCTCCATCTGGTCCACCCCGAGGCATCATAGATTCTCGGCGATAACTAACGCAGCCAGGACCGCCGCGACCAGACGCTAATGTGATTTTAACTTCATCGATGAATTTCATTCAGAGCACCATATACAACAAAAAAGGAGCCTTGGATGGCTCCTTTTTATGTATTGAAAAAATCTCTTGGTGCTTATCAGGAAAAGCTAATCTACGTCGGTAGATTAAACAGCTTTAGGATAAACACTAACTTTGAAACGCTCCTTAGAGAAACGCTCAAATTTTACAAGACCTTCGACAACAGAGTAGATCGTGTAGTCACGACCCATTTTAACATTGTTACCCAAGTGGAATTTTGTTCCACGTTGACGAACGATGATTGTTCCTGGAAGAACTTTCTCGCCACCGAATCTTTTTACGCCAAGTCGTTTACTCTGTGAATCACGACCGTTCTTTGTACTACCACCGGCCTTCTTACTTGCCATGATGAACCTCTCTTAAAAATTTAAAAATTAAGCTTTCTTAGAAGTCTTTTTTGCTGCTTTTTTCTTCGCGCCAGTTTTAGTCGCTTTTTTTGCAGTCTTTTTAACTGCTTTCTTAGCAACTTTCTTTTTCGCTACTGCTTTTTTAGCGGCTTTTTTAACAACTTCTGCAGTTCCTTTGCTCTCAGCGCGCTCTTTACGAGCTGCTACGCGAGCTTGTGCTTTTTCTGCACGTACTGCTGCTACGTCTACTACATTTGCAGATTCGTCTGTCTTAGCAACTTTTCCATCTGGAGAAGTGATTGCTTTAACAAAAAGCTCTGTGAACTCTTGTTTGTGAGTTGCGAACTTTCTGTAACCTTGACGACGTTTCTTTTTGAAAACGATTTCTTTTCTTGTTTTTGCTTGCTTAGTAACAACAACAGTTACTTTCGCGCCTTTTACAAGAGGTTGACCAACATGAGTGGACTCACCACCAACCATCAAGATTTCGTTGATATCAAACTCTGCACCAAGCTTTTGCTCAAGCTTATCAACTTGAAGAACATCACCAGCTTGAACTTTATATTGCTTACCGCCTGTACGAATAATCGCGTACATGAGAACCTCCAGCTACCCGATTTAAGAAGATGGTAAATGCCACCTCGCACTAGGTTTTGTCAACCTAATACATGCTATTTTTTTCAGCTTTTCTCGGGAGAAAAAGAGGTTAAACGGAAGACCCCCTAAAAGCAAATAAATTTGCATAATTTTGAGGAGGTCCAGGGTTTAAACAAAAGCCTCTATTTTCAGCATCTTAGCTAAAATTATGGCTTCAGAAGTTCACGTTTCCAGGCGTCGCCTAATTGGAAGCTCTTATTATTGACGACGGCCTCAATCAGCTTCCGATGGTCCTCATAAGCTTTTTGGACACCGGGCTTGTCTTTGTTTTTATAAGCAATGACACGTAGCTCATCCTTTTCGCGTCTTAAGGTCTCAAAGATAACCTCGGCTTTTTCATTTCCGCGCAAAGCGGCCTTGCTTTGAAGAAAGTATTCCGCCGCTTTGTCATATCTTTCAGCCCGGGCATTGAGTTCGGCACCTACTAAATAATCCCGTTCCGATTTCGCGGCTTTGGCATCCTTTATATAAACTTCATAAGAATCCGCAGAACTGCGATATCTAGTGGTCGCATCTTTCACGTTGCCAGAGACACGCAATTTATCGGCTTCTAAACGCGCTTGGTTCGCAAAGTTACGCGCTTTTTGAGTATCACTGAAAAGACCGGCAACCCCTTGGCGCATCAACTGGTCGCGTTCCGTATCTGAAAATCCTGCCGCTTTTAAAATATCGGCTTTTTGTTTTAAGTCCGTCGCTGAGTATGTTCCATACCCGCGGCCTGTCTCTGCCCCAACCTCATGGGCTTTGATCAAAGCTTGGCGTTGTTGTTCAGAGAGGCCACGACCAATGAGTTTTTCCGCTTCAGCCACGCGCTCGGCATTGGAAAGTTTCGCCATACGCGCAAGATCCACAGCCGCATCAGCAGCTTTGGCCGTGGCACCGGCTTCTTTCGCTGCAAGTCCCGCAGTCTTAAGAAGTTTTGCAAGCTTCGGAGCTTTAGCAAGTAAGCCCGCGGCTCCCGCTGGATTCACGACAGAGAAGACTCCATAACAAACCATCTCGGCTTGAGTTTTAGTATCAAAGCACGCGAGCTTTACGCCTTGTTTTACCAGATAGTCTTTTCCTTTTGCGAGCAGGCTTTTCGAAACCTGCAACGCTTTATCAAGATCACTCTTGGTAAGCTCACCTTTCATATACATGTGCGCATAGGCCAAGGGAGCTAAGATCGGATTTGCCAGCATCATATTGCGAGGAGCATTTTTGAGCGACGTTTTAATAGCATTATCGCGACATTCAACATTCGTCCAACATGCGCGAATCGCTTCGGCACCTTTTCCCGCAAGCTCGGGGACCGAGGCAATGGCGTTCCAAAATTCTTTACCTACGTCGACAGCGCCAGAAAAACATCCGCGCAATTGATCAATCGGACCCATGATTGCGCCATCACAAAGAGCTTTGGGATCACACGAACGAATGTGTTTTGCGGCTTCGGCGTCTGACTTAGCAAGACCCTCACAGCCCACGGCTTTTTGTTCCCATTTACAAGCATCTGATGCCAACTGCAAAGGCTGTGGAACTTTGTCGCATTTACCAAGAAGTTGAGAACACGCTAAAGGAGGCAGGTTCTGCGACCAAGCAAACATTGGAAGAACTAAACTAATAATAAAGATGAGCAAACTATTCCGCATGACTTAATAATCGGAATTCAATTTGCTCTCCTAAAGCGAACATTTTGAAAAATGAGTTGGAATTCGCTAGAGATTAGTCTAGCAGGTCAGTGAAAAACTATTTTAAAGGTCAGTCAAAAAGGTTCAGATGCGAGGCGGAGGGTTTCATCCGCAACGTAGGCGTACTAGATGTACGCCGGAGTGGAGGATGAGACCCGACAACGAAGCAAATGGGCCTTTTTCACCGACCTGTTAAACAAAGAAAATCTCGTATTGTTCTAAGTGATAATTCGGTTCGATTTTGAAAGCGACGGAACGACCGAGTTTTTTCTCGATACTTTCTAAGCTTTCCCCTTCCACTTCATAAATCCAATCGACAACTTCGCTGTGACAATGAATAACAACGTTGGTTTTTTTATTAATCAACATATCAGCGTCACGCTCAAGTTCGCGGAAGATTTCATTTGCCACTGTGGACTTGCGTTTGATGTATCCTTTGCCATCGCAATAAGAACACGGTTCGCATAGGGTTTTAATCAAACTCGGACGAATGCGCTTACGAGTCATCTCGACAAGTCCCAATTGAGACATTGAAACGATGTTTGTGCGCGCGCGATCGCGTTGCAGTTCTTCGGCCAAAGTTTCTAAAACTTTTTCGCGATGAGATTCTTTTTCCATATCGATAAAATCGATGATGATAATCCCGCCGCAGTTTCTGATGCGCAACTGATGCGCAATCTCGCGAACCGCCTCCAGATTGGTTTTCAGGATCGTGTCTTCAAGGTCTTTCTTGCCGACGAATTTTCCTGTATTCACGTCGATCACCACCAAAGCTTCCGCTTCGTCGATCACGATGTAACCGCCGGATTTCAACCAGATCTTTCTTTCCATCGAACGAGAAATTTCGATATCAATGTCGTAAAGATCAAAAAGAGGTTTTTGCTCTTCATAAAGTACGATGTTTTGCTTGTACTTCGGCATGAATTGCGAAACGAATTTCACAACTTTTTTGTGAATCTCAACATTATCAACCCAAACGCTTGTCACGTCTTCGCTCATCAAGTCTCGCAAAGCGCGAAGTTCTACATCCAGCTCTACGTGCACGTTTCCAGGTGTTTTTTTCTTTTCGTAGTTTTTGAAAATCTCTTTGCTCAAACGATCGAGATATTCGATGTCGGCTTTCAACATTTCTTCAGAAGCACCCTCCCCCGCAGTGCGTACGATCACGCCGCCGGAAGGATTGATTTTCTGAACAAGTTTGCGCAGTCGTTCTCTTTCTTCTTCGTCTTCAATACGACGAGAAATTCCCAAGTGACGAACTGTCGGCAAGAACACGACGAAACGACCCGGCAATGAAAGATGAGTTGTGAGTCTTGCTCCCTTTGTGCCGAGAGGATCTTTAGCAACCTGAACTAGAATCGACTGACCTTCTTTCAGAAGATCTTGAATCGGTGTCTTGTTGTGATGCGAAGGGATTTTATCGTCATCACCCTCATCTAAGGGTTCCTCACGATCGACATCCGAAAGAAAATTATCATCGACATCTTCGCGAATATCGCCCACGTATAGGAATGCGGCCTTTTCCAGACCAATATCCACAAACGCCGCCTGCATTCCAGGTAAAACACGAATCACAGTTCCACGGTGGATCGACCCGACCAAGGTCGGAGAAGTTTTACGTTCGATTTTGAGGTCAGAAAGGATTCCAGTATCGACGTAAGCAACACGAGTCTCTTGAGGACGAACATTGATGAGAATTTCTGCAGACACAAGATCCTCCTGAATCACATAGGGAACAGCACTTCTACCTATTTCATTAGTCTAGAAACAAGACCGATAGCAAATATTATTTAATATTGAAGCATATCTGACCGAAAAGATCATGGAAATAGAGCCTTTACGGAGATAACGATGGCAACAATTGATGAACTGTTTAAACTCATGGTGGAACAAGGAGCTTCCGACTTGCACATAACAAGCGGCGCGCCTCCTTATCTTCGCCTTCATGGAAACATGGTTCCATTGAACTATCGCGAACTCACGAATCAAGACGTGCAAGGTTTGCTCTTCGAAATTCTTTCCGAAAAGCAAAAGAAAGCCTTCGTTGAAAAATGGGAGCTGGATTTCGCCTACACTCTTTCAGGCATCGGTCGTTTTCGTTGCAATATCTTTATGCAAAGAAAAGGGCTTGGCGCCGTTATGCGTATCATCCCAGAGAAAATTAAAACAGCGCAAGAATTGGGAGTTCCACCTTCTGTAATGGATTTGATCGACTGTGATCGCGGTTTGATCCTTGTAACGGGTCCAACGGGTTCAGGTAAATCTACAACTCTTGCTGCGATGATCCATCAAATCAACATGACTCGTGAAGCGCACATCATCACGGTGGAAGATCCTATCGAGTTCGTTCATCCGAACTTGAAAGCTCTGGTGAATCAACGTGAAGTCGGAAGTCATACGAAGAGTTTCGCCAACGCTTTGAAAGCGGCTCTGCGTGAAGACCCGGATATCTTGCTCGTGGGTGAGTTGCGTGACTTGGAAACGATCTCTTTGGCGCTGACTGCGGCAGAAACGGGTCACATTGTGTTCGGTACTCTTCACACGAACAGTGCGGCTAAAACTATTGACCGTATCATTGACGTTTTCCCTGCGGGACAACAACAACAAATCCGTACGATGTTAGCAGAAAGTTTGCGTGGCGTTGTCGCGCAAACACTTTTCTCGCGCGCCGACGGACAAGGTCGTGTCGCTGCTTATGAAATTCTAAGAAATACAAAAGCCATCTCGAACTTGATTCGTGAAGGTAAAGTCCATCAGATTGCTTCGGCAATGCAGACGGGCTCTGCTCAGGGTATGATCCTCTTCGAAAAATACATCGAAGATCTGGTTCGCAAAGGAAAAGTTTCTGCGGCAGACGCGAAAACTTTCTTGGGAGTTGCTGGAAGTGGTGGCGATACCGTTGCGGGAACTATGGCCGGAAGTGCTGCCGGCCCTCGCACCAAAGTTGGTTAGAAATTAGAAGTTGTATGTAAGTTGGATAATGGGAGGGGCTTTGGCATGGGATGCTGAAGCCCTTCTGCTTTTCAGGTCTTGATCAAAAATTTGTGAGTATTCGTAGGTTGGTGGCGCAGGCTGCGAAGAGTCATAAAGCACGTACCCCACTCCCCCGACAAATCCGACCAAAGCTCCTAATGTGATGTTATTTGTATGTTCTTCAGGTTCACCATAGAAGGAGAGCGTGCTCAGACCTAGGATAGCGCCGCCTAAGCTCGCAAAAAGAACTGTCGCGACGTTGCGTTTGACGGTTCTATTGGTTTGCGAATATGACGCCTGCGAAGTGACTAAAATTAAAGCCGCCAGTAAAACTGAGGTCCACTTCTGTGGGGTCATGATTGCCTCCTGCAATGAACTAAGATAACTTTTCTTATTTAAACACTCCGAGGTGCCCCGTGCAACTAAGTCGTTATATTGATCATACTCTTTTGAAGCCTGAAGCGCAGTTAGCGCAAATCGAAAAACTTTGTGCTGAAGCGAAAGAGCAAAATTTCTTTAGCGTTTGCGTGAATACGTCTTATGTCTCTACTTGCGCTCAATTACTTGCCGGATCTTCGGTCAAAGTCTGCTGTGTTGTTGGATTCCCTTTGGGTGCCATGGATACAGAAAGCAAAGCTTTTGAAACGCAAACGGCGATCAAAAACGGCGCGGGAGAAATTGATATGGTCATTCAAGTGGGTGCTTTGAAAGACCGCCGCTTGGATTATGTTCGCGATGACATCAAGGCTATTGTAAAAGCAGCGCAAGGTCGTACAGTGAAAGTGATCATTGAAACTTCTTTGTTAAATCAAGAGGACAAGATCCTGGCTTGCAAAGCGGCTCTTGAAGCTGGTGCGCACTTTGTAAAAACATCCACGGGCTTCGGTGGTGGCGGTGCTACCATTGAAGACGTAAAATTAATGAAATCTATCGTGGGTGAGCAAATGGAAGTGAAAGCTTCCGGTGGAATTAAAGATGCCGCGCAAGCACGGGCGATGATTGAAGCCGGTGCCACTCGCCTTGGCACAAGCTCGGGTGTCACGATCGTTCAAGGTGGCACAGTTCAGGGAGGTTACTAATGGCTTTTCTTCCAGCAGAAATTATTAAAGCAAAACGCAATGGCGGCGCTTTAAATTATGACGAGATCAATGAATTTATTTTAGGTTATGCTCGCGGGCAAATTCCTGATTATCAAATGTCGGCTCTTTTGATGGCGATTTTCTTTCGCGGCATGACGACGGAAGAAACTTTGTCTCTGACAAAAGCGATGCTTCACTCTGGTGAAGTAGTGGATTTTTCTTCTGTCCCTGGTTTTAAAGTGGATAAACATTCCACTGGAGGCGTTGGTGATAAAACCAGTTTGATCTTGGGGCCTATCGTAGCTGCGGCAGGGGTTCCTGTGCCAATGATTTCCGGTCGTGGATTGGGACATACCGGTGGAACTCTGGACAAGCTTGAATCCATTCCCGGATTTAACACACAAAAATCTTTGACGGAGTTTGTGGATCTTGTTCGCAAACATTTGATTTGTTTTATCGGCCAGACGAAAGAAATCTGTCCTGCGGATAAAAAAATCTACGCCCTTCGCGATGTGACAGCGACCGTAGAAAGTCTGCCTTTGATTTGTGCTTCGATCATGTCAAAAAAATTAGCAGAAGGTGTTGATGGTCTTGTGCTTGATGTGAAGTACGGATCTGGTGCGTTTATGAAAACGCCCGCAATGGCCGAAGAACTTGCACTGAACTTGATGGCGATTGCTCGCGGTTACGGCAAAAAGGTCACCTCTCTTTTAACGAACATGGATCAGCCTCTGGGACGTTTTGCCGGAAACTCTTTAGAAGTGGAAGAGTGCGTGGCCATCATGAAGAACGAAAAATTTGTGGGACCTGGTGGTTACGATCTTTATGAAGACACGCGTGAACTCAGTTTGCGATTGTCTGCGCACATGCTTCTTCTTGCGGGCGTCGGCAAAAATGCCGACGAGTCTTACAAAATCGCATGCGATATGCTGACTTCCGGTAAAGCCCTGGCGAAGTTTGAAGAACTTTGTTCCATCCATGGTGGAAACTTACAGGCACTGCCTAAACCAAAATTTAACGTAGCTATAACCACAGATAAGCCGGGTTTCGTCCATGGTTTCCATACGGAAAGCATTGGTGTTGCCGGAATCATCATCAAAGCGGGGCGTGCTCAAACAACGGACATTATCGCTCCGACTGCGGGAATTGAGTTCCATGTGAAAGTGGGCGATGAAGTCAAAGCTGGGGACACAGTGTTCACGCTGCATGGTGATGATAAAGATTTGCTGCTTTCTGCAGTTCCTTTGCTCAAGTCAGCGATCAATATTTCCTTGCCAAAAATTGCAAAGCCTAGTTTGATACTTAAGACTTTGAGTTGATTCTCTTTGTCCGCAAAAAAAAGGAACGTATTTTGGTACTTAATAAGCTTCAAGAAACTGTCAGCTACATCCGCACTAAGACCTCGGCAAAACCGAAGATCGGTGTGGTATTGGGCTCGGGTCTTGGCGCTTTTGTTAAGGACGTTGAGGTGGAGTGCACACTCCCCTACAAAGAAATTCCGCATTTCTCTCCACCAACAGTGGAGGGCCACTCTGGAAATTTGATTTTCGGTAAAGTGGGCAACCAATCCATCGTGATTCTTCAAGGACGTAATCACTACTATGAAGGTCACAGCATGGAGTCGGTGGTGTTTCCAACAAGAGCTTTGGCGATGTTGGGAATTGAAACTTTGATTCTAACGAACTCTGCCGGCGGCTTCGGTGAAAACATGCAAGCCGGAGATTTTATGATCATCGAAGATCATATCAATCTTATGGGCACAAACCCTTTGATGGGACCTAACATCAAGGAACTCGGCCCTCGTTTCCCGGATATGACGGAAGCTTACGACAAACGCTTGATTGAAATTATGGAAGCTTTGCTTTTGAAACAAGGCACTCGCTTTCATAAAGGCGTTTACTGTGGTGTGAGCGGTCCTACTTATGAAACTCCTGCGGAAGTTCGCTATTTGAAATTGATTGGCGGAAAAGCCGTGGGCATGAGTACGGTGCCAGAGACAATCGCAGCAAATCACCTGGGCCTTCGTGTGGCGGCTTTAAGCTGCATCACTAATTTGGCGGCGGGAATTTCAGCGCAAAAACTTTCTCACGACGAAGTGACTGAAACTGCAAAACGCGTAGAGATTCAGTTCATCTCATTCTTAAAAGAATTCATCGGCCAAATTTAGTCCAAGGCCTCGCTTCGCGAAAATTTTGAATATCATTCAGATCCAATATACTGGGGACCTAAGCGCATTTTAGGTCTAGTTTCTCCCTTCTAGCCTCAAAATAAGACATATAATGACCGAAAAGCTAACCGGTTGGGCAGCTTGATGGAGTCCTATTGATGGGACCTATTGCCTGCACCAGGGAGTGAACATGGATGTTCAGAAGATTCTCTCGGCGGTTGCTTGCATCTTTGTATTAGCATCTTGTGGCAACAAAAAGTCGACAAGTTCGGTATTTCCGGAAAATGGAGCTCTTGATTCCAGCGCGTGCTTGGGTCAGGCCATTCAAAATAAATTTATCGTTCAATGGGAAGATGGAAAGTTCACTGTTGAATCCGCTGCGAATGCAGATGAATTCACCAAAGACTTTGTGGAACCTAACTTAGAACAAATTCGTTACGTCGAATTCGATCGTCATTTGCAAATTGAAAAAACAAATGAAGTGAGCGCTACGGCTTTTGCCGATAGTTGGGGGCAAGATAAAATTTCTGCTCGTAACGTATGGGCGCAAGGAGTTTACGGACAAAATGTGAAGGTCGCCGTGGTGGATGCCTTTGTGGATCATACTCACCCACAACTTGCTCCGCGCATCGCTATCAATACTGGCGAAATTCCTGACAACGGAATAGACGATGATGGCAACGGTGTTGTTGACGACTACTACGGAGCAAGTTTCGTTTCCGTTCCAAGCAATAATCAAACACCAAGTGCCCATGGCAGTCACGTCGCTGGTATTATCGCGGCTGATCCTCGTTATGGAACTGTGGAAGGTGTTGCTCCTCAAGCGCAAATTATTCCTGCGCAGTTTATCGCAAATGACGGTGGTGGTTCGTTAGGTGATGCGGTGTTGGCTTTGCAATATTCTGCAAGTCGTGGCGCTAAGATCATCAATGCAAGCTGGGGTGGCGCACCTTGTGTGGCTTCTCTTCGTAACACTTTTCAAGAATTGCAAAACAAAGGAATCTTGGTTGTGGTGGCGGCAGGAAATGATGGAAGAGACATCGACGTGTATCCCGAGTTCCCGGCGTCTTTCAATCTTTCCAATCAAATCACGGTCGCGGCTTCTACAGTGAGTGATTTCATGACCTCATGGTCGAACAGTGGATTTGGATTTGTGCATGTGGCGGCTCCGGGAGAACGTATCTTGAGTACAGTTCCGGGCAACACAACAGCTTATATGGATGGAACAAGTATGGCGGCTCCGTTCGTTACGGGCACAGCAGCTCTTCTTTGGAGTGCCCGTCCACAAGCAACCGCTCAGCAAATTAGGACCGCAATTTTGCAGTCCGTAGATGTGTCCGCAGGACATGAATTTAAAGTAAATACTCGAGGACGCATCAACGTCGAGAGAGCTCTTCAGGCCTTGAAGCAATTAGTTCCATAAATTCAATAACATAGTCTACTTGTCGCAGAGCATAATATCTATGCTCTGCGTCTCTCAATTTAGATGATTCCTAACATCTCCGTGATAGATTGGTTCCTTGTTTTTAAAGGGGTCGATCCCCAAAAAAGGAATCATATGAGCACAGAAATTTCATCTGGCATTCAAGCTCGTCTTAACGACCTTGAGAAACGCAACGAAGCCGCAATGGCTGGCGGGGGCGCAGCCCGCATTGCAAAACACAAACAAGGCGGACGCTTAACAGCTCGCGAACGCATTGATGTTCTGGTTGATCCAGGCAGCTTTGTTGAAATGGACCGTTTTGTTACTCATCGTTGCACAAACTTTGGAATGGATAAAACTGTCGTTCCTGGTGACGGTGTCATCACAGGTTACGGTCGCATTAACGGAAAACTGATCTATGTCTCTTCACAAGATTTCACCGTTATCGGTGGATCTATGTCCCGCACTCAAGCAAATAAAATCTGCAAGGTGATGGACCTTTCGATGAAGAACGGGGCGCCGTTTATTTCCATCAATGACTCTGGTGGCGCTCGTATCCAAGAAGGTATTGAATCTCTGGGTGGTTACGCAGACATCTTCACTCGCAACACAATGGCTTCAGGTCTCGTTCCACAAATCACGGCTATCATGGGCCCTTGCGCAGGTGGCGCGGTTTACTCTCCTTCAATCACGGACTTTGTCTTCATGGTTAAAAACACAAGCTACATGTTTGTGACAGGCCCTGACGTTATTAAAACTGTGACTCACGAAGAAGTAACAAAAGAAGAGCTTGGTGGAGCAACTACTCACTCTGCAAAATCAGGTGTTGCGCACTTCGCTGCGGAAGACGACAAGCATTGCTTGCTTTTGATTCGCGAGTTGATGAACTTCCTTCCTTCTAACAATTTGGATGATGCTCCGGTGCTTCCGACAAACGATCGCCCTGATCGCGTGACTGAATCACTAAACACATTGATCCCTGAAAATCCAAAAAAACCTTACGACATGCTTTCCGTTATCACTGAGTGCGTGGATGAAGGTTACTTCTTGGAAGTTCACAAACACTATGCACAGAACATCGTTGTTGGTTTTGCGCGCTTTAACGGTCGCCCTGTGGGTATCGTTGCCAACCAACCACAAATCTTGGCAGGTTGCTTGAACATCGAAGCGTCTCGTAAAGCGGCTCGTTTCATCCGCTTCTGTGACGCTTTCAATATTCCTATTGTTTCTTTCGTCGACGTTCCTGGTTTCTTGCCTGGTAAAGATCAAGAGTGGAACGGCATCATCACTCACGGTGCAAAACTTCTTTACGCTTACGCGGAAGCCACAGTACCTAAAATCACTGTGATCACTCGTAAAGCTTACGGTGGCGCATACATCGTTATGGGTTCTAAGCTTCTTCGCTCTGACGTGAACTTGGCTTACCCTTCAGCGGAAATCGCAGTGATGGGTGCTGAGGGTGCGGTGAGCATCATCAGCCGTGAAGAAATCAACAAAGCAAAAGATCCTGCAGCTGAAAAAGCACGTTTGACTGCAGAATACGAAGCGAAGTTCAGTAATCCATACGTATCTGCGGAACTTGGCTACACAGATGAAGTGATTGAGCCTGCGATGACTCGTAAGCGCATTATTGATTCTCTTGAGATGCTTAAACATAAACGCGATATCACTCCGGCTAAAAAGCACGGAAACATTCCGCTCTAGCAGGATTGAAGGAATAATATGGCATTGTTTAAAAAAATCCTGATCGCAAACCGTGGAGAAATCGCTATCCGTGTCACTCGCGCTTGTCGTGAGTTGGGCATCGGATCTGTGGCGGTTTTCTCTGATGCGGATCGCGACAGTCTTCATGTCTTTTTGGCGGATGAGGCTTATCACATTGGGCCTTCTCCTTCTAAAGAGAGTTATTTGAATTATAAAAAGATCATCGAAGTGGCGAAGCAAGCCGGTGTCGACGCTGTTCACCCGGGTTATGGTTTTCTCTCTGAAAACACAACATTTGCAAAAGCCCTTGAAGAAGCTGGTATCACTTTCATCGGCCCGACGGTTTCAAACATCGAGTCTATGGGTGATAAACTTTCTGCAAAAGCTTTGATGAAAAAAGCGGGCGTTCCGACTGTGCCTGGTAGTGATGGTGGCGTTGATACGGTTGAACAAGCGCTAGCGATTGCAGAGAAAATCGGTCTTCCTGTTATCATCAAAGCCTCTGCCGGTGGTGGTGGTAAAGGGATGCGCGTGGTTCGCAAGATGGACGAGCTTGAAAGTGCGTTCCGCGCTTGCCGCTCTGAAGGTCAGAACTATTTTGCAGATCCGACTGTTTACATCGAAAAATTCGTCAACGATCCAAAACACATCGAGATCCAAGTATTCGGTGATAAGCACGGAAACCATGTTCACTTGTTTGAACGTGAGTGCTCTGTGCAACGCCGTCACCAAAAGATCATCGAAGAATGTCCGTCCCCTTCTGTGCCTCACGAAGTTCGTTTGCGCATGGGTGAAGCGGCCGTTCGCGCGGCAAAACAAATCAACTACGTTGGTGCCGGAACAATTGAATTCATTTTCGATAATGCGACTAAAGAATTCTATTTCATGGAGATGAACACTCGTCTTCAAGTGGAACATCCGATCACTGAAATCGTGACAGGTTACGATTTGGTGAAAGAGCAAATTTACGTGGCTGCTGGCAAACCTTTGTCTTTCAAACAAGAAGACATCAAACAAAAAGGTCACGCTATTGAAGCTCGTATCTGCGCTGAAGATCCAATCACATACAAACCGCATCCTGGTGTGATCCGCGCTTGTCGCCATCCGCAAGGACCGTTCATGCGTGTGGATTCCTACGCCTACCCTGGCTACGAAGTACCTATCTATTACGATCCAATGATCGCAAAACTTATCACTTGGGGTGAGACTCGTGAGGAAGCTATTGATAGAATGCAACGTGCTTTGTCTGAGTTCGTATTGACGGGAATCAAAACCAACATCGTTCTTCATAAAACGATCTTGGATCATCCGAAATTCCGCGATGGTTCTTACACAACTCAATTTATCGAGAAAAACTTTGAGGTTATCGAGCCTCAGCTCTTTAAAGAAGTTGAAGACCCTGTATTCCTCATTGCAGCCGCTATCACGGCCTACAATGATCGTAAATCCAAAGACGTTCGCCAGCTCAACCTCACTTCCACTTGGAAGCGTGTGGGCCGCAAACTTCAATTAAGGACGTAAGCATGTACTTTGAAGCAGAACTCAAAGGTAAGAAGTATAAAGTCGATGTGACTGAACAAAAGAGCTCTTGGAAACTTTCTTTGCAAGAAGAAGGAAAAGAGTGGGTTCACTACGACATTTCAAAAAATGATTACAAAGAGGCCGAACAATACATCAGCTTTCTTTTTGACGGAAAATCTTACTTGATCGACGTGATCGGGCAAGACACTGAGTACACGGTTTTCACTCGTAACTCGTTCCGCACAATCAAAGTATTCAATGATGAAATGCTTTTGCATGAATCTTTGAAAAAAGGCGGCGGCTTCGGCGGAGACCAAGAATTGAAATCAGGTATGCCTGGTAAAATCATCGAGATCTTTGCTAAAGAAGGCGAAATCGTGAAAGCCAATAAACCGCTTTTAATCATGGAAGCGATGAAAATGGAAAACGAAATGCGTGCTTCTCGCGACGTCAAAATCAAAGAAGTGAAAGTAAAACAGGGCGACTCGGTAGAGTCCGGCGCTGTTTTGATCAAGTTCGAAGAACCTTAATTAATAGGGGCTGGAAACAGCCCCTATTTCTTTTAAAGAGCACTTTCCTCCCAGCCTTAAGTATCTCCCCATATCGACAAAACCCTCTCTTTATTTAAAAATAAAATGATGGGAGATCTCATGAGCCGAAAACTCTGGTGCGTTTCTGTTGTTCTTTTATCGTTTGGTTGCGCCTCTAAACCAACCACGGGTTCGAGAGAACCTTCTTCTGCCCCGATGCTTTGCCAAAATCTTCACCGCATGGAAATCCACTCCCATCGCGGTGCCTGGGATCGTCCTGAGAATATGATGTCGGCTTTCAACCGCGCCATCAGTCAGGGTTCTGACTTCGTTGAGATGGATCTGCAAATCAGTAAGGACAATCAGATCATCGTCGCTCACGATGCTTTTATGAAAGATGAGTGTTTAGACTCCAAAGGACAACCTCTTCCCAAGAGAGTTTATTATCGCGATATGACTGTGGCCCATATCAAAACCTATGATTGCGGCTCCCGAGTCAGAATAGGTCGCTCAGTTCCCGGTGAAAAAATTTCGACACTCGCTGAAGTTTTGGCGGAACTTAAGGATCGCACAACTAACAAAGGCACACCACTTGGGTTGAATATTGAAATTAAATACAACCCTACTCAGCCACAGTTTTATCCTTCTCGAGAGTTTTACGTCGATCGCATTATGGAAGTTATTGATCGCTCCGGCATTGAGATGTCGCGGACGATGATTCAGTCATTTGATGTGGGCGTTCTTAAGGTCGTTCGACAAAAACGGGCGTCGATGAGATTGTCGCCTCTTTTAGGGGAAGCTCTTGACGGAGTACAGATCGCCAAAGACATCAAAGCAGACCTTGTGACCCCTCATTTTGGTTTGGTATCACCTGAAATGCTCAGCAAGTATCACGAAAATGGAATTCGTGTTGTTCCTTGGACCGTCAATCATCCAGAACAGGCTCTGCAAATGATTGAATGGGGCGCTGATGGAATTATTACGGACTATCCTGAGTGGATTGATTTCACGAAAAGATTCTGCGGGAACTAAAAAGAAAACGGCCCAGGTTTTGATCCTCGGCCGTCTTTTAATTTAAAATACAGTCAATTTATTATCTCGCGCCCGTATTTGCTTTTGCAGGTTTTGCGGCTTCCGCTTTAACAGGAGCACCGATAACGTTACCCGATGGCATTCCCATCATTCCTCCGCCACCTATCATCCCGCCACCAGCGGCCATCAAACCACCCGGCATGCCCCAAGGGCCACCTTGGAAATCGGCCATTGCACATGATTGAATCATCATGCCGATGTTCATATTGGCATAAGGATCTTTCTCTTTTTTGCCTAGATAATCAAAAGTTTTAAAAGACTTTCCTTCTTTTTGAAGTTCTTTATTTCTTTGATCAAATGCAAATTGCGCCTGACCGATAAGGCCCACACACTGACTGGCGTTTTGAGAGCCCATTCTATTGACGATAGGAGCAAGTTTATCACAAAATTCTTTGTCATAATTTACCTTGCCTTCAACTTTGGCTTTTTCATCCGCCATTTCATAAGTCAAAGTCTGGTTGATATTACAGTTTGAACCATTGTGTGAAAAGTTTGTCTCAAATGATTTCGTGTACGGAAACTTTCCTGCGAATCCGCTCTTTTCAAATTGTTTTCTCATTTTAACTTGAGCCGCGATATCCATCTCTTTACCTACAGAGACAATTTTTCCGTTCTCGCGTTTTACGACGATTGTTCTTTGCACTGTCTCGTATTCATAGTTTTGACCGGGCTTCCAGTTTCCATCCATTTTAATCTGACGTGTTTTATATGTGATTGTTTCGACGCCGTCTTTGTTCACACGAGAAACGATGTTCTCTGGTCTTGAGATTTGTGTCGCACCTGAAGAGTCAAACGTGATGGATGTGCCATCTGGATCGACACCTATGCCACCAAAATCCATTGCCGCATAGTTTGCCGCTATCGTGCATTTATCTACCATGGGTAGTTGTGCCGTTGCATGAGCCGTGCTTGTCATCAAGACAAAGCCAATCGCCATTTTGAACATTGTTCCTCCGAAAATTAAAGTAAACAAAAATACGAATGATCTTAGAATAAGAAGAAAAAATGCAGAACTACATACCCACTTGAGTTTGTAACAAAAAACTAGACCAAAATTTCCCTATTTTCCTGGGATTATTTTGATCACGGAGAGAACTCGACAGCTTTCAAGCTGTGTGAGCTTCTTCACCTTACTTTGACGACTGCATCCGATGAAGTACTGGGGACAGGATTGATTCTTTTCATAGTAACAAATTTGCCCAAGTCTTTGTTTGGGATGCCATTTTATTTGATAGCGAAGATCCGTGGAAAATGGCGCCTCACTGATCCAAATTTTTCCGTCGTCATTAAAAACGTATCCAGAAACTTTTGTCGCTTTCGCCATACCTAAAGAAGAGAATAGAAGGATGAACACGAAGATAAAAGATCTCATCGCACACCTCCTTGTTCTCTTTCTTTAGGTTTAGAAGAAGTATCTGACATTCTTCCCTGAGACATTTTATCAATTTCTTGCAACCGCTTCCAGTCCTTCGCGCTGGCTTGTTTACCAAACCTTTCAAGACACTCGCCCTCTTTTTTATAGAAATCTTCTGCGGGTTTGAAAGTGCTACAGAAACTTTGCAATGATTTCGAGTTGGTAGAAAAAGCCATGTACGCGGCCAGAGGATTGTTTTCTGATTCTTTCACGAAACACTGTTGGCGTTTTTGCGATTCTTCCAAAGTTTTTTCCGCACTCACCAGCGCAGGAGTGGGTCGCGCGCATTTTTGCACAATTTCTTCTGGCTTTAAGTCTTCCGTCGACCACTGACCATATGTGAAAAGCATATAAAGTGCTTTGCCCGAGTCACAAAATTCCGGAGGCTTATTGCCATCACATGCTTTAATCTCTTCGGCGATTTTTTCCGCCTTTGCTTCTTTAAAACGAGCAAAGTCGACTTCGTCTTTCACTTCAAAAAGTTCTCTTAAATCATTTCGCACTTCTTCCATTTTTTCGGCAACAGAGGGGTCATTATCCATTTCACGGTAAAAATCCATGGCGCCTTGTAAGTCGTCGATGAATTTTGGCAAAGTTTCATCCATCTTGCTGGATAGAATGACCTCTTGAAGTTTTTTAACGGCCTTCTCTTTAAGATTCTTTTCTATTGTCTTAAGGCTCTCCGCCTCTTGCTTTATTTCTGATGTTTTAGAGCAAGCAACAGCACTCTTCATCGACTGGATGTATTCTGTGGTTTCGGCGTGTTGGCTTTTTAATTTACGCGCGATCAGTTTTTGACTGTCGTCGGGGACCGAGCTTCCTGTCGTCTTGGAAAAACACCATTTTAAGACATACTCTTGCGATTGCGAACGTGGGAGAGAAAAGGCAGGCTCACCCGCAAAAGGAAAACGCGAAGGACTTTGCTTTTGAATTTTTTGGTATTCTTTTGTGGCATCAGCAAAGGCCTCTTGAAATGTTTTTCCTTCTTCTAATCCACGTTGAAAGAAAACAAGAAAGTCGACGTTTTTTCTGCTCTCTCCACCCTCGAGAAATGTCCAAGATTTTACATCTCCCCTGGTCGCAGAGAAGGCCTGCGTGCGTGGCAAATCCGCAAGAGCTTGAGGAATACGTCCACCAAAGCAGTTCAGCGCATAGACTGTCGACTCTGCCTCTGGATTCTTTTTCTGAAAATCCTGAAGTGATTTTTTCAAATCTTGAACTTCCAGGGATCTTTTAATATCCAGGCCTTCACCATTTTTATCGGCGGCCATCATATAATATTTTTTGCCGTTCTCTTTGAGTTCTCCGTGGCCCAGGAATTCCACGTGGAGGGACTCAACGTTTTTTAGACCGGCCAAAGTTTTTTTAAAACTTTCGCTGGTCGCGGCTTTGTCTGAATTCGGTGAAAGACGAATCACGCGATAACCGTAGGTTTCATAAAACTTCAGGGCTGCTGCTTCCCTCTCTTGCAAAATAGGATCAGCATTACCGACAAAAATGACGGCCACTTTTTCTTTAGCAAGAGCGAGACTTGAAATAAAAGTAAGAATTAAAACGAGAGCTTTGTGCATTCCCGTTTAGGATATCCGAAGGAATTTTCGTTTTGAATATTTCTAAGGGAATCTGGCCCTTTAAGGACTCTTCCTAGAGAAGAGTCCAGGCTGCCTTGTTAAGGAAATTGAATTTGCGAACAGCGTTTTTTCAAGAATGTCGCCAAAGCTTTGTCGTCATATTTGAAAATGATTTCTCCGTCAGACGTGTACTTGAAAAGATCGTAGTTTTTGATTGAGCATGTTTTGCCTTGGGCATCTTTGAAAACGGAGTTCGCATTGGAGTTTCCTGTTGGTGAACTGCCAATTTTAAATCCGCCGTCCATAAGAAGACCACTATAGTTCACAAACTCAATACCACCACGATTGCTCGGCTCTACATAATCAGCCACTGTCACCGTGCCGCCAGAAACACTTTTTAAGCGCGCTTTCTTAGAATCAAATACAAACTTATCACCCGTTACGTGAGTCACTTCCAACTCACGAGTGTCGTCTTTCCACTGGTATGTAAAGGCGCTGTTTCTACGTGGGAACATATAGAATTCACGTGCTGAAGTTGTTTGCGACTCGTCTCCAGGTCCATAGGAGTTGAAAACCATGAAAAGGCCTTCACTTGTAAAGAGGTGATCGCGATAAACCAACTCCACATAGGCATCGTCAGGAACGACAGAGAAAAAGCATGACTCTGAAGCATCGGACCAAATCTGTTGAATCTTTGTTCCATCGTGTTTTTCAAAAATATCAGGACATGTTGCTGAACCTGCGGCATTTGCCAAACCCGCTGTCATTAATAGACCAATAAGAAAAGACATGAATCCCCCTTTTTTTAAACTAACGTTTATTCGCGTTCATTTACACGAAGACTGTCTTCACGCTTCTTTTCAAAGATGCCAACGATAAAGACGCCGGCTTCAAAAAGAAGAACCATGGGAACCAACATCATAACCATACTTAGAAGGTCCGGCGGCGTAATAACTGCGGCAATCACGGAAATCGTCATAACCGCGTAACGACGATTCTTTTTAAGAAAAGCCTGACTCACGATACCCAACATTCCCAAAACCACGATCACAAGGGGAAGTTCGAAAGCCACTCCAAACATCAAACACATTTGCGTGAAAAAACCCATGTATTGATCAATTGAGATCATCGGCTTGTCGATATCTCCACCAAATGTCATTAAGAACTGAAAGGCCATTGGCAGGGCGATGTAATAAGAAAACACAGCGCCTAAAAGAAAGAGCACCGTTCCTGAGACGATGAATCCCATCGTGTACTTGCGCTCTTTAGCATAAAGACCTGGAGCTATAAATTTCCACACCTGATAAAGCCAGAACGGACAAGACACCAAAATACCGCACACCAAAGCAAGCTTAAGATGCGCGATGAATTTGTCCATGGGACCCGTGTAAATCAACCCGCCCCCAGGAAGGTACGGAGAAATGGGTGCTCTGACAAAATTAAAAATCTTTTCGCTAAAGCCGTAGCAGATTCCCGTTGCGATCAAGAGAATAAAAACACAATTGATCAGACGCTTACGAAGCTCCGCAAGATGTTCATACAAAGACTGAGCTTTTGAATCTAGTTCGTCACTTCTCATGATGGCTTGTGCTCTTCTTTTTTATCTTCGGTGGAAGCTTGATCCGTCAACTCCATCTGTTGCGGCTCTGGAGTCTGTTCTTTTTCGTTGGGATGAGGAATGTGGTTTCTTGCCGGAGGCTCGTTGAAATCAATTCGGTCGATGCGGGCTTGTTGTTTCAACTCTTCGCCCAAAACATTCGTACTTCTTTTAAGTTCATTAAGAAAACGTCCCAGCGTTCGAGCCAATTCAGGAAGCTCTTTAGGCCCGATGATAATCAGGGCTAAAACACCAAGGAAGATAATTTCAGACATGCCTAAGCCGAACATGGCGTCAGCATAGAGGAATCAGCCTTGCTTGCCAAGCTTTACTTGGTCTTGCGGCAGAGCCAAAACTCCCATCTCCACCAGCTTTTCCCGGGCCAATTCAGAACCCGTTCTCATATAGCGGTCATAGAGTCGAAGAATGCTCTCATCACTTTTCACGAAGGAGTGATGGCTGATATAGGTCAAAACATCCACGAAATCCAAGAACCGACGGGAGAAAGTATCATAGACCTTCACCATCGTGTCCTCACGTGTACAGTGTGCCAACGAAGCATAGGCTGCTCCACCGATTTCTGCATAATAATCAATGTCCACAATTTTTCGCGACAGAGAATCACCAAAGAACCCGCTGATATAAAGAGTGCGATCTCCGAGCTTTCGCAAAAGCTCGATACGCGCAGGAGGTTCCGCATTCTGGGCTGTTAAATACATTTCTGCGAGCGTGGTTGGATTCTTCTGACCACTCTCATTGGCATATTCGCTTTCAAAAAGATTGCGTGCATCCAAGTAGTGTTGAAGAAGATTGACGAGATAATTTTCCACCAAAGGATAAGTTTGAATTTTCCTCTGGGAGAGTCCTTTTTGAACGAGCTCTTGAAAGAAACCTTCCGGACTAACAAAAAGCTCTACTGATCCGTTCGACGCCTTTTCCCTCATATCCCTAGTTTAACAAATCTGAGACGTATTTCGGTTAATGTTTTTTAGTTCCTGGGCCTAAGTCTCAAGATGAGACACACTTTGCGGTACACCTTTTGAATCGTAAGGAATAGTAATGGGAGAGCTTCAAATGAGAGCTTCTGGGTTGGCTATTGTTTTGTCATTGGTGGGCGTGTTTTGCTCTTCGTCTGCATTTGCTCAACGATGCGAATCTTTATTCTCTTCCGAATACGCCCTCAAGGGTCGCGTGGAAGTAGAGGCTTCTGCTTTGAAGGGCCCCAAAGCCGAAGAGTATGCTAAGACTCTTTTGGAAATTGAATCCTTGCTTGCGCCCTTAGAGATTCCCTCCGAAACAAGTGTTCGCATTGGAACCGCATTTCGTGCCTCCAGTTTTAATGCCGGTGATTTTCGAGTTTACGTCGGTCTTCGTCCCGACTCGATGGGAAAAATGCACCCGAAGGTCAACCAAGTCACACTGGCTCATGAGTATGGTCACGCTATCTTTGAAAAGAATTTGTTGAAAGATCTTGAGAGCTACAAAAACATCAAACAAGACGCTCTGACGCTGGAAAAACTTCTTGAAGACACGGTTGCAGAAGCAAAAAGTATGGCCTACAGAGCGGATGTCACCTTCAACAATAAAGAAAAAAAGAAAGAACTCGAAAACAGAGCGATGGACAAGGCCCTTGAGGCTGTGGCCCTCTCTGAAAAAATGAAGGCTTTTCGTAAATATTGGGCCATCCGCAGTGCGCATCACGAACTTTTTGCAGACACGATTGCGATGGTTTCCACTCGTGATCCCAAAGCCATTAGTGATCTATTGACCTCGCGAGAAAAATCTGAAAAAGCCAAAGAACATTCTTCAGCGGATATCATCCGTCGAGATTTTACAGACGGACGCCATCATCTGAATGAGCAGCGCTGGATTAAAGAACACCCGCTATTTTCTGGCTTCTTGGGCGACGTTTATTATGCATTTTTACCAGCACGCTGGGAGCTTTGGAAAATCACAAAGAATAAAATTAAGAGCGACAACTACCGCAAAGCTCTTCCCTACAAAGTCTTTTCAATTTTAGAAAGAAATCTTTCGGAATCCTTCGCCAAAAATCCCGATGAACTTGGCAATGGCTTTAAGGATCTCAAAAAAATGAATGAACAAATCATCGAAGACTTCCGTCGCGAGTTGTAAATAAGTCCGAATTTCAGATTCGTGAACAGATCCAAAGAACTTAAATCAATTCGAAGAACGACACGCAGTTTGCACAAATAAAAAAGCGGCCTCAAAGACCGCTTTCTTATGGACTAGAATTCCCCTTAGCCAAGGAGGATTCTTATGAAAAGACACCCAACTAGTGTTCTTTTCGTCAGTTTTTGGAATTTCCTAAAGCTGCTTATTCTGATTATATTTTTATTAGTCAGTTCATGTAGTTAGGAACAACCTTAACTTCATAGGCTTAAGGCACCGTAATTCGATAAGCTCCGGTTCGTGGGCGAGCCGAGCGAAGCGGCTTTGAGGCCACCAATGAAAAATCTCCACGCACCTGGACAGTTCTTCCCTGTGGGCATAGTATCCCCCTCATGACTATCGAAACATTGCTTCCTTTTATCAAAGAAATTGACCGCCTTAAGACTATTGAGCGACAAGCGCTGATTCACAATGGCGGGCGTCGTGAAAATTCTGCCGAGCACTCTTGGCACTTGGCCATGGCCGTTTTGGTTCTAGAAAAAACATCTCCAGAAAAAATTGATATCAGTAAAGCCGTGAAGATGGCGCTTCTGCACGACATCGTGGAGATTGATGCTGGCGACACCATTGTTTACGGAGATCTTTCAAATAAAAAGAATAGCGAAGCCGCCGCCCTTGAAAGACTGATGGGCCTTTTGCCGGACGAAGTTTCTGCTGAATTTAAATCTTTGTGGAATGACTTTGAAGAAGGAGCTTCTCCGGAAGCGAAGTTTGTCGCAGCCATTGATCGTTTCTTGCCGATTTTTTCAAACTATTTAAACCAAGGTTACTCTTGGAAAAATCACAAGGTGTCTTCAGATAAGATCGTGGCAAAATGTCAGCCTCCGATCACTGAAGGCCTTCCCGACCTTTGGAATGTGACCGAACGCATGTTGGAGGAATCCATCAAGGCCGGCCACTTAGTTCGATAGTTATTTCACGTCGGTCGGGCCCACAAGACTGATGATTGTGGGCTGAGAGAAGATCTTCTGCGCAAGCTTTTGAATATCTTCTGGCGTTACCGCAAAATATTTCTCTGCTACTTCCAAACTGTCGCGATAATCCAAGCCGTAGATGTCATCAAAAATAATCGCATTACAAACCGTGCTCTTTCTTTGCAATTCAATATCATGACGACCGATTAAATATCTCTGTGCGCGGGTCAATTCTTCTTCGCCCAGCTTCGTGTCAGCGAGCTTCTGGAATTCTGCTTTCAGCATGGAGATGGCTTTTTCGGCTTTTTCAGGTGAGCAACCGATATATCCACCGAAATATCCACCCTCGATTCCTTCCATATGCATAGGAGAAACAGAATAAGCCAAAGAATTTTTATCACGCAGCTCTAGAAATAAACGTCCACCTTGGCCACTTAGCACAGACTGGATGATCTCCAAAGTAAAACGATCCGAATCTTTCAACGTCAAACCACGATAGCCAACAATGATATGGCTCTGTTCTTTCTTAAGCTCGTGGAAAAGTTTTTTACTTTCCGTCAAAGGGCCGACCGGGAAGTTGTTTGAAATTTTCTCTCCCCGAGGAAGTTCCTTCGTGATTTCTTCCAAAGACTTCACCCATTTATCCGTATGCACGTCACCGACAACACAGAAAGTAAGGTTTTTCGCATGAACAACTTTTTTATAGTAATCCTTAAGTTCCTTGGATGAGATGGCCGCGATAGATTCTTCACTTCCGACAAGATCTCTTGAGTATGGATGTCCTTTAAAGATCTCCTTCATGAAATTCAGAACACAGATTTGTGCTGGATTGTCATTGCGAGACTTGATTTGGTTTTTGATAACCACTTTTTCACGTTCTAGAATGCTATCTGGAAATTGTGGCGCTAAAAGGGAATCCGCATAGATTTCCAACATGCGATCTTCAAATGGCGACAAGTAATCCATGGAGAGGCCGACGGAATTTCTTCCACCAAAGGCTCCCAGGCCTGCGGCCATTTCATCAACTTTAAGATTGATGTCGTCTTCACTAAAGTTTTGTGATCCTGAAAGCCAGTTGCGCGAGAACAGCTCTGTGAGACCATTCTGATTTTCTTTTTCAACACGAACTCCCCCCATAAATGCAGCCTTCATTGCCACATAAGGAGTGTCTTTTTGCTCGCGAATCAACAACGTTGCCCCAGAGGAAAGAACAATCTTTTGAGTTTCCGGAGAATGTTTAATTGCGCCTGTATTAATATTGAATTTCTTCGCAGAAAACTTTTGTTTTTCTCTCGACACCTTGACGGTGCTTAAAGCTTTTTTCAGATCCTTCGCAAAAGATTTTAAAATCCCTTCCGCTTCTTTTTTTTCCATATTCGTCATCAAAGAAAGACCAAACGTATCTGGTTTAAAATATTTCTTTGCGACTTTTTGGATGTCTTCCGGCTTTAAAGCATAGATCTGCTTCATGTACTTTTTGTAGTAGTCATGATCGCCATAGTAGAACTCATTGCTTCCGGCTTTTCTCGCAATGTTATCCACAGTCTCCATGGAATAAACTTCGTGGCTGGCGAAATTCGTGATCGCCTTTTGCATTTCGGCTGCCGTGGGCGGCTCTTCGATAAGTCTGATAAGCTCAGGAGTAATTTTTGTCAGAGCCTTAGCCAGATTTTCTTTTTCGAGATTAAAGGAAACAGCAAAAAGACCGTCTTCTTGCATCGAATAGCTGAAAGAGCCCACTGAATTTGTAAGAGGCTCTCTGATGCGCAAACTTTGCATCAGGCGTGATGAATCACCCTGGCCCAAGATAGCAGACAGCACTTCCAACGCCGCGATGTCTTTGTTTTTTACGTTGGGAATTCTCCACGTCAGATAACCTGTAGTTTGCTCAAACTTCGCCTGCTCCACTTTAATGCGAATACTTTTTTGTGCGGGCTCTTTGGTTCTTGCAACTTTCTTCAGTTTAAATGGAGCAAAGGAGCCAAACATCTCCTCCACTTTTTTCGTCATCTCTTTGGATTCAAAATCGCCGGCCACAACCAGGAACATATTCGAAGGCACGTAACGACATTGATAGAATTCGCGGATTTTTTTTGCAGAAACCTTACGCACTACTTTGTCGTAACCAATAACGGGAATGCCGTAAGGACTTTTCTTAAAGACGTTTGTAAAAAGAAGTTGGCTGGCGTGACGACCTGGACTGTCCTGGCCGCGCTTGATCTCTTCGATAACGACTTCGCGCTCATTGTCGATCTCTTTTGGATCAAATGTCGGGAAACCCATCATCTCGCTGATCACATCCAAAGCCACATCTGAAAACTGTTTTGAAATAGTAACGTAGAAAACTGTTTGGTCAAAAGAAGTATAGGCGTTTAACTCCCCGCCAGACCCCTCAACGGTGGCTGCAATCTCGCCCACGCCGTATTTGCGCGTGCCTTTAAAAACCAGATGCTCGATAAAGTGAGAGATCCCCTCTTCATTCCTTTTTTCGTCTGCGGAGCCTGTTTTCACCCACATTTGAACTGAGACCACCGGAGACTTGTGGCTTTCTAAGAAAAGGACTTTCATACCGTTTTTTAGTTGAAATTTTTTAGACATACTCTAGATAACTCCCATGGCATTTGGCGTCTACGTTCATATTCCTTACTGTATTCAGCGATGCACTTATTGTGACTTCGCCACTTACGAGCAAAGTAAAATTTTGCCGCCGGATCAGTACGTCGAATTGCTATTTAAAGAAATTCGTCAAAAGCATCGGTATTACACACCCCAAAGTCTCGACACGATCTATTTTGGAGGAGGAACACCGAGCCTGATCCCCGCTCCTCTCATTGTAGCGATTATCAAAGAGCTGGGTAGCTATGGGTACACAACTAGACCCGATACTGAAATCACCATCGAAATCAATCCGGCGACGATCAACGAAGACAAGTTGAAGATTTATTTGGATCACGGAGTAAACCGTTTTTCTGTAGGTGCTCAAACTTTCGATGATCGTTTGTTGAAAATGGTCAACAGAGAGCACAACGCAAAGCAGACACTAGAAACCCTGGACCTTTTGCGGGCTCACAATCTCAATTTTAGCTTCGATATTCTCTTCGCGCTGCCTTCACAAACTGTCGCGGGTTTAAAAAACGACGTCAAAATTGCAATTGAACAAGGCGCAAAACATATCAGTCCGTATTGCCTCACTGTACCTGATGGACATCCTCTTTCCAAAGGGCGCCCTATTGATGACGAACAAGTGGAGATGTTTGACATTATTGCGGATGAACTCACTGCGAAGGGTTTTAAGCAATACGAAATTTCCAACTTTGCGCTGCCGGGTTATGAATCTCGACATAATTTGTTGTACTGGGTCGACGAACCTTACTGGGGTTTAGGGCTTAGTGCACATTCTTATTCAAAAGAGTCCCCATGGGGCACACGTTATTGGAACATCAACTCCATCGGCGAATATCAAAAACAGATCCTGGCTTTCGATGGCCAAGAATTTTCTTCGCCAGCGGTGCATTTGCCTGAAGCCCAATTTGAAGCTCTTGAAATGCATCAAGCCCTTACGGACTTTTGTCATACTTCAATGCGTTTAATGCGCGGACTCAATGTTGAACAGCTCAACAAAAAGTTCCCCGCGACGATTTCAGAAAAAGTTCAAGGTCTCCTCAAAGGCCTTGAGCAAAAATCGTGGGTTCAATATGACAATGGGCATTGGTTTTTGACTCGCGACGGCCTGGTTCTGAGTAATAAAGTTTTCCAAGAACTCACCTTTCTTGCAGACGATATCTAAACAGTTTTTATGGCCTAGCTCGCATTGACATTCCTGAATCAATACACAATCTTAAGTATTGCGAAAGGAAGTGTCATGTCAGAAGAAAACAACTCTCAAAACTCAAATCCTCCTAAGAATGAAAACGGGGAAGGCTCTTCTGAAATTCAAAAGCTTCAAGAACAAGCTGAGAAGTTCAAAAACGATTTTCTTTATCTTCGTGCTGAGTTTGAAAACTACAAACGTAACGCCATTAAAGAGCGTTCCGAATTAGTTAAATACGGAGGAGAACGTTTTATCCGCGAGCTTTTGGAGGTTGTTGATAACTTTGAACGTGCTCTTTCCACAAACGTGGGTCCTGAGAACTTCTCTACTTTCAAACAAGGTGTGGAAATGACCGCCCAAGAGTTGAAATCTCTTTTGCAACGTCATGCTGTCACTGAAATTCCATCTCAAGGCGCTCCGTTTGATCCCATGATCCATGAAGCTTTGGGAAGTGAACCGACAGAGCAAGTGGCTCCAGGGCACATTGCTCGTGTTTTCAAGAAACCATATAAACTGCACGACAAAGTCATTCGTCCTGGACAAGTGGTTGTCGCAAAAAAACCAGAGTAAGAGGGTGTTGATTGTCTAAAAAAGACTTCTACTCCATTTTGGGTGTTTCTCGCTCGGCAACGGCAGACGAGATTAAAAAAGCTTATCGCAAGCTTGCGATGCAGTTTCATCCTGATAAAAATCCTGGCGACAAAAAAGCAGAAGAAAAATTCAAAGAGATCAGCGAAGCCTATGATGTCTTAAGCGATACCAAAAAGCGTGAGATGTATGATCAGTTCGGTCATGCCGGCGCACAACAAGGTTTCGGTGCGGGCGGTCCGTTTGGTGGCGCTGGTGGATTTGGCGGTTTCGGTGGCGCAGGCCCCGGGGGCGGACGATCTCAAGCTGGCGGCGATCCGTTTCAAGATATCTTTGGCGATGTCTTTGGTGAAATTTTCGGAAATGCTCGTGGACCAGGTGCTGGTCCTGGTGGCGCTCGAACTCGTCGTCAACAAGCGAAGGGCACAGACCTTCGCTACACTTTAAATATTTCATTTGAAGAATCTGCTCTAGGAACAGAGAAAATTATCAGCTTTGTTCGTCAAAAAAGCGGCAAAGAAGAATCTGCAAAACTTTCGGTGAATGTTCCTGCTGGAGTCAAAGAAGGCCAACGTTTAAAACTGGCTGGCGAAGGCGATTCCCCTGCTGGCGGTGGCGCGGCCGGTGATCTTTATGTGATCATCAATATTCAAGAACATCCTCTCTTTAAGCGAAGCGAGAATGACGTCACTTTAGATCTTCCGATCACCTATACAGATGCCATCCTGGGAACAAATATTGAAGTGCCGACCCTCACAGGAAAAGCGATGATTCGCATTCCACCAGGAACTCACTCAGGACAAACTTTCCGACTTAAAGGAAAAGGTTTTCCGAAACTGGGCGGGTTTGGCTCTGGCGATATGCTCGTGCGTGTTCTTGTCGATACGCCACACACTCTTTCGTCTCGACAAAAAGAACTGGTGGAAGAGTTGGCAAAATCAACTGAGACCACTCCCCTTGTAAAAGCTTTCCATGAAAAAGTCTCTCATCTCATGAGGAATAGAAAATGACATCTCGATGCGCTCTCCTGCTTGGAGCCTGCCTTTTAGTTTCTTGTACAACTGTTGCGACTAAAAAGCGTCCTCCGTACAAACCACCGACGGCTGCGGCGACAAAAAAACCAAAAGCTATTGGTGGTATGACAGCAGGAAAGCCACCGGAGCAAATTCAAAGCGAAACACTCACACTTCCTGAAGCACCTAAAACGGAAGATGCGTTGGAATACCTGAAGGGTCTAGTTACACAATCCGTCCAAGCGCCGAGCAAACAAGATCAAGAAACTTATCGTCTTCACGCCATTGATATCGTTGAAAATAAGTTAAACGAAGATCAGCTGGATGATGTTGCAAGCAGTTCTGACTTTGGATATTTGCGCGCGCACGCCATGTATCGCTTGGGTGAAATGGCTTTAGATCACAAAGACACTTCGACGGCGAAAAAATATTTCTCTGGCGTTGTGGATTACATGCCTGGCAGTGATCTTGCGGTGCGCTCTCAAGATATTCTTCAACAATTGGAAGCATCAAGAAACGTACAAGCACAAACTGTCGGCGTGGTTTTACCTTTAAGCGGTAAAAACGCACAAGTAGGTCAACGTGCTTTGCGCGGCCTTGAAATGGGCTTGGGTCTTCATATTCCGGGTTCTGGCTTTAAATTGGCCGTTATGGACAGTGAAGGAAACCCGGACTCTGCTCGCCGTGGTGTTGAGCGCCTCGTGAAAGAAGACAACGTCATTGCCATCGTCGGAAGTCTTTTAAGTAAAACAGCTCCTGCGGTCGCGGCGAAGTCTGATGAGCTTGGTGTGCCGACTGTCGCTCTTTCACAAAGATCTGGTCTTACTGAGATTGGTCCTACAGTTTTTAGAAATTCTCTGACAAGCGGTATGCAAGTGCGCGCCTTGGTTCGCACGGCGATGGAAGATCTGGGCATGAAGAAGTTTGCAGTTCTTTATCCTAATGATCCTTACGGCGTTGAGTTCACAAATATCTTCTGGGATGAGGTTCTTGCCCGGGGCGGACAAATTACTGCCGTGCAGACATATTCGACGAAAGAGACGGATTTCCGTCTTGTCGTGCAAAGACTTGTGGGAACTTACTTCGGTGAAGCTCGCCAAGATGAGTTCGCTATCCGTCTTAAAGAGTTGCAACATGCCGACAAGAAGCGATCTGTGCGCCAATCTAATCTTGAAAACGTTCTTCCTCCGATCACAGATTTTGATGCGATCTTTATCCCCGACAGCGTAAAAGCCATGGGACAGATTTCTGCGATGCTCTCTTACAATGACGTTCGCAACGTAAAACTTTTGGGAACAAATTTGTGGAATACAAAAGACGTTGCTCGTCGCGCTGGAAACTTCGCCAACAGTCTTTTGTTTGTGGACAGCATTTCACCGACAACTCACGGCAAGTCTCGCTTCGTGAATGAATACAAATCTTTGTATAATGAAGAACCTTCATTGATCGAAATCCAGGCTTACGATGCCGGTCTTATTCTGCGTCAGTTGATCGCCTCCGGCGCAAGTTCTCGTGAAGAGCTCACTCAGCGTCTTACAGAGTTAAAACGCTTCCCGGGCTCATTAGGAGCTGTCAGCATGAATGCAGAGCGTGAGATCGAGCGTCCTGTCGCACCGCTAACTGTGGAAAAAGGCGAGGTTATTCCCCTTAAGCTCCATAAATAGCTCCTATAAGTTTTTTTAATGACGATTTTTTAACCCCCGACCTTGGGTGTCCTGTCTAAGGAACACCAGCGACGATGAGAGTCGCGAATCTAAAGAAGGGGGTTGTTATGACAAGTCGTATCTCTGAAAACTTAGTGATGGAGTGTAGAAAAAAATTGCTCATTGCAAAACAGGATGTTTTGAATCGATTCAGAACAGCCCAACGCGAACTCGTCCACGTCGAAAAAGGTGGCGACGAAGCGGATCAATCCGTCGCGCATATTGCAGAACACTCATTCTTGGTTTCCCAAGAACGCATGAGAAATCAGTTAGTAGAAATTGAAATGGCTTTGGCACGCATTGAGCAAGGAACATTCGGTATCTGCGAAGAGACTGAAGAGATGATCGAAGCAGATAGACTTCTTGCAATTCCTTGGACACGCCTCAGTATCGAAGGCGCTGAACTTCGAGAAGCGGTCGGTCGTAAGTTTGCACGCTAAATAATCACGCAGCGCTTTTTTAGTGACAGTCATTCAATCCCCCGTAATAAGAGATCCAATTTCGGCCAGGATCATCATATCGGGGGGTGAGATGAACGTAACCGAACTGAGCGAAACAGAACTAAATAACTTGAAAGAATCTTTGCTCTTCCAAAAGAGTTCGATTCTGAACAAGACACATGAATTCAAAGCAGAGCAATCGAGCATTTCATCTGTCGCAGATGAAGCCGAAGTTGCCTCTCTAGATATCTCCAACAATATTTCCATTCATTTGCATGAGAGAGATCGCACAGCTTTATACGCGATCGAAAAAGCTCTTAGTAAGATTGCGGACGGGACCTATGGCCAGTGCGAATCTTGCAGTGAAATCATTGGTGCTCGCCGACTTCAAGCGCGTCCATTCACAGCCCTTTGTATTGAATGTATGGAAGAACAAGAGAGCCATTCTAATCTATTCCAATAATGTCTAGTTTATCTCATTGGATGAGGTCCACTGACATGGATGTCAGTCCAATTTTTTAAATTTGATTCAAGCTCCCTCTGTCTCACGCCGAGAAGACTCATACGAGAAAACAAATATTCCCGCATTACGCGGAGGAGCGGTATGAGTTTTGACGATAAAGTTCTAGAAATCCCACAGACCCTGCCAATGTTACCTGTGAGAGACATCGTAGTATTTCCCTACATGATTATTCCATTGTTCGTAGGTCGCGATGCTTCGATCCGCTCAGTAGAAGAAGCACTAGCAAAAAATCGCTTGATCTTCTTGGCTTCCCAAAAAGATATCACTGAAGAAAATCCATCTCCTGACAACATCTACACAGTAGGTACTGTGGCGATGATCATGAGAATGAGAAAACTTTCTGATGGTCGCGTAAAAATCCTTATTCAAGGTGTTGCAAAAGGTCGCGTGAAAAACTTCACGAAGACAGCTCCATCTTTCGAAGTGGCTGTAGAAAAAATCGAAGACACTCCAACACAAAAAACTGTTGTTGAAAATGAAGCTTTGATCAGAACAGCAAAGGAGCACATCGAGCGCATCATCGCTCTAGGTCGCCCTCTTTCTCCAGACATCTTGTTGGTTTTAGACGATGTTTCTGACCCAGGCCGTATCGCTGATCTTATCGCTTCTAACTTGGGTATCAAAGTTCAAGACGCTCAAAAAGTTCTTGAGACTTCAGACGCGACAGAAAGACTTCGTCTTGTTAACGAAATCTTGGCGGCGGAACTTGAAGTTATGCAAACTCAGCAAAAGACTCGCGCAGGTGGCAAAGAAGATATGTCTAAGTCACAACGCGAATACTTCTTGCGCGAGCAAATGAAAGCTATAAAAAATGAACTCGGTGAAGGTGACTCTAAATCTGAAGAGATGGACGAACTTCGCGAGAAACTAGTAAACGCCGGCATGCCAGCAAATGTTGAAGCCGAAGCGTTGAAACAGCTTGGACGTTTGGAGCGTATGCATCCAGATGCTTCTGAAGCAACAATGGTTCGCACATACCTTGACTGGATGGCGGATCTTCCTTGGAGCAAAAAATCTGAAGATCATATTGATCTTAAGCGCTCTAAAGAAATTTTGGACGAAGATCACTACGAACTTGAAAAAGCAAAAGACCGTATCATGGAGTTCTTGGCTGTACGTAAACTTAAGCCAAATCTTAAAGGTCCAATCCTTTGCTTTGGTGGTCCTCCAGGAGTAGGTAAAACTTCTTTGGGTAAATCTATCGCTCGCGCGATGGGTCGTGAATACTTCCGTATCGCTTTGGGCGGCGTGAAGGATGAAGCGGAAATCCGTGGTCACCGCCGTACATACGTAGGTGCGATGCCAGGTAAAATTATCCAAGCTCTTCGCCAGGCGAAAACAAACAATCCAGTTATCGTTCTCGATGAGGTTGATAAGTTGGGCTCTGATTTCCGCGGCGATCCTTCAGCAGCAATGCTTGAGGTTTTGGATCCAGAACAAAATTCAACTTTCCGTGACAACTACTTGAACGTCGACTTCGACCTTTCAAATGTGTTGTTCATCGCAACTGCCAACGTGTTGGAAAATATCCCACCAGCATTGCGTGACCGTATGGAAATCTTGAACATTCCTGGTTACACAGAAAACGATAAACTTTTGATCACGAAAAAACATTTGATCAGAAGACAAATTGAAGCCAACGGTATCACTGAAGAAAACATCAAGTTTACTGATGAAGGTATCAAGTACTTGATCGCAGGCTACACTCGTGAAGCAGGTCTTCGTAACCTTGAGCGCGAAGTAGGTTCTGTTTGCCGTAAAGTGGCTAAAATGGTTGTGATGGGCGAAGCAAACTTTGTTGAAGTAACTCCAACAACAGTTCCTGAATTGCTCGGTCCTCCAAGATTCCAGCGCGATGACAAGATCGCTGACTCTCAAGTTGGTGTTGTTCAAGGTCTTGCGTGGACACAAGCTGGTGGTGAAGTTCTCACTATCGAAGCTTTGAAAATGAAAGGTAAAGGACATCTTGCACTCACAGGTCAACTTGGCGATGTGATGAAAGAGTCTGCTCACGCGGCAATGTCTTACGCTCGTGCGCACCAGGAAGAACTCGGCATCCCTGAGGACTTCTTTGAAAAGTATGATGTTCACGTTCACTTGCCTGCGGGTGCAATCCCTAAGGATGGTCCTTCTGCTGGTATCACACTTACGACCGCTCTTGTAAGTTTGATGACTGGAACTCCTGTTCGTCACGATATCGCGATGACAGGCGAAGTGACTCTCCAAGGTCGCGTGCTTCCTGTCGGTGGTATCCGTGAGAAATGTTTAGCGGCTTTGAACTTAGGAATTACAAACATCATTATCCCATTGGCTTGCCAAAAGGATCTTGCTGACATCCCTAAGATCTTCAAAGACAAAATCAACTTCATCTTGGCTGAAAACCTCGATGAAGTCTTCGCGGTGGCATTCGACAAGAATGCAAAAGGCCAGGACAAAAAGCCTGCTGTGAAAAAAGATCCAAAAAAATCAAAGAGCTTGGCTGCCTAATTTAGGTCGCTAAGCCCATCGCCCCTCCCAAAACGATGAATGAAGAAGGACTGGAGAAATCCGGTCCTTTTTTATTTATCGAACATGAATTCATTATAAATTTTTGCAGCAAACATCACATTGTCGTTTATTTAGAAAAATTAATTGTCTGATAGCATGGTTAGCTGGCCTTACTTTGACCAAATCTTGAAGAGTACGATGGATCTTGAGGTATCAATCCATGCGAATTCTAGATTTAGCCATTGTCTCTTTCCAGGAAAAATTCCGGCAGCGAGCTGAGAACACTGCGCGCTTTTTTAGTTTCGAGTTTCATTCCTTTAAAAGCGATGAAGACTTTTTTGTGCAGGCAGAAAACTACAAACATGTCTCTTGCGTTCTCTTGGATTGCAGTCACTTCACAAAACCAAATGAAATTGCCGGTCTTGTTCAAGTTGCACGCCAGGGCGCACCTGACAGTTATATTTTGGCAGTGGCTAGTTCGAAGCTTTCCCCCGAAGACGCTCGCATCGTAAAAACTTCGGGCGCGTCTTTGGTCATCATGGAGAATGAGTATTTTTCGTCTAGCAAGCTGGAGTTCATTCTAACACAAGTCATTCGCTCCGCTTATATTCCTATTAAGACGCTAGATTTAATCGAAGGTACCGAACCTACTTTTCCTCTTTTTTATTTGATGCCGATGAATAAAAAATTTCTGAGGGTGGGAAAGCCGAGTTGCAAGATCCGTCGAGATTTCTTAGACAAGTACAAAGAGGTCGGCGAACTTTATTTGCAAAGGACGGATCTCGGTGCCTGGGTGGAGTACACAAATAGTTTTAGTGCCGATGATAACGAAAGCCTCCTACGCAAATGCCGTTTGAAATTTCTGCAACTCAACCAATCGTTCTTGGATCTTGCGTTGTTAGTCACAGATCAAAGCTCAGGAGCCTCTTTTGCCCAAGGCAGAGAGCTCTACGATGTCTGCCTAAGTTTCGCTGCAAATTTATTGGATTCACTCACACACATCGGAGATCCTTGGGTGGTCATCAGCAATTCTGCGATTGGAGATTTTGGTTCTGTGGAAAGGGCTCCTGCGATCGCAGCCTATGCAGGTTTATTGAGTTCTGTTTCTAAAACTGGCGATGCCAAGGAAATCATGATCGGAGCTTTATTATCGGATATTGGATATTTGGATTTAAGCCCCTCTACCACACAAAAGATTCGCAACAATCGTTATGACGACATGAATGCGGAGGAGCTGATGGAATACCATAAGCACCCTATTTTTAGTTTGAATCAGTGTCTTTCGCGCAAGCTTCCTCTCACCGATAACATCAAAGATATTATTCTGCAAAGTCATGAGCGCATGGATCAAAAGGGATTTCCCAACAGACCTCGTGGTGACAAACTCAATGAAGCCGCGATGCTAGTGCGCCTTTGTTGGGATTTAGATACGCGTGCTCAAGTTCGTATGGGTGAAGCTCGTCCTGATATCAATACGATCAGATCACAAATGGGCCAGAGTATTATGAATGAAAGTGGTAACTACTCGATAGGTTTTCTAATGAAGATGGCGAAGTTTTTAGCGCCAAATAATAACGGCGAAGTGATTTTGGCATAAAAAAGGGAGCCTCGCTCCCCTTTTTTGAGTCCCCCGAGTTACTCGTGAACTGTGATCCACACGTTGTAGATCCCATGTTGCCTTACAAGACGATTAAAGTAATAAGCATTGTCGGGATGGGTGCGAATGCAACCGTGAGAAGCGCGAGTTCCCAATTTTTTCCAATTGCCCTCTGCCGTTCCATGAATTGCAAAACCTCCGCTGATGAAAACCGCGTAGGGCATGTTTCCAAGACCTTTATAGTCTCCGCCTGGATATTTCGTCGAAGTGTATTTGTCGTAAATACGGCCGTTTGGATTTGTATCAAAGTTCGGAGTTCCATATCCCGGAGCACCCGTCGATACGGACCACGTTGCAGAGTGAACACCGTTCAAGTGCAGATAAAGCTCTTGTCTTGATCTAGAAACCTGCACCCACACTGGGCACTCCGCACGGAAACAACCTTTTCCAAAAGGTTGTAGGAGGTTTTCAATAAAAGGAGAAACCCCTGTTTCCTCTTGATAAGCCTGATCCAACTGTTCAAGCGTGTGTTCGATGTTTGGATCAAATGGATTGAGTTCATCCATTGTGTTTGTGGATGTCTCTACCTGTTGAGATTGTGCTTGAGCAGAAAATGCTACGGCAGAAACTAAGAGAAGTGCCGCTACAAAAGACTTCGTCATGACTGAACCCCCTTCATGTCAGGGGTCAAATATCGAGCGCATTAACTTTTGGCAATGAAGATATTGTAAGGAACGCGCTGCGGATTTTAACGCAGCGTAGACCCAAAAAAGAAGCAGGCACCTTTTTACTGTTTGAAACCTTTGAGGCGTTCGTTTTCGGATTCGAGGACGCGGACCAATGTTTTTAGGTCTGTGACTTCGTCCTTCAATTGGAAGATTTGTTCTTCTTTTTCTTGAAGGATTTGTGTGTAAGCTTTTTTGAGTTCGTTCAGAAGTTTGTTGGCGGCAGTCAAAATGGGCTCATCCTTGTTAGCCTTAACAGCCTTGTCGAGGTCCTGAGCCTTCATTTCGTCTTTTGAAGAAGCTGACATAGTGTCGTTACCTTTCATCATTCCATGATGAGCACCCACCAAGGCGATTTCGCTTTCTTGGGAGGGGCGATGTACTCTTTGATGGGTACCCATCGGTTCGTCCATGATGAAGTACTTGCCGTCTTCAAATCGGAATTTAATGTCGTCAGCTTTGATTCTACGGCGGAGTGTACTCACACTAATTTTGTACTTAGTGGAATAGTCCGTTAGCGGTAACCAAGAACCAACTTGCTCGACGTTCATTAAATTCCTCTACTCCGGCAGCGCCGGAGTGCTAAACAGTCAGTCTTTTCGGGAAGGTGGTCAGCCCTACTCAGCCTGCGTATCCAACATTATCACACGACTTCGGTCTGTCAAAGTTTGTGTGAGTACTTATTCAAATTCAAGAAAATTCAGGACCTTGATCTGGTTAATCATGTGTCAAACGCTGCCTATTCACTAGACCTTCGTCTGACTACGCAACCCTAAGTCATGGATTTTCTTAGGGTTGAAAGAATTCTTTGCGCCTTGTGGTTGAAAGTCCGATACTAGAAGTTATCAATATGCGGATTCGTGATAAGAAAAAAGTGGCCCTAGTACTAAGCGGTGGCGGCATCAAAGCTGCGGCTTTCCACATTGGGGTGTGCTTAGCTCTACAAGAAAAAGGCTTTAAGTTTGCTGGCGGAACTAAAGAGATGGTGCGTCAGAATTTCGGGGATGAAGATCCTTTTACGATCCGTTTGTATGTCGGCTCCAGCGCCGGAGCATTCGTTGCTTCGATTCTTGCTGCTGGTTACTCCGTTGAATCTTTAATTAATGCTTTTCAAATTGGTTCCGGAACTTCGCCGACATTTGATAAGTCTGACCTCCGATATTTAAAACCGATTTCTTACCGCGACATTTTCAACTTAAACTCCAGCGGACTTTTGAAGTTCATTCCACGCACATTGATGGAAAAAGCTTTGGTCACCGGAGGAGTTGAATCTCTTTTGAAAAACGGTTTGAAGTTGAACGGTCTGTTTTCAACCAAGGGTATCGAAAGTTATCTGCGTAAAGAAGTTTTGCTCGATAACGACTTTGCTCGTTTGGGAGTTGGCCTTTTTATTATCGGAACTCAACTGAATCATTCGCGCAAAGCGATCTTCGGAAATTTCCCGGAGTCCTATAAAACTGAAAACACCAAGTACATCAACTATGCGACAATCAGTGACGCGGTTGCTTGTTCCACATCTCTTCCGCCGGTTTTTGCTCCTTATGGAATCACAAGACCCGATGGAAAAGAGATATTTTATTATGACGGCGAGATTCGCGACACACTTTCAACACATGTCGCCTCTGACTATGGAGCTGATTTAGTTATCTCTTCTTACTCGATTCAGCCTTATCACTACACGAAAGAGATGGGTTCTTTACATAACTACGGAATCCCACTCATCGCCAATCAGGCTTTGTATCAAGTTGTTCAGCAGAAGATTGCCCGTCACATCCAGTACAAAAATGACGTGCGCGGAATCTACAATGCCGTCGACGGTTATTTCAAACAAATGAACTTGCCGCCTGAACACAGAGACAAACTGCTTGAAATTATTCGCAATCGTGTGAACTACCGCCCCGAGGTGGATTACATCTACGTCTCTCCGCGCCCTCAGAACTATGAAATGTTCTTCGTTGATCACTTTAGTTTAAATCCAGAGATTCTTGCGCGCATCGTGCGCATCGGATTTAAATCAGGCATCAACGCCCTTCGCCAAGTAGATATTTAAAAGGTGCCAGTTAAAAGGTGCCAGGGGATTTTTTGCGTCTACGGCGCATTATTTCTTTAACGATGGTTTGCCCGCCAAAATTCCAATAACTTTTTCGCATCTTCTTCAGGGTGAATTCGCGCATATATCTTTTGATCATAAAAGCGAGCTATGCGTGATAACAGGTTCTTATCTTCGGGAAACTCTTGTTGAAGTCTTTCCAGAAAACTCAAAGGAGGTTCTGAAGGCGCCCGCGGAACGCTTTGATTCTGGGCCCATGCCTCTACTGCCAGAATTAAAACTTGTTCTTCTGTCAGTAAACCTTTCTGTCTAAAAAGACTGCGGAATACAAAAACAAAGAGAGCAAGTGCTATTAATCCCGCGAACAGAAGGCGCACCTTGTATTGAGAGAAATTCTGCCAAAGACTCTGTTGTGACGTCTTATCGAAATCAATCAGGAAGTACGTCCACCGATAATTGAGGTCTTCCATCCAAAAGCTCATCTCATCCCAAAGCAGAAACTGCTCTTTCGGAGGCGGCCGCCAATCCACGGTTCTGGCAAAGGCTTTTTGATCTTCTTCCGAAAGACCAAAGAATTCCTCAGCACCGATCGCCAATCTCAGTGGCGCCACCCACAGTGTCGGGTCCATTCTTTTCCAAGAGTTATTTAGATAAACTTCAACCCAGGCGTGAGCGTCTTTTTGCGCCACTTTCCAAAAATCACCCAAAGGATTGTATCTTCCGCCCTGATAACCAACGACAACTCGGGCCGGAATTCCGAGAGCTCTGGATAACGTAGCGTAAGCTCCGGCGAAGTGTTCGCAGAATCCAACCTTTCGATCAAATAGAAATGATTCAAGATCGTTGGCTCCATAAATTCCGGGACTTAATGTGTAAAAGAAGCCGCCCTCTGAAAATAGTTTTTTTATTTCATCCAGTCGCTCTTCTTCACTGAGTTTTCGACTCTTCACTTCTTCCACCCAATCGTGGACTTTTCCTTGAACTGGTGGAAATTTTAAAAGTTCTTCGTCAGGTGGATTTGTGTCCACCCAGTTCTCTTTCCAAGAGGCACGAAAAACAGATGCTTTTGTTAAAGGACGTGTGGCTCTGAAAACCGATTGGTTCAACGGCAAAACATTATTTGCTTCAAGCTCTACGTTTTGAGTTCCGTCGAGAACAAAGAGATACATTTGTGAGGTTGGCTCCATCGCAACTTCATACGTGGGTCCCTCAAGAACACTTCTATTTTCAGTGGCTCTCAATCCCGGCCTTCCGGGTCGCCAGCTTAATCCACGAGACGAAGTGAGCACCGAGCCTCGCCAGTAAAGATCCATGGATTTTTTGAGAGGCAGCTCGGAAATCTTCGCACGAAATGCTAAAGCCGGATTGCTTGCTAGCTCTGCCACACGCCCCGGATTGATTTCATCCGTAAATCCAATTTCACCGTAAGGAGACCCTCCACGAGACATCGCCCAGGGAAGAACAAAACGCGGAAACGCAAAGAAAAGGACGACGGCGGCCGGTATTGAAAGAATGAACACTTTAATAAGAACTTTGGATTTCGCAGGAAGATCTCGCGGCAGTAAAGAATACCACAAACCTGCAAAGGCAATGGCTGAGGGAACAATCCAATAAATATCCAAGGTGAAAAGTGATTTCACGGATATTAGGAGAAACCCTAGTAGCACCACGAACTTGTGATCCCGCTCTGTTTCATAGTCCATGATTCTTAACGACGAAAGTGCAAGAAGAAATGTATATGAGGGTTCTTGTCCAATCAGAGTTCGAAACTGAATGAGAACTTGAATTAAAAGAAGGATACTTAAAGTGCCCGTCACTTTTCTGGACAACGGTTTCCATCCAAGATTCTCGGTTCCCCACTTCCAAAACAACATCACGAAACTAAAAATCGCAATCCACGCTGAAACTTCAAGCGCCACCATCGCCATAGCGGTGACAAAAGAAATTGCTAAGGCTTTTTGCGCAAAGAATCTTTTCGTCATGAAACTTCTCCGGGCTTTGCAAGAGCCAAGATTTCTAAACACGTCTTCCAATGAGAGGGGCCACGCTCCATCGCGGTCTTTTTCGTTCCTAGCTGCAAAGAGTATTGATGCCCCCGCTTTTCAGCTTCATCAATCCACAGACAGAGCTGTGAGAGGCGCAATTCAAAATCTGCCAAGTGCGATGTCTGTTCCCAAGAAAATTGCAGAGACGGTTTTTCCATTTCTTCAAAATTCTTCACAAGAAGTTCCTGTCTGCGCGCGCTGGCTCGCCAATCAATTCGCATCATTGAATCGGAGCTTTGATACTCTCTATGATCTCTGAAAAGGCCGGAGTTCTTTAATTCATCTGATCCAAATGACTTTTGCGGAAACTGAGGATCTCCCCTGCGAGACGGATATATTAAAACTTCCCGTGGTTTTTTAAAAACTTTCCAGGCGCGCAGCAGGCCAAATGGAAACGTGCTCTGCAAAATAAGGCGAGGCAGTTTCACGATACCTCTTTCTGTGGGTGTCCAATAAACTACGACACTCTCTTCATCTCCGGGAGAAAGCGAGACCGCGTGCGTTCGCTCCTCTGTTTTCTCAAAGAAGATGGAAAGTTCCCATGCTGGCGAAGAGAAAAGATTTTTAATCGGAACAGCAAAGGACCCACGCTCTTCTGCGAAGTTGTTTTCGGAGAAAATATTTTCTATATCTAAACCATCGACATTCTTGTTTGTGATCAGAACACTTGTTAGCGCCACGGAAATAAGAAAGAAAACAAAGATGTAGATAAGATTGTTGGCGTAGCCAACTGCAAGAAAGAAAAGAATAAGTGCCATCGCACCAAAGGCGAAACCAAAGGCACTTGGAACAATATAAGTTCTTGTTCTTTTCCTAGACAGGAACTGGCGTACTTTTTTGTAAAGCCCCTGCCCATTCACGGCCTCGCTTGATGCCATGATTTCCTCCCAGACGGTGACCTAAAACGGGAATCAAAATTTGTTGAACATCTTCAGGGCGAACATAGTTGCGGCCTTCCATAAAGGCCCACGCTTTCGCTGCTCTCGCTAGCGCCATCCCTGCGCGAGTGGAAAGAGGCGTTCCTTCAAAACCGGGACGACGAGATCTTTCCAAAAGTTCTGCGATATAACTTGCGACCGCAGATGATACTTGAACTTTTTCAACCAACGACAATGCCTCGGTAATTTCGTTTTCAGTAAATAGCGAAAATACTTTTTGCAAAAGATGTCTTGGATCTTCACCTTGCAGAATGCGTACTTCTGTTTCTTTCGAAGCATGATGAAGTTCTAAACTCATAAGAAAACGATCGAGCTGACTTTCTGGAAGAGGAAATGTTCCCATCTGTTGATGGGGATTCTGTGTCGCGATCACATAGAACGGACGAGGCAAAGGCCACGTTGTTCCGTCGACAGACACTTCGCCTTCTTCCATTGCCTGTAACAGAGCACTCTGCGTGCGCGGACTTGCGCGATTGAGTTCATCGGCCATCACAAGTTGTGAAAACAAAGGGCCTGGGTGAAATACAAACTTATGTTCTTGTGGATGAAAAACTTGTCCACCGATTACATCCGCAGGCAGAAGATCAATCGTGAATTGAATACGGCGCGTTTTTAATCCCGTGAGTTTTCCAAGAACTTGTACAAGAGTGGTCTTTCCAACTCCCGGCAAATCTTCGATCAACAAATGCCCGCCTGCTAACAAGCAAGTCATTGCCAAGCGGATTTCCACATTCTTATCCAGAACAACTTTCGACGCTTCAGTGATGAGTTGGTGAAACTTTTGATTCATGCCTAATAAGACTAATGCCTCTGAGCCCGACGAACCAGCGATTAGGATGTTGACCCGATGAAAGCCTAGCCCAACAATATAGATACAAATATAATGAAGGAGATTTTGTGTTTAAAGTTCTTGCGACAGTAGTTTTTTTATTTAGCACTTCAACATTTGCTTCTGAAAGAGGTTACGATTTGAAAATCGAAGTCTCAAAGAATGGCAAAAAGATTTCGTCTCCAGGAATTCTTGTTAAGGATGGACAAAACGGAAGCATCACAGAAGAAACCCAAGATGGAACAACTTTCATTGATGTTGTTGCAACAGAGGGTCAAATCCAGAATCAAAAAGGCATCTTAATGAAATTTGTGGTCGGCTTTATTGGAAAAGATGGAAAGCGTACAATTACCGCACGTCCCGAAGTTCTCGCTAAAGAAAACTCCCCGGCTCAAATTACAGTCGGCGGAAACAATGGCAAAGAGTCTCTTTCGATGTCTATCGTGGTTCAAAGAAAAACTCTTTAGTTCCTTGCCTCTTAAAACAAAAAAGCCCCGGGATTTCCCGAGGCTTTTTACTTCTAGCTCTATGAGAATTAACTAGAACAAACTTTTCTCTACCGCGCTAAAGATAGGACCCGATACAAATCCCATCAATACGATTGCCAATGCCATCACAACTGCAGTCACAGTCGTTGCATTCAAAGAGTGACCTGCCACTTCGGCATTGCCCTCTTTCATGTACATAACAACAATCGGTCTTAGGTAGTAGTATACACCAATCACAGAGTTCAAAACACCCCATACAGCAAGCCACAAAAGACCTTCGCCGATGGCTGCGTTGAACAAGTAGAACTTACCAAAGAATCCCAATGTTGGCGGAATACCTGCAAGTGACAACAAGAACACTGTCAGGCAAAGAGCGAGCATCGGTCTTTGTTTCGCAAAACCCGCGAGGTCATCGATATTCACGATGTGGTTTTCAGATCTCTCAAGCATGCTTGCAATTGCAAACGCACCCAAAGTCATCAAAGCGTAGCTCAAAAGATAGAAGATCACGCCAGAAGCACCAAACGCACCGTTATCGCTCACACCCGCAGTGATAAGACCCACAAGCAAGTAACCTGAGTGAGCCACTGAAGAATAAGCAATCATACGTTTGAAGTTGTTTTGGATGATCGCTGCCGTGTTACCTACGATCATTGTGATCACAGCCAACCATTGCAAGATATCAAACAAGTGGTCAGAACCCACCAAAGACTTCGTTGCAATCACACGCAAGAAAGCCGCGAAAGAAACTGTCTTCACCGCTGTCGCCATGAAGGCCGAGTGCGGAGTCGGAGCCCCTTGATAAACATCCGGAGTCCAAGCATGGAATGGAGCAATTGAAACCTTAAAGCAGAAGCCCAAGATCACAAAAGTGATACCGAACAAGAACAAACGAGACGTTTGCACAAGTTCTGCTGCGTTTTCCATGAAACCAAGAATGTTTGTTCCACCTGTAGAACCGAAGATGAAAGCCACACCGTACAAGAAGATCGCTGATGCGAAAGATCCAAGAACGAAGTATTTCAAAGCCGCTTCTTTAGAAAGCTTCTCTTCATGGCTCATCGCGATCATGAGGTACAATGCCAAAGACATCAACTCAAGACCGATGAACACCATTAGAAGATCCACGGCAGAAACAAGGATCAACATCCCGATTGCCGAACTCATCGCCAAAAAGATCAATTCAGAGAATTGTTTTCCAGACGTTGATGGATTTTCGTACATCATGATCATCGCAGAACCAGCCGCAGCCAACGCGATAACGCCCATCCACTGAGTCACGCCGTCAAAGATCAAGCCGTTATTGAAAGCCGTTTTACCTGCGCCGCCAAAGACAACAAGCAAACCAATCGCAATCACGATACCGATTAAAGCTTGAGATAAAGTCACAACCGGGTGTTGTTCACGATTTCCACGCAAAACTTTTGCCGTGATAGGAATGATACTTGCCAAGAACAAAGCGATCATTGGCGAGATAAGAAGAATGTCACTAAGACCAATATTGGTATTCATTAGTTACCTCCTTGCGCATGCTGAGTCGAAGCATCGCCAGGTTGAACAATTGTGAGGTTGTAGTTGCTTCTATTGTTCACCAAGTAATCGATACTAGCCTTGGAGTAATTCAAGAAGTGGTTCGGGAATAGACCCATCCAGAACACCATAATAACCATCGGAACAAGAACCGCGATTTCGCGCACGTTCAAATCGTGAAGAGGATGATGCTCGTCTTTCACAAGTTCACCTTGTTCACCGAAGAACACACGTTTAAACATCCACAACATGTAAACCGCACCAAGAACCACACCCGTCACCGCGAAATACGCGAACACTGGTTGAGCTTGGTAAGTTCCAAGAAGGATGAAGAACTCTCCAACGAAACCGTTCGTCAATGGAACCGCGATTGAAGAAAGAGTGATGATAAAGAAGAAGATCGTGAATAGCGGAAGTACACCTGCCAAACCGCCGTACTTGGAAATTTCACGAGAGTGCGTTCTTTCATAGATCATACCGATCAAGATGAACAGCGCTCCCGTTGAAATACCGTGATTCAACATTTGGTACAAACCACCGGCCATACCGTAAGCGTTGAATGCAAACAGACCCAACAAGATGTAACCCATGTGCGATACAGAAGAGTATGCCACAAGTTTTTTCACATCCGGTTGAACCATCGCAACCAAAGCTCCATAGATGATACCAACAACACCGATCAGCATGAACAACCATGCCCAGTATTCAGAAGCCTCTGGGAAAAGAGGAATCACCCAGCGCATGAAACCGTAAGTACCCATCTTAAGCATAACACCAGCTAGAATAACTGAACCTGGAGTTGGTGCTTCAACGTGGGCGTCTGGCAACCATGTGTGAAGTGGGAATACAGGAACTTTCACCGCAAATGCCAAAGCAAAAGCAAAGAACAAAAGTGTTTGCAGACTGAAGAATGTACCGCCCACAAATGGAATCTTAAGTGAATAGAAGTCCAAAAGACTTGCGCTCATTGTGCCTGTCGCTTCTTGTGTCAGGTACATCATATAGATGATTGCCACAAGCATAAGAACTGAGCCCGCCATCGTGTAGATGAAGAACTTCACTGTCGCGTAAAGTCTGCGAGCACCACCCCAGATACCTACCATGAAGTACATTGGAACTAGTGACAACTCCCAGAACACGTAGAAGAAGATCGCATCCATCGCCAAGAAAGTTCCAAGCATCGCTGTTTGCAAGATGAACAAAGCAACGTGGAAGCCTTTAACTCTTTCAGTGATCGCAGTCCAACTTGCAAGGATGATGATCGGTGTAAGGAACGTCGTCAGAAGAACTAGCCACAACGAGATCCCGTCAATACCCATGAAGTATTGAATACCGAATCTTTCAATCCACATGAACTTCTCAACCATTTGAAGTCCCGCAGAGTTCGGATCAAATCTTTGGAAAAGAACCAAGCTCACAAGGAACTCAATCACAGAAAGTCCCAAAGCCAAGTGGCGAACCGTATTGGACTTAGGCCAAACTGCGATGATCAGAGCAAACAGAAGAGGTAGAAAAACAATGCTACTCAGGATCATACATTACCTCATGATCACAAATGAAAGAGCGACAACAACACCGATGCCGATATACATCGCATACTGTTGCATATTGCCGGTTTGAACAGAACGAACCATAGAACCCATGCCGCGCATAAGGTCTCCAGCCCAATAAGTCATCTTGTCGATGAAATTCACATCAATATAGTACCAAGTGTTCTTACTGATGTTCACAAGCGGATTGATAATGAAACCAAAGTACGCTTCATCAACGAAGTATTTGTTATACACAAGGTTGTACACAGGCTTAATGCTTTCCGCGATTTTCTTCGGAGTCTCTGGAGCCTTCACGTAGAACTGATAAGCCACGATTACAGAGATCAAAGCCAAACCAACTGACACACCCATCAAAGTCCACTCTGTCGTGTGATCAATTGCTTGCCATCCTGGGATCGGAGAAATCATTGGGTGCAACCAGTGCTCCCACACGTTTGGAATATGTCCCAAACCTTCACCAATCACGTGCGGAATACCGATCCAACCACCGATCACAGAAAGAACTGCAAGAACGATCAGAGGAATCGTCATCAAAGCAGGTGATTCATGCGGATGAACTTCTTTTGGAACGCGGCTCTTGCCCCAGAAAGTCAAAGCCATCAAACGAGTCATGTAGAACGCTGTCAAAGTCGCACCCAAAGCACCCATCGCCCACAATACTGGTGAACCGAATGGAGAGTTGAACGCGTAAGCCAAGATTTCATCTTTAGAGAAGAAACCCGCAAACGGTGGCATACCGATGATTGCGAGCCAACCAAGAAGGAACGTGATATGCGTGATCGGCATGTACTTTTTAAGTGCGCCCATCTTACGGATATCTTGTTCTTCGTGCATCGCATGGATCACAGAACCAGAACCCAAGAACATCAAGGCTTTAAAGAAGGCATGAGTCATCAAGTGGAACATCGCTGCTCCGAATGCTCCCACACCGCAAGCCAAGAACATGTAACCAAGTTGAGAAACTGTCGAGTAAGCAAGAACCTTTTTGATATCCCATTGGGTCATACCAATTGTCGCTGCCAATACCGCTGTCGCTGCACCGATGATCGCAATCACCATCATCGTGTTTGGAGCCATGATGAACATTGGGTTCAAACGAACGATCATGTACACACCGGCAGTAACCATCGTCGCCGCATGGATCAATGCGGAAACTGGAGTTGGACCGGCCATCGCGTCTGGAAGCCAAACGTACAATGGAATCTGTGCTGATTTACCAGTGGCACCGATGAACAAGAACAACGTTCCCAAAGTCACCGCACCCAACCAAGAAGACTCCGCAACAGTCGGTGCTAAAGCATTCAACTCAGAGAAGTTCAAAGTACCGAATGTGATGAAAAGAACAAACATACCCAGCAAGAACGCCGCATCCCCGATACGATTCGTGATGAAGGCTTTCATGCCTGCTGCTGCTTTTTCTTTGTCCGTGAACCAGAAACCGATCAAAAGGTATGAGCAAAGACCCACGCCCTCCCAACCCACAAACATCACAAGCAAGCTGTCACCAAGAACTAGTAACAACATGTTGAAGATGAATAGATTGAGGTAAGCAAAGTATTTCGCAGCACCTTTATCGTGATGCATGTAGCCGATAGAGAACATGTGGATCAAAGTCCCCACGCCTGTTACTACCAAGATCATGATCGCGCTGATTTGATCGACAACGAATCCGGCGTTGATTTTAAACTTATCAATCGCCATCCACTCAAAGAAACTCACCGCGATTTTGCGTGACTCCACTGGCATCGCAACAAGATCAAGCACCAACAAGATAGAGCTGATGAAAGAAATCGCAATCGCAACAGTCGCAATCACACCCGCCACGTTGGCCGAGTGTTTTTTATAACGAGCTCCGTTGATCAGAAAACCAACAAAAGGAGCGAGGATTAAAAGGGCCATTAAAAGAGAATGATTCACGGCTGATTCCCTTATCCTTTCAAGTGCTCAAAGAAGCGGATGTTAACTTCGTTGAATCGTTTAAAGATAGACACAGCAAGGGCCAAACCTACTGCCGCTTCCGCTGCAGCGATTGTCATTACGAAGAACACCATGATGTGTCCGTCCAAAAGACCCAAGAACTTGCTGAACGCCAGGAACGTCAAGTTCACAGAGTTCAACATCAATTCAATCGACATCAAAAGAACGATCACGTTACGACGAAGAAGAACTCCCGCCATACCCGTCACGAACAAAAGAGCTGCCAAAACCAAATAGTGAGTCAGGCCGATATTGTTAATGATATCAGTGTTCATGTGTTCCACCTTTACTGCGCGCAAGTGCCACGGCTCCGACAGCGATTACCAAAAGCAACACGCCCAAAGCTTCAAATCCAAAGATATATTTTGTGAACAAAACATGGCCCAACTGTTTCGTTGCTTCCATGCCTGTTCCAGTTGTCACTGGATTGTCCGTTGTCTTTTCAGTCAAAAGACCTACTGACATTGCAATCGCACCCACAACAAGTCCGGCAAGCAATCCGACAGAGGCGATTTTTACGCCACCTGAAAACTTACCGCGCGTAAATGCTTGAAGATCTTTCTTCAAGTCGAAGAGCATGATCACCATAACAAAGAGGACCATGACCGCGCCCGCGTAGACGATCAACTGAACACCCGCGATGAAGTAAGCATTCAAAGTCACGAAAAGAGCCGAGATACCTACCATCGTCATTGCCAAGCAAAGAGCCGAATAAATAGGGTTCGACATAAGAATGACACTCAGGCCGCTGACCAGAGTGACAATCGCTAGAAACCAAAAAAGAAAAGCATCTGCTGTCACGTTAAACTCCTCACAAAGATGCGATGTAGATTACGGCCGCTGTTAAAATAGTATTCGCCAACGCCCATGGAAGTAGAGTCTTCCAACCAAAATCCATCAACTGATCGTAACGGAAACGTGGAAGAGTCCAACGAACCCAGATGAAAACCCAAAGGAAGAAAGCAAACTTAATGTTGAACGCCAAGAAGTGAATCAATGCTGTCAAAGCGCTTGCGCCCGAAGCAGATGAAGTCACCGACGTCGCCCACTCTTGAACTTGCGCTACAGAAACATAAGGAATGCTGTAACCACCGAAGAAGAACAACGCCATCAAGCCTGATGCGATCATCATGTGACCATACTCACCGATGAAGAACATGTTGAATTTGAAACCGCCGTACTCTGTGTGGAAACCCGCTACAAGCTCGGACTCACCCTCTGCCAAGTCGAACGGCAAACGGTTTGATTCCGCGAATGTCGTCGTGAAGAACAAAAGAGCTGCCAAAGGTTGGTAGAAAATACCCCAGTTTGGAATGTACGGAGAAGAGATCGTGTAACCCAAGAACGTGACCGACAAAGGACCTTGCTGAGCCACTGTCATCGCCGTCAAATCGAAAGTTCCGTAAAGCATGATCACGCCAACAATCGAAAGACCCAATGCCAACTCGTAAGAGATCGTTTGCGCTGATGCACGAAGAGCACCCATCAAAGAGTATTTGTTTCCTGATCCCCAACCCGCCATCAACAATGTGTAAGCAGCCAAAGAAGAAACACCCAAGATGAATACGATACCAACACCGATATCATAGCCTTGAACTAGAAAAGTGTACGGACCCCAAGTGGAACCAAACATTTCAAACACACCGATTTGAATTGGAGTCGACATTGGGATTGCAGAGAATGCCACCGCACCAGGAATCAACGCGAATACCGGAGCTGCGTAGTACAACAATGGTTTTGCTGTATCAGGAACGAAGTTTTCTTTCGTCAAGAACTTCACAGCATCGGCCAAAAGCTGCATCAAACCCAAAGGTCCAACGCGGTTTGGTCCCAAACGATTTTGAATGAACGCAGAGCCACGACGCTCTAACCAAACGAGAATAGGAACTGCTTGAACCATCATCAAAAAGATGACGACAAGTTTTAAACCGTTAACGGTTATCTCGAAAATATCTTTACCCATTCCCATCGCTTAGTCCCATTCCAATGCTTTTGATTTTACTTCCCAGAAAAGTCCGAAGATGAAAACCGCGATGAAAACCATCATCGAGATAAACACAAACGCACCCGCACCCGTCGCGATAAATTCACGGAAAGAAATTGCCCACGGATACATGAAGATGATCTCGATATCGAAAAGAATGAAAAGAATCGCCGTGAGGTAATACTTCACGGATACTTTTGTATCTTTCTTATCAAGCGCAGGAATACCGCACTCATAGGGTTCGTATTTGATGGGATGATAGATGGCTTTGCCGCCAGTTTTGCTTGCAACCCATAGTAAAAAAGCTCCAAAAAGAGCAATGAAAATGACGATGAATATGACTCCACCGAGTGGCACTAGACCCTCCAAAGTTGTCGTTATTATTTGGATTTCAATTAGTTATATATGTGTCGTCAGTGAAATCCAAGAAATATGAATGGAAACAAGGCGATAAGCGTGGCAAGATCATCCCACGAAATGAAAGCCGAATTAACTCACACAAGGCTTGAAACCATCCTGGAAAGAGCCTTCGAAACAACTCGCGGAAAGATTCAAGTGACGGGAGCTGCGTCTCCGCTCGCGCTTGCTTACTTTTTGTCGCAGACATATTCTAAAAAAATCAACAGCTTGCCGCATCTAGTTGTGGTTGGCAGTCTGCAAGATGCGAACAAACTTCAGCAGTTGTTAGAGTTCTTCGACCCGTCTCGTCATAGCTATATTCTGCCTCCATTTGATGTTTCCGCCTACTCGGGTCTCTATCCGAATTCGAGAGTTGTTTCGGATCGTATCCAGTTCCTCGCAAAAGCCCAGTCAGCGAAAGCCGGAGAAATCTTCATATCTACTTCTGACGCGCTGATGCAGAAAACTCTGCCGGTCAAAATTCTGAAGGATTATTCGCGGGTTCTCAAATCCGGCGATGAACTTCCTGAAGACATCGCGGAGTTTTTAAACTCTCTTGGATATGTTTCGGCACCGATGGTTGAGGATAAAGGTCAGTACGCTTTGCGCGGTGGAATCGTCGATATTTTTCCACCCACCGAAGATCAACCTGTGCGTTTGGATTTGTTCGGCGATCAAATTGAGTCCATCCGTTACTTCAATGTTTCCGATCAACGAAGCACGGATGAGTTGACGTCTTTTACCTTAACTCCCGCCCGTGAAATTCTTTTTCGCGATGAAACTCACGAAAGACTTTTGCAGCGAGTCCGCGAAACTTTAGAAAATAGAACCGTCGACAAAGCCGACGCTGAAGAGATGTTGCGCTCTTTGGTTTTAAAAAATGCCTTTCCCGGCGTTGAATTTCTTTTACCCTATTTTTATGGCGAACTTTCTAGTCCCGCGGATCATTTCCCAGGTGCCGTGAATTTATGGTTCCTTGATCCCGTTGAAATTTCTCGCTGGGCAGATGAAGCTTGGGCAGAATTAAAAACGGATTTTGCCTCAAGTGAACACCATGTGATTCGTCCCGAGCTCGATCTGCTCTACACTCCTTTTGAAAAACTTGTGTTCCCTGCGAATTCTCGTCCGATCTATTTTTCATCTTTAGAATATCTAGAAGAGGAAAATGCCGAAAATGCGCAAGTCGAATACCGCACGTTCTTAACTCAAGATTTTACGAACTTGAGTTTGACCAATGCCGTAGGCTCCGAGTTGTGGCTTCAAGCTGCGACAAACAAACTTCATAAATGGAAAGACGATGGTTATCGCATTTTCATTGGAACCAAAAATCAGTCGCACATTGAACGACTTAAACTTGTCTTTGATAAGTTAGGATTGAAGGTCGCAAGGGTTGCTGACGACGAATATCGTTGGGACTCTTGGTTGATGGAACAAGATAGTGATTCACATCTGGTTCACGTTGTTCCTCGCTATCTTTCTGAAAGCCTTCGCCTGGACGAAGAAAAAGTGATCTTCCTGCGCGATGAAGATTTCTACGGGAAGAAACAACGTTCCCGTGAGTCTTCCGGCGCACAAGATTTCCAAAAACAGGCCAAACGCTTGGCCTTCGGTGATCTGAAACCTGGAGACCTCGTGGCTCACGTCAAACATGGTGTGGGTCAATATGAAGGCCTCAAGATCATGAACATCGGTGGTGTTGAGTCCGAGTACATTCAGGTCGGATATAAAGACAAAGATAAACTCTATCTACCTGTCTATCGTGTTGGACAGTTGCAAAAGTTTTCTGGAGCTGCGGCGACTACGATCTTAGATAAACTCGGCGGGACAGCTTGGGAAAAAACCAAGGCGAAAGTTAAAGCCCACGTTCGCGATATTGCCGCGGATCTTCTGGCTCTTTACGCAAAAAGAGCCGAGATGCACAGACCTCCTTTTATTTTTAAAGAAGATGAGATCCAGCTTTTTGAAAACAGTTTTCCGTATGAAGAAACTGAAGATCAAATGCGTGCGATCAATGACATCTTGTCAGATCTAAAATCCACGAAACCCATGGACCGCCTGGTTTGTGGAGACGTGGGCTTTGGAAAAACCGAAGTTGCTATGCGCGCCGCTTTCTTTGCTGTGCAAGCGAAGAAGCAAGTTGCCCTTCTTGCGCCAACAACTGTTTTAACATTCCAACACTTTGAGACCTTGAAAAAGCGCTTCGAAGGTTGGCCTGTTGACATTCGTGTTTTAAATCGTTTCGTTTCTACTTCCGAAGTAAAAAAGACTTTGCAGGATCTTAAAGACGGCAAAGTCGACATCATCGTGGGGACTCACAAACTCTTAGGCTCTTCGATTCAATATAAAGATTTAGGTCTTTTAATTGTCGATGAAGAACAAAAGTTTGGCGTCACCCATAAAGAGAAGATTAAAAAGATGAAGACCAGTGTCGACACATTGACTTTGTCAGCGACACCGATTCCAAGAACGCTGAATATGGCCCTTGTCGGTATTCGCGATCTGAGCCTTATTAATACAGCTCCCGTGGATCGTCTTCCGACAAGAACTTTTGTGACCAAGTTTGATGAGGAAACCATTCGCAAAGCCATTACGGCAGAAATTTCTCGCGGCGGACAAGTCTACTTTATTCATAATCGCATTGAATCTATCTACGGCCTGGTTGATGAAATTCGTCAAATCGTTCCTGAAGCGCGCATTCGCGTCGGTCACGGACAAATGGAAGAACATGAGTTGGAAAAAACCATGCTTGCGTTCTTCCATCATGAAATTGACGTGCTCGTTTGTACCGCAATCGTAGAATCAGGAATGGATGTGCCTCGCGCCAACACCATGTTTATTGATTCAGCTCATATGTTTGGTCTGTCGCAGCTTTATCAACTACGTGGACGTGTGGGACGAAGTAAAACCCGGGCTTATTGCTATTTGATGATGCCAAGAAATCGCAAGCTCGATAAAGAACAGCAAGAGCGCTTAAAAATCATCCAGGAAAACACAGCCCTCGGAAGCGGAATTAAAATTGCGCAGTACGATTTAGAATTGCGTGGCTCTGGAAATATTCTTGGCGAAGATCAATCGGGTCATGTGAATTCTGTGGGTTATGAACTTTACATGGATCTTTTGAACGAGGCTCTCGCCGAAGCTAAGGGTGAAAAATTTGAAGACATGGATTTGGATCCAGAAATCAACTTGCGCATCCCTGCGATGATTCCAGACAACTACATTGCTGATATTCGCATTCGTCTTAGCTACTACAAAGCCTTGGCAGATATTACTTCTCACGAAGATTTGGATCGTATTGAAGAAGAGTTGCGCGATCAGTTCGGACAGATCCCAGAACCAACTGTGAATTTGATGGGACTGATGCTGATCCGTCGTCAGTGTAAAGAACTTGGTGTGCGCGATATCAGCGCCGGCGTTAAATCCGTCTCGTTGATCTTCACAGAAAAAACAAAACTCAAACCAGAAACGGTGATTCAACTAGCGGTTCGTGAGAGCAAAAAATACTCTCTAACTCCGGACAACCGCTTAAACATCAAGCTTCCAACCATCTCCTGGTCCGCCGTCCACGAAGAACTAGAAAATCTTCTCCGTCTTATCTAGGCACGGGGATTGAACCTCTGTTTCTAAGACGTTTCCCTCTGGAATATATGCCATTTGGGGTGTCCAAACTTTAAACACAGAGACGATATGAAGCTCTTTATCGCAGTCCTTTTAACATTCTCTCTTTTGTCTTCTTTGGCGTTCGCCGATGACTGTGCGGAGATCCGTCTTGATCAAACCCTTATGGCCCATGTTCCCACTGCCGATCAAGGGTCAACGAATCTGTGCTACGCTTATTCCGCAGCCCAACTTATTGATGCTTACCATGACTCACAAACTCGCGGTCTTTTACCAAGAACCTCGGCCCTTGCTCTAGCAGCAAGAACTATTTTGCTAACTCCGAATTCAGCAAGCGGGCTTTATGGAGGATGGGTTCAAGATTCTCTTCGCTTGGCTCGAAATGAAGGAACTTGTGCAAATCCAGCCGAGGGAGAACTTAATCCCGATGAAGCTGTTAAAGATCTTGAAGGTCTTTCTTCTTGCGCTCCAAAAATCGAACTTCCTTTACCCGAAGAAACTTCTCTACATCGCAAAGATGTTGGTGGTGCTGGTTTAAAAGAGGGTTTGCAACAAACTCTTTCTTCTCTAAAACCCGTCGCGATTAACTTCTGCGCTGAGGTGGTCACACAAAGAAACTTTACTCCCGGATATGGCGGCTTTGGTTCGTGCGCAAGACACTACGCTGTGGCCGTGGGAAGAAAACAAATCAATGGACAATGCTACATCCTGGTTCGCGATTCTCAATGTGCGAAATACAAGATGAAAGATGGAAGTGCTGTCTGTGAAAAGAGTCAGTTCTGGATCAATATCCACCAACTTATCAACAACACGGATATTCTTACTTACCTTAAAGACTGATTAGAATTCGAGTCGAAGGCCCGCGCCGTAAAGGAAGTCTGTCTCGGTATTCGGATCATCTTCCGCGCTGGTCGCTGCATATTGAGTGGCATAGACATCAATAAAGGTATTTTCTAAACCCCAATTGAACGTCGTGTCCTTAGCGGTTTCATAGTCGAGCCAATCTAACTGAAATAGAAATCCAAGGGTGTAGTTGTAGCCCATCTGTGTTGTTGCAGAAAAAGAATCCGTCGGGGATGACTCAGAAAGTTCCATCTGCCAAAAATTAATTCCAACATACGGAGCCACGTAAGGTTCATCCATAATCATGTCGGCTGTGAACTTCAATCCCAATCCATACTTCGTCACATCCAGGGTGCGATCGCTGCCGCTCATGTTGTCCGAAATGCTGCCTTTACCGAAATCAATTCCCAGAGCTAAAGAGCCCAGCATGAAGTTGTATTTATAATCCAAGTTTAAATGAACGAGTGGAATCGGGTCTGTTCCGAAAAGATCACCATAGGATTTTCCATCGAGAGTTGAGATGTAGTTCTTAAGATCCAAGCCTTCATAGTCGATACCAAAATAAGCGCCATGGTCTTCGCGACGCTCTTTATAGGGAGCCAAATTATCTTGTTGGATTTCTACTTCGACTAATTGATTTGTTTCAGGCGGAACCTCAACAAGGCCCTCAGGGTTTTCCGCTTCTTGCGCAAAGGCCCCTGAACAGCAAAGGCTCAGCAATAGGATACAAACTTTTGATTTAAGACTTTGGTGCAATTTCATGCTGTCTCTCAAATCTCGTCTACCTTCAAAAGGCCCGAGTGATATTCTGGTTACATGAACAATTATATCAGGGAAATTCTTAAGATTTTGAGCATAACTCTCCTGATTTTTGTTTTTCCCAACCTTGTTCTAGCTACCCCGACCAACCTCCCGCAAATTATCGATCAAAAGATTGCTAAAATGACCGTCGAAGAAAAGGTCGGACAACTTTTCATCGTCGGGTTTCCGCAAAAGCAGATTTCACCAGATCTAGAAAAGTTCATCTCGGAGTACAAGCCGGGGTCTTTCCTTCTGTTTAAAAGGAACATTTCTTCCGGAGAACAAATTCGCGATCTCAATCTCGCTCTCTATCGCACCAGTTTTAAATATTCCAAACTTCCGCCACTCATTGCGATTGATCAGGAAGGCGGATCGGTGTCTCGTCTTCCCATCACTCCGGCGCCACCAAATGCTTTGGCACTAGGACAAACTCAGTCGCCTCTTCTCGCAGAAGAGATGGGATATCAAACGGGACTTTTCTTACGCGAAGTCGGCTTCAATATGAATCTCGCGCCCGTGTTGGATGTAACAGATCCCTTAGGAACCAGTTTCATTGGTGTCCGCTCTTTCGGCGCAGATCCTCATGTGGTTGGCGAGCTGGGTGTGGCTTACTCCAAAGGTCTACTTAAAGCCCGCGTAATTCCTACTGCAAAACACTTTCCGGGAACGGGGAATTTAAAAGCAGATCCTCACGTGAGTGTCGTGCAAAACACGTCGACACTTGAATCGCTCAAAGAAAAAGATTTAAAGCCTTACGAAGCTTACTCGTCCTTAGGTGAACGAGTTGCCGTGATGCTTTCACATCTTATTTATCCCGCTCTTGATAACAGCCGCGAGCCTGCGAGTTTTTCCAAAAAGATTTCCACAGATCTTTTGCGTGGAGATCTTAAATATAAAGGTCTTGTCGTCACCGACGATTTGCAGATGCAAGGATCCAAACAACTTCTCCGCCCTGAGGTTGCAGCGTTGAGGGCCTTGCAAGCTGGTGCTGATATTGTGATGCTCACGTGGTCTTTTGAAGATCAAGGAAAGGCTTTTGAGTACGTGAGAGCGGCCGTTAAAAAAGGCGAACTTTCACAGGAAGATTTAGATAAAAAGCTGCACAGAATTCTCACAGTTAAAGCGTTTGCGAATCTTTATCGTCGGGATCCAAAACAACTGTCTCTTTTGCAAGGACCAAAACTGACCTCCAAAGATTACAGCGAACTTGAATCAAACATCTTAGATCAAAACTTAAAAACGAATTTACTCCCGCGCAGCCTTCCAGGAAAAGAACCCAAGAAGCGCCGCCCGGCCTCTATCGCACGAGTTTGTGTCGCGGCCCCCTCAAAGACCTTCATCAGTTCGTTTAAACAATCGACAAATAAACACGTCGACTCAAAACTTCTCACTGGTACTTTTGATAAAGAACAAGTTTTGGAATGGATGCAGGAAAAGAAATGCACTTTGACGATTGCTGCCATAACAGGTCCCAAAACCGCGTCCCTCTTGAAGTCCCTGCCTGCGCAGGACAAAAAAGGAATCATCGTCGTAAACTTAGGAGCTCCTCGCTTGATGCCTCAGCAGAAGAACTATCTGCGAGTCATTCAGCTTTACTTTAATCACGCCGATTCTGGAAAAAAAATCGCACAACATCTGGAAGAGATCCTCAACGACTCTTCCAACTCTTACGCCTTCCTTTATTAAGTTGGTCTAAAGTCGAGAATGCCTCGACTTAAATTACCGTCACAAATGACCGATAAGCCATTCATGGTGAAGCAATTTAAAGCCGAAGACCAATATGAGTTGATGTGGGCTGTCTCAAAAGCCGTCGACCCTATGGAGTTTCCTGAAGGAAATTTATCCTATTTTATACTTCACCCGAAGGATGATGGTGTATTTGAAGTTGAACACAAAGAGGACACCTATACCGAGGATCACGTTTTTCGGGACACGGTGGCCTGCTACATTGGTTGTCGCAAAATTTATGGAGTTGTTTCGTATTTGAGAAATCAACTTACTCTGAGTTTTTGCGGAATCCGTTTTTATGCGGAATTCATTTTTCAGAATAATGAGTGGCAACTTTTGGAATTCGACGACTCCAATATACGACTGCAAACCCCCGCCGAAATGCGCCTCGAAATCAGTTCTGATTTGGAAAAGATAAAAAAGTTTCTATCTTAATGACCTATCTAACCCTCAGGCTCATAGGCTTCTCTTAGACCCAAGCTTTTCTTGTGGTGATTCGCTAACTTAATTATCTCCGTAATTGCATTCACTGAGTTCTCCATGTTTTGCTGACTATTCACATATCTAATAAGACTTACGGCATATTTCTCAAACATAACGCCATAATATGGAAGGTAAAGGTTAACGGAGTGAGGACGAACGCGCGCCAATTCCACCTTTGCCTTTGATAACGTATTAAACGCCAACAAAGACCCATTCTCGATTTTAAAATTAATTTCAAACTCCATATTGGGCTGAGGATTGCTCCTCGCTAAATAGTTCCGGAGTTCTACATAGTCGCGTACGACTTCCGAATGTTCTGACATATAAGGCGTCCTTTAATTCATTAGTAACAAATCAAAGAAGCTTGCTTACAAGTTGGATGCCAGAAGTTGAAGGCAGGAGCCCGAAAACAAAAGGCCCTCTTTTCAGAGGGCCTTTTAAATTCTTTTAGAAATTTCTAAGAATTACTTCTTAGCTTGGCCTTCAGCCACATCGAGTTTCGCTCTTGCGCGAGCCCACTCACGTTGGAACTGTGTCCAGTCTTCGTCAGTGATAAGCTCATTCATGATGCGTTTTTCAGATTGAGCCAAGAATTCTTTTGTAGCTTGGAGATCAATTTCCTCTGGAAGATCTGCGATGTTCGCAAGAACGTTCACGCCTTCAGGGTTTACTTGGCAATAGCCCCAGCTGATAACAGCTGTGTCTTGCTTTTCTTTGCCCTTCAATTTCCATTTCATAACACCTGTCTCAAGTGTTGTGATCAATGGCGCGTGACCAGGAAGAATGTTGAGTTCTCCTTTGAAGCCAGGAACAGTTACTTCTTCAACCTCTTGGTTGACGAGCAAACGTCTTTCTGGAGTCACGATAGTTAATTTAAACATATCTCTACCTTTCAAGCGCAGGCCGCGAAGCCTGCGTTTCCAAGGCTACAGGAATTACGCCTGTAGCTTCTTAGCTTTCTCGATAACGTCTTCGATAGTTCCAACAAGGTAGAACGCTTGCTCAGGAAGAGCATCGTGTTTACCGTCAAGGATCTCACGGAAACCTTTAACAGTGTCTTTGATATCAACGTATTTACCTTGCAAGCCAGTGAACTGCTCAGCAACGAAGAATGGTTGAGACAAGAAACGTTGGATTTTACGAGAACGAGATACAACAAGTTTATCGTCTTCAGACAACTCGTCCATACCCAAGATAGCGATGATATCTTGAAGTTCACGGTAACGTTGCAACAATGCTTGAACGTCACGGGCACATTTGTAGTGCTCTTCGCCGATGACTTGTGGGTCAAGCAAACGAGAAGTTGAAGTCAACGGGTGAACCGCAGGGAAGATCGCCATAGCAGCGATATCACGATCCAAGTTTGTCGTTGCATCCAAGTGAGTAAATGTTGTTGCAGGAGCTGGATCCGTGTAGTCATCGGCAGGTACGTATACCGCTTGAACTGAAGTGATCGAACCCTTCTTAGTAGAAGTGATACGCTCTTGCAAAGCACCCATTTCAGTCGCCAAGTTTGGTTGGTAACCGACGGCAGATGGGATACGGCCAAGAAGTGCAGACACTTCGGCACCCGCTTGAGTAAAGCGGAAGATGTTATCAACGAAGAAAAGAACGTCTTGGTTTTCTACGTCACGGAAGTATTCCGCAACAGTCAAACCAGTCAATGCAACACGCGCACGCGCTCCAGGAGGTTCATTCATTTGTCCGAATACTAGCGCCGTCTTAGAGATAACGCCTGATTCTTTCATCTCTCTCCAGAGATCGTTTCCTTCACGAGTACGTTCACCAACGCCCGCGAATACAGAGAAACCACCATGCTCAGTAGCGATGTTACGGATCAATTCTTGGATAAGAACTGTTTTACCTACACCCGCACCACCGAACAAACCGATCTTTCCACCTTTTGCGTAAGGAGCAAGAAGGTCAACGACCTTGATACCTGTCATCAACATTGCCGCTGATGTCGCTTGGTCTTCGAATTTTGGTGCTGGTCTGTGGATACCCCAGTGTTCTTTTGCGTTTACTGGACCCATTTCGTCGATTGGTTCACCAACTACGTTGATGATACGACCCAAAGCTTCACGTCCTACTGGAGCTGTGATCATTTGGCCCAAAGCTTTTACTTTTTCGCCACGAACTAAACCTTCAGTTTGGTCCATTGCGATTGTTCTTACTACGCTGTCACCCAAGTGTTGAGCAACTTCAAGAACAAGGTTGAATTCAGAGTCAGATACGAATTTGTTAGTTACACGAAGAGCAGAGTTGATCGCAGGAAGTTCTCCGCCTTCGAACTCTACGTCCACTACGGGACCAGTTACTTGTTTTACTTTACCGAATGCCATTATTCAGCTCCCCTATTTAAGCGCTTCTGCGCCAGATACGATTTCAGTCAATTCTGTAGTAATTTTTTCTTGTCTCAATTTGTTGTACGTCAACGTGAGCTTGTTGATCATGTCACGCGCATTGTTTGTCGCGTTCTCCATCGCGCTCATACGAGCACCATGTTCACCGGCAACAGACTCAGACATACATCTGTAAACTTGAAGATCGAAATGCTTCTCGAGAAGTTCTTTGATGATCTGCTCGGGAGCTGGTTCGAAAATCATGTCGACAGCAAATTCATTCGCCTTCTCAGCTTCCGTTTTGAAAGTCGTCAAGCCGATATCGATAGGCAAGATCGTCTCACAAACTACAGTTTGAGAAATCGCGGAATTGAATTGGTTATGAACAATACGAACTTCGTCGTAGTTGCCCTCAAGGTAATCTTCCATCACGCGGTTAGCGACTTTCGAAGCCAACTCGTAAGAGATGTCTTTATCAAGCTTTGTGATGTAATCGACAGCTTTGACGTCTCTTTTCGCGAAATAGTCGTGACCTTTACGACCGATAAAGATGAAGTCGATTTTCTCGAGCTTCGCTTTATTTTCTTTAATATAGTTTTCAGTGAATTTGTTGATATTGCTGTTGAAAGCGCCGCAAAGACCGCGATCAGAAGTGATAACAACAAGCAAAACATTCTTCACTTGTTCTTTCTTCTCCATCAACGGATGCGACACTTTGTTTGTCACAGCGATATCCGCAATCACCTTACGCAAAGTCAATGCATAAGGACGCATATTAACGATGTTATTTTGCGCCTTACGTAACTTTGCAGCAGACACGAGCTTCATCGCTTTCGTGATCTGCTGGGTGTTTTTAGTGGACTCAATTCGAGCCCGGATATCCTTTAAGCTAGCCATTTAGCACCAAATTACTTCTTAGTAGAAGGTTGGAATACAGCTTTAAACTCTTCAAGAGCCGCCAAAAGCGCCTTTTTAGTATCGTCAGCAATCGCTTTTTTCTCAGAAATAGTTTTAAGAATGTCAGTGTGCTTGTTTTTCAAGAACTCGATCATTTCTTTTTCGTATTTCTTAACGTCTGTCTCTGGGTAAGCATCAACAAAACCGTTAGAAGCTGCGAAGATCATCGCAATTTGCTCTTCCACTTTTACTGGAGAGTATTGACCTTGTTTAAGAACTTCAACCAAACGACGACCACGCGCCAATTGTTGTTGAGTTGCTTTATCCAAGTCAGAAGCAAACGCTGCGAAAGCTTCCATCGCGCGGAACTGAGCAAGTTCAAGTTTCATTGAACCGGCAACTTGTTTCATCGCTTTGATTTGAGCCGCACCACCTACGCGCGATACTGATTTACCTACAGAGATCGCTGGACGGATACCTTTATAGAACAAGTCTGATTCAAGGAAGATCTGTCCATCAGTGATAGAGATAACGTTTGTTGGGATGTAAGCAGAGATATCGCCCGCTTGTGTTTCGATGATTGGCAACGCCGTCAAAGAACCACCGCCTTTATCCGCAGACAACTTCGAAGCACGCTCTAGCAAACGGCTGTGAAGATAGAATACGTCTCCTGGATACGCTTCACGTCCTGGAGGACGGCGAAGAAGCAAAGATACTTGACGGTAAGCTTGTGCTTGTTTCGTCAAATCATCGTAAACAATCAATGCATGTCTGCCAGTATCACGGAAGTATTCAGCCATTGCTGTTCCAGAGTAAGCAGCCAAGAATTGAAGTGGCGCTGGGTCAGATGCATTCGCCGCGATAACAGTTGTGTACTCAAGAGCACCCGCTGCGCGCAATTTTTCAACTACTAGAGCAACAGTCGATTGTTTTTGACCGATAGCTACGTAGAAGCAGTGAACGCCTTGACCTTTTTGATTGATGATAGTGTCAACCGCGATAGCAGTTTTACCAGTTTGACGGTCACCGATGATCAACTCACGTTGTCCACGACCGATTGGTACAAGAGCGTCGATCGCTTTGATACCTGTTTGAAGAGGTTCTTCAACTGGATGACGGTAAACGATACCAGGAGCTTTCAATTCAACGACGCGGCTGTGAGGAGTGTTGATAGCACCACGACCGTCGATTGCGTTTCCAAGAGCGTCAACTACGCGACCAAGAAGAGCTTCACCAACTGGAACTTGAACGATTTTCTTTGTTCTCTTAACAGTGTCGCCTTCTTTGATGTGGCGGTCTTCACCGAAGATAACCACGCCCACGTGACCTTCTTCAAGGTTCAATACCATACCGAATACTTCGCCTGGGAACTCGACGAGTTCACCGGCCATTGCATTTTCAAGACCGTAAATACGGGCAACACCGTCCCCTACGGAAAGAACGCTACCTGTTTCGCTTACTTCAATCTTTTTGTTGTATTGATTGATTTGTTCTTTGAGAACACGACTGATTTCGTCAGCACGAATTTGTGTTTCCATTGTTAGTTGGCTCTCCTGTTTAATTCTTCATTCAATTTTTTCAAATGCGTATCGATGCTGTCATCGAAAGTCCATCCGCCCACTTGAGCAACAACACCGCCCAAAAGCTTCGGATCTTGTTCGTAAGTCAATACGATCTTCTTGTTTAAAACCTTATTGATCTTTTGTTCGATCTCTTTTTGGCCGTCAGCTGACAGAGGCTGAGCAGAGCGAACCACTCCACGAGTCACACCTTCTTCAAGATCCAGAAGATCTCTGAACGCTAGAGCAACTTGAGCGAGGATTTCCAAACGACCTTTTTCGCCAAGAAGTACCAATGTGTTGAGAACTTCTTCAGAAACTCCTTTGCCAGAAAGGGCCGCTTTTACTGCCGCTACTTTTTGATCTGGAGAAATCATTGGATTAGCAAAATAGTTTTTAATCGCAGCATCCGCAGAGAATGCTTGCGCCAAAGTTTGCAATTCAGCAAACGCTTTAGCGTGGATGCCTTTTTGTTTTGTAACCGCGAGAAGAGCCTTTGCGTATCTTTTAGAAACTTCACTTACCATGGCTTACACTCCCACGTTGTTGATGAAATCTTTTTGAAGTTTTTGTTGATCAGCAGAACCAAGATCTTTCGTCATCACGATGCGAGCTGCTTCCATTGAGTCTTTCAAAAGTTGCGAACGAAGTTCTTTTTGTGCGCGTTGCACTTCAAGTTTCGCAGTCAGCTCAGCATCTTCTCGAATGCGTTTTACAACTTCGTTTGCTTCTTCCATGATTTGTCTTTTCATGTCATCAGCATGAGCTTGCGCTTTTTGCATAGACTCTTCGCGGGTTGCATCGAGGTGAGACAATTTGTGTTTGATATCTACGAATTCTTTTTCTGCTTGCTCGCGTGCGAACGCAGATTTTTGAGCCGCCTCAAGGTAAGCTGCTTTTCTTCCAGAGAAGAAAGAAACAACGCTGTCTTTTGTGAAGTACACAAGACCCGCAACAAGAATTGCAACGTTGATCAATTGATAGATCACAACTTTAGGTACGTGCGCATCGCCGTGTCCGCCGCCATGTTCTCCACCTGCCGCCATCACAAGCGCAGGAGCCAAGATAATGAATAGATTCAGAAGTAACTTCATGTCTTACTCTCTTTTATTTTAACAACTTAGTTGTGATAGCCATCGCCACTGCATTTGTTTGAGCTTTCAAATCAGCAGAAGCTGCTTGAACTGCAGAGGTGATTTTCGCGCGATTGTCGTGAACAAGCTTTTCCGCTTCAGTGCGAGCTTTAGAAACCATTGCTTCGTAATCTTTGTTTGCTTGTGATTTTGCCGTGTCGACAACGCCTTTGATTTGACCATTTAGCTCACGAGTTTTTGTCTCGTATTCGCTGTGCAACTCTACGGATTTGTTTTGATATTCAAGAGCGAGATCTTCGCCCCCTTTAGTTCTTCTTTGTCTTTCTTCAAGTGCATGCGCGTATGGCGCGAAGACAACTTTGCTCAAAAAGATCAAAGCGATAGCAAATAGTACGAACTGAAAGGCTGCGGTGGTATTAATACCTAATTGTCCAAAAATGTCCATTTAGTTGAAATCCCTACTAGTTTTTGAGCTTCGGATTTACCTGTTGGGCAATGGACGGTCAAGGCGAATTTCTAGTTGATAATGTTGCTGCCTAAGACTTAGGCATATAGGACGCACCCTCGAAAACAACCCCTTCATCGATACGTAAACTAGGAGATGTTACTGTGCCTTTAAACACAGCGGGCGGATGCATGATAACTCTGCGACGGGCAAAGAGATTTCCCTCCACCCGGCCAGATATAACTATAGTATCAGCTTCAATTTGGGCGGTCACAGACGCACCCTCGTTGATAACGATGGTATCCTTAGTAAAGATTTCTCCCTTAAAGTCCCCGCCGATTTGCACGGTGCCTTCGAAGCTGAGCTTTCCTTCGAAATGCGTCCCCTGGTCAAGAATCGCTGTGACGTGACCAGAGAGGAGATCTTCTTGTAATGAGGGAGGAAATGCTACTGCCATCCTTCTTTAAGCCTATCTACTAAATTAGTAAGTTCATCGTCTGAATAGAAATGAATACTGATTTTACCTTTTGAATTGGAATAATCAATGTTCACTTTGGTGCCGAGCATTTTTTGAAGCTCATCACTCAAACCAGAAATCAGGCGCTGAGTGACGTTCGAGTCAAAGCTTGCAGTTTCCTCTTCTTTTTCCTCGCCACCTTTTACAACAGCCTGCACCATTTTTTCGAGCTTACGAACCGCAATTTTTTCGTTGATCACTTTTTTTGCGAACTCGAGTTGTTTTTTTGCATCAGGTAGGGCCAAAAGAACTTTGGCGTGACCCACTGAAAGAGTGTTCTCAGAAATCATCTCTTTGATCTCTTGAGGTAAAGAAAGAAGACGAACCGCATTCGCTACAGTCGCACGATCCTTCCCTACTTTTTCAGCCACTTGTTGTTGCGACAACTTGAACTCAGAAATAAGACGAGAATAACCTTCTGCCTCTTCAATTGGATTCAAATCTTCACGTTGAATATTCTCAACAATCGCAAGTTCCAACGCTTGTTTGTCATCGTAACTCTTAAGGATAACTGGAACTTCATGCTGACCCGCAAGTTGCGCTGCTCTCCAACGACGCTCACCCGCCACGATTTCTAGTTTTCCAGAAGTCGTACGACGAGCCACGATCGGCTGAAGAATTCCGTTCTCTTTAATAGATTGAGCCAACTCTTGAAGCGGCTCTTTTTCAAAGTGACGGCGAGGCTGATATTGGCCAGGGGAAAGTTTATCGATTCCTACTTTCCAGATTTTGCTCTCAGGATCTACGGGAGGGGCGACGGGTGTCGCTTGTTGAGAGCTCACTGGAGCCGTAGGAGTCGTTGATGTAACATTATTATTAGTTGCTGCTTGAGAAGGAGCTTTAGGCGTTGGAATTTCCGCCGGAGCAGGTCCACCTAAGAGTGATCCCAATCCACGGCCAAGGCCTTTCTTTTTGTTTGAAGATTCAACAGCAAAATCAGACATTTACTTCCCCTTCATAAGAATTTTGTTGTGTCTGTGGAGCCGCTTCTGAAGTCGTTTTTTGCTCTGAACGAGTGACAACTTCTTTTGCAAGCTCCAAGTATCTTACCGCGCCAACGGATTTGCTGTCGTAATCGAGGATGGATTGACCGTGGCTTGGTGCCTCACTGAGGCGTACGTTTCTTGGAATGATGGCGTTAAAAACTTTATCGCCAAAATGGTTTTTAATCTCAGTCACAACTTGGTGGCTGAGGTTGTTACGAACGTCGAACATCGTAAGAACGATTCCTTCAATATGTAATTGCGGATTCAAATTCTTTTTGATGAGGCCCGCGGTGTTGAGCAACTGGCTCAAACCTTCAAGGGCATAGTATTCACATTGAAGAGGAACAAGGAAGCTGTCCGCCGCATTCAATGCATTCAAAGTTAAAAGACCCAAAGATGGAGGACAGTCGATCAATACGAAATCATATTGATCAGCCACTGTGGCAATTGCTTGTTTTAAGCGATATTCACGCTGCGGCATATCAACAAGCTCAATCTCTGCTCCAACGAGATCAGGATTAGCCGTGGATATCTTTAAGTTTGGATTTGATGTGTTTTGAGTAGCCTCGGCCAAAGTTTTTTCGCCGATGAGTACGTGATAGCTATTGCTATCCTGACTTTCGTATCTTTTGATACCCAAACCGCTCGATGCGTTTCCTTGAGGATCCATATCGATCAAAAGAACTCTTTTTCCGAGAGTAGCCAGCGCCGAGGAGAGGTTTACAGACGTCGTTGTCTTACCAACACCACCTTTTTGGTTAGCTATGCAGATCGTTTTTGCCATTTTTCCTCCTTGAGATTCAAAAGTCTGCCTTTTTCAAAAAACTTGCAAGCGTAAAGACCAGTTTTTCGCGCCACACCTTATGTTTTTCTCTTCTTTTGCCGATGTTCCACGTGGAACAACTATGTTTAAAAGACTACTCAGCGTAACCATCATTCTATTCGCACTCACTGCCTGCAATAAGCCCGACCCAAATCCGGAGCTCAAAGATCCTATATATTCTGATCTTACGGCCTCTCTTGCGGCGACAACTCAAGCGCTTGAGGGTGAAAAGAAAACTCTCGAAGAGCACGAGCAGACATTAAAAGATGTTGTTCCTCAAACAGGGCAAATCAAGTACGCCCAAAAAAGAGTGGATGAATCTAAAGATAGAATCACTCGCCTGGAGCAAGAAAAGCAGTATCTCGAACTAAAAATAGAGGCTCGTAAGAAGTCCTCGAAGAAATCCTATCTTAAAGCATTCAAAAAGGGTGAGCCTTGGCCTGATCCCAAAGAGTGGGACTCCTATCAGATAGAAAAGAAGTTGAGAAACGCAAAAAGAACCTGGGATGTGAACGAACGGCTGAAAGAAACGGGTTTTGGGCAAGAAAAAACCCCCGTACCAGCGGCCGGGGGTCATTAACAATGTTCCACGTGGAACATTAGGCGATTTTGTCTGTTTTAACGACTGAAAACTTCACAGCGCCCACAGGAAGTTTGTATTCCCCCACAAGCGATGGGCTCCAGATAGAACAAAGCTGGGTTGGAATTTCTCCCACCTCAATCCCCCACTCTTCACTTTTAAGGTGATAAAAGACCCCGCCCTTAGGAACTATCTTGCGAGTAATTAAAATAGCCTTTGAAATAGAGGCAAACCCGCGAGCCATCGTGTACTGCATGGATCCATCCGGGAAAGCATCGACATTCTTATTTTCGACGGTCACATTTGATAGTTTTAGAACCCCGGCAAGATGTCTGAGGAACTCACACTTCTTCTGATCGATTTCGACCAATACGACCTGAACCTGAGGGTAAAGAATCGCAAAGACCATCCCGGGGAAACCATTTCCGCTTCCGAGATCAAAGATCTTGTCGATCTTCGTGTTCGAAGAATAAATCGTGCGAGACGCCAGAATCGAGTCAGAAAAATGAAGAGCGTCCGCCACAAAGAGAGTCTTTGGCGAAATAAGATTCAATGTGCGATTAAACTTTAATAGCTCTTCATGATAGGTCTTAAGTCGAGATTTGACCTCAGGACTTAGATCCGGGAACCACTCATCAATGCGCCAGTATATTATCGGTGCTTCCTGTTCCTGTTTGTCCGCCAAGCCCCATCTCCTTGATTTTTTTATGACCTTTAAGATGGATCATTATAGCCTGAATTGCGGATGGATTAACACCACTGATGCGTTGAGCTTGGCCTAAGGTACGTGGCTTAACGCGTTGCAGCTTATCTTTTTCCTCTGTGGAGAGACCTCTGATATCTGCATACACAAGACCTTCCGGAAGAAGCATTTCTTCCAGGCGTTTTGATTGATTGATAAGTTCCATCTGTCTTTTCACGTAGCCAGAGTACTTCACTTCAATTTCCACTGGTTCATTGATGTTTGGGTCTGCATCAACAGTGAAATTAAACTTCTCTAAGTGCGAACAAGAAATTTCAGGTCGGCGCAGCAACTCTTCGAATGTTAAAGACTTTGTTAGTTCTGGAGTCGGGATTGTCGCCAGCAACTCTTGCACATCTTTGGTTGGATAAATCTTCTCTGTGCGCAGTCTTTCAAGAAGGTTTTTACGTTTTGCCTGAAGGTCCGCCAAAATTTGCAATGACGCTTCTGAAACAATACCGATCTTTTGTGCGATAGCACCTAACCTGTCGATAGTATTATCTTCTCGCAAAACCAAACGATGTTCTGCGCGAGACGTGAACATGCGATAAGGTTCGCGAGTTCCTTTCGTCACCAGATCATCAATTAAGACACCAATATAGGCTTCATCACGAGCTAAAATAAATTCGTCACGCCCCAAAATACTGTGAGCCGCATTTACACCAGCCACAAATCCTTGAGCCGCGGCTTCTTCATAACCTGAAGTTCCGTTGATTTGTCCTGCGAGGAAAAGTTGGCGAATCGTTCTTGTTTCTAAGCGATGCCAGATTTGAGTCGGTTCAATATAGTCGTACTCAACCGCATAGCCGTAGCGGACCACTTTGACATTCTCAAGACCAGGAATAGTTTTTAGAAATTGATCCTGAACTTCTTCAGGCAAACTTGTCGAGATCCCTTGAAGATAAATAAGATCCGTAGAAAGACCTTCGGGTTCCAAGAAAGTTTGGTGACTTGCTTTATCAGCAAAGCGAGTGATCTTATCTTCAATCGAAGGACAATAGCGAGGGCCCGTCCCTTCGATAATTCCACAGAACATGGGCGACTTGTCTAAGTTGCCACGAATAATTTCATGAGTTTGTTCTGTCGTGCGCGTGAGATAACAAAGAACTTGCGGAAGTTTCAATTTCTCTGAAGAACGGTAGCTAAAAGGATAGACCTTTTCATCGCCACCCTGAGGAATTGTCTTTGACCAATCAATGCTGTCTTTATGAAGACGCGCCGGAGTTCCCGTTTTAAGTCTTTTTACTTCAAAACCAAATTGCGCCAATTGATCTGATAAACCGATGGAAGGCTTATCACCCACACGACCACCGGCTTCCTGGCGAAGACCGATATGCATCACACCATTCATGAACGTGCCTGTTGTGATGATCGTGGCTTTGGCGAAAATTTCTGAGCCGTCTTGAAGAACAACACCCACGCACAAATCTTTTTCCAAGATCAAGCGCTTCACTTCACCTTCAAGAAGATCCAAGTTCGGCTGATTTTTGAGAGCATCTGTCTGGAATTGAGAATAAAGATGTTTGTCATTTTGCACACGAGTTCCGCGAACCGCGGGACCCTTGGAAGAATTCAAACGTTTATATTGAATGCAAGTTTCATCGGCCGCGATACCCATTTGACCGCCAAGCACATCGATCTCACGAACCATGTGACCTTTTGCAAGTCCACCGATAGAAGGGTTGCAACTCATGTAAGCAATACGATTGATATTTGAAGTCACCATCAAAGTTTGAAGACCAAGGCGAGCCGAAGCCAAACAAGCTTCAACGCCTGCGTGTCCCGCACCGACGACAATCACATCATACTTTTTTGTGCTCATATTACTTCCCGATACAAAACTCTTTAAAAACACGATCCATGATTTGATCATCGAATCGTTTGCCCAAAGTTTCGTGGATGGCGATCAAGGCTTCTTTGAATTCAATTGCTAAGAATTCTTCGCCCAATCCATCTTCCACAACAGCCTTTGAACGGCGCGTGTTCTCAAGAGCTCGCGAAAGGTTTTCAAGATGACGAGAGTTGGAAATCAAAACCGTGTTTTCCATCTGCAAGTCGCCGAACTCTTTCACCAAGTCTTCAAGGACACGAGAACGCACCTTTTTATCAAGGGCGCTGACAAAGAACACCCTTCTTTTGAGGAAGCTCTCTAAGTCCCCGATTTTTTGGAAAAATTTACTGTTTTTAAGGGCTTTTTCGACAGTTTCTACGGCTGGAACAGCAGAAAGACGGTCGGTTTTATTAGCCAAAATATAGGTTCTTTGAGGCTCTAAACCATCTAAAATCGTTAGTTCTTCAGTGGAAAGACCTTTTTCAATATCAAAGACAAAGAAAACAAAGTCTGATTCCCCTGTGGCTTCACGGCTTTTTTGAATCCCGATTTTTTCTACAAGGTCTGAAACCGATTCGCGAAGGCCGGCTGTGTCTAAGAAAGTAAACTTCACGCCTTTGAAACTAGTGTCCCCATGAATCACATCACGAGTGGTTCCTGGAATGTCCGTGACGATAGCTCTTTCATCTTCCAAGAAAAGATTAAGAAGACTTGATTTACCCACGTTCGGAAGACCCGTTAGAACCACACGGAAACCATCTTTAAGAAGACGTCCCACTTTGAAAGTTCCGACAAGTTCTTCAAGGCCTTTTTCGATTTTATCAAGACGATTGAGAACGATGTCGTTTTCGACAACCTTGATACCTTCCGTAGAAAAATCAATACCCGCCTCAGCGTGAGCTAAAATCCAGGTCATATCATTTTCAATTTCTTCAAGCTTGTGGGAAATAGAACCTTTAAGCTGACGAAGTGCGAGCTTCGCAGCCTGCTGACTCTGACTTTCAATCAATGAAAGTACACTTTCAGCTTGGATAAGATCCAATTTTCCATTCATGAAAGCGCGATAAGTAAATTCCCCGCGATCAGCCGGGCGCGCGCCTAATTGAACAAGTTGCTGCAAAATACTCTGACAAATCACCGGGCTTCCGTGGCAAGAAATCTCGATGACTTCTTCCCCCGTGAAGGACCTCCCGTGCTTGAAATAAGTTGCCAAGACTTCGTCAATTTCATCATGCGAGTTGGTATCTTTTAAAGATCCAAAATACGCCTTATGAGATTCAGGATGTTCAGGCAAAAATGTGCAGATTTTAGAGACAATTGAAAGGGTGCGAGGACCACTCACACGAATAACCGAGATTCCGCCCACTCCGTGAGGAGTGGAGACCGCACAAATAGTGTCTTGATCACGATCTCCACGATACATAGTAACTTTCCTTATAAGCCCATTTTCAGAGCTGGTTCAGCCTGCGCGCCCGAAGGCGCTGCGGCTCTCCGCGACTACCGTCGCCTTAGTCGTTAGACATCTCTTCGGAAGCGTTTCCTTGAGATTGTCCTTTTGCTGGATAAATTTTGATCTTTTTGTAAAGGCCATCACCTAGTGAACGGCTTTTTACGCGAGGATCTTTAGCCAAGTATTGGTGAACAACTTTGCGATCTTTTGGAGGCAAAGCACGGTAGTACACTGACTTACCTTGTTCGATGCAGATAGCTTTCAAATTTTCAGCGCGCTCGATAAGAGCATTTGCTGATTCATCACGATATCCACCGCAGTCCACTGTGATATTTGTTTTATCTTCAGGGAAGTTGTGTTGGATCACACGTTTAAGGAAAAGTTGGAAAGCATCCAACATTTGACCTTTTTTATCCTTTAAGATCTCTTCGTCAGCACCGTTGAATTCAACTGCCAAAGTAGCTCCACCATCGTCTTCTTTCTCTGTTCTCAGTTCGAAAGTAAGATCGAATTGTGCTTTCTCGATGATCCCCTCTAAGGTCTTTTGAACAAGTGCTTCTACTTCACTATTAGCACCTTTGCTTTTCCCCCCGAAAAGCTTACTGAAAAAACCCATGTTACCTCCTAAGTATAAAAAATAAATTTCAAGTTCGGAGCTGCTTCAGCTCCCGGGCCCTGCGGCCCTCCGCACTGCCGACTGCCGTCGGTTACGCTTTTGCCGCCTTCACTGGTACGGACGGACTTTTCTCTCTCATAATTAGATACTGTTGAATGATACCGAACAGAGTGCTCACAACCATGTAAAGTGTAAGACCTGAAGGCAATTGCAACATGAACAATGAGAAAACGAGTGGCAAAAACGCCATGATCTTAGCTTGTGTAGGATCCATTGTTGATGGAGTGATCTTTTGTTGGATGAACATGAAGACCGCCATCAAAACTGGCAATACATAGAATGGATCATGGGCGCTCAAATCGTGAATCCAACCCGCAAATGGCGAGTTGTAAAGCTCGATACTAGATCCGATCACACGATACAAAGCGAAGAAGACAGGGATTTGCAGCAACATTGGAAGGCAACCACCAACTGGGTTGGCTCCGTGTTGTTTCATCACGGCCATCATCTCTTGGTTCAGGCGCATTGGGTCTTCTTTGTATTTTTCACGAAGAGCTTGAATCGCCGGTTGAACCTTTTGCATCGCCTTCATTGATTTGAAAGACATGATGTTGAAAGGAAGAACACACAGACGAACTAGAAGTGTTAGAAGAATGATCGCCACACCCCAGTTGCCAACTACAGAGTGACAAGCTTTCATCACGTACAATAATGGTCTTGCGATAAAACCGAAGAAACCAAAGTCGATGATGTTCGCAAGTTCGGGATCCACCGCTTTTAAAGCATCAATAGATTTAGGACCTGCATAGAAAATCTCAGAGAAATTCATCTCTGGCTTCACTTGTGCTGGCTTGTAGATAAGTTCCGCCAAAGCTGTCTTTTCATTCACTTGTGAAGCGACTTTGACCTCAGGAATGATCTCTGATTTATCAAGAATGGCCGCCGCAAAGTATTGGGAGCTTACAGAAAGAATAGAAGTCGAAGTGAATGCCTGAGTCACATTTTCTTTTGCACCACTAAAGTTCACAGTCTCATGCTTTCCACCGTTATGAACAACGAAGAAATCTTGATGCTCATAAGAAGGGAAAAAGATAGAAGAAGAACCCGCAACGTGGATTTTTTCAGGAATCAAAAGAGAAAAACCTTTTTTGAAATCTTCCGTCGCATTCGTCACAACAACTGTGTTTGTGAAAGAAGAGTTCTCTGGGTTGAATTTAAGTTCTCTTTTTACTGTTGTCTCACCAATTTGCGCCGTACCTACATAGTGGCCCGGAGCTTGTTCAGTGACATTGAATTGCAAAGGCTTTACGTCGCCCGCCCAGCGCATTTCAAACAAGCTGTCTGTATTAGAAGCACCTAGTTTGATATTGTTTTTTTCTTTATCCTGATAGTTGTTCACGGTGAAGTTTTTCAAACCCATACCGTTGTTCGTCAGCGTGAAAGAAACTTTATCATTCGAGAAATTGAAAGTTTGTTCTTGAGTTGCCGGAGCAGAAACGACTTCAGATTTTGTTTCTACCGGACTTGATGCTGCAGCAGGAGTGGAAGCATCAGGAGTTTTCGTTTGTGTCTGAGTTTGTGCGTCTTTTGGTTTGTTGTAGTTAGGATATTTCTTTCCCAAATACGTTTGCCAACCAAAGTAGATCAAAGCGACAGCGGCAACAGCGATAATTGTTTTTGGTTCAAAGAAGGATGGAGTGTCATTCTTTTGTTGCATCGGTTTTCCCTCCAGGGACCGGATCGTAGCCATAAGGCCCACCCGGACGACATTTGCATACTCTTTTAGTGATTAACCAAAGTGCTCTATGTGTGTGATGAGTTTTAATAGCTTCAACAGCGTAGGCGGAACAACTAGGTTCAAAGCGACAAGAACCACCCAGATGAGTAGTCCCTAGAGTTCGATAAGCCGCCACGAAAATCATAAGAAGACTCTTAAAGATTTTTTCGTAGGACTTCCAAACCCCGATCCAGAGCTTTGACAAATTCCTCATGAGCGAGGCCTTTGTAAAAGTTGGCATCCATAGGTTTAAAGATGATGTTGATGTCGGCTTCAATAGTTTTTCCCGCCACAAGTAAAGCCCTGAAGTATTCTCGCGACCAACGTTTCAATTTGTTTCGAACAACTGCAGGGCCGATTTTACGACTTGCAGTCACTCCAAAACGCAACTGACCTACTGAGTTCTTCTGATAATTCAGAAGCAACCATTTCGTAGGCCAATATCTTTTTCCCGTTTGTTTGAGAGAGAGAAATTCAGAACTTCGCTTAATTACGTGTGGAGAACTATTTTCCACCTGTAGAAACCGTCAAACGCTTTCTACCTTTAGCGCGACGACGATTAAGAACTTCTTGGCCAGCTTTAGTAGCCATACGAGCGCGGAAACCGTGTGTAGTTTTACGACGTTTATTTGATGGTTGGTATGTACGTTTCATTATCTATCTCCCCGGACAGTTTTTTACGACGCTAAATGACGTCAGTTACATCTATATATGTATGCCACAAAGTTGTTCACAACTAGATACGTGGGGCACTAATAAAGCACGTTGCGGCAAGAAGGTCAACTGTTGAAAACTTCAGCTCCCCTTGTTAAGAGGTCCAAGCACTTGAGGGGAAACTG